>JBKPCB010000168.1:0-16420 GCA_046727155.1 Candidatus Methylomirabilota bacterium | reverse complement strand
GCCGAGCACGGTGGCCGAGCGCACCGCCACCTCGAACCAGTAGAGGTTGTACGTCACGAATTGCGGGACCACCTGCGGGAAGATCGCAAAGAGGATCACCTGGAGCCGGCCCGCGCCGGTCGCCTGGAGCGCCTCGATGGGCCCGGACTCCACGTTCTCCATGGCTTCGGCGTAGAGCCGCCCGAGGATCCCTCCGTAGTTCATCCCGAGCGCCAGCGCGCCCGGGAACGGACCAAGCCCGACCGCCGACACGAAAAAGATCGCCCAGATCAGCTCGGAGATGCTGCGGAACAGGTTGAGAACCCCCTTGGCGAGATTTCGCAGCGCTGAAGAGCGCACGACGTTCCGCGCCGCCAGCACGCCGAGCGGGAGCCCGATGACGGTGGCCAGGACATTGCCCCAGATCGCGACGTAGACGGTTTCAAGGGCGGGCTTCCAGACCGAGTCGGCAAACCCCCATCGCGGCGGCCACATGCGCGCGAAGTAGGTGCCGATGATCGGCAGCGCGCGCACGATCTCCTTCGGGCGCAGGTCCACGCCGTCGGCGCACCAGAGGAGGAAGGCGACGGCCGCGGCCGCCAGGAGGATGTGATGGAAGCGCCACGTCTTCCCGGCCGGGAGCGAGACTGCGCGCTGGTCGCTCCCGGCCAGGACGTCATTGGTCATTTTCACTTCATCTTGGTCAGGTCGAGCTTGAGCGCCGTGGCGACCTTGCGCACGGAGTCGTAGTCCTTGTCGGTGGCGGGATCGAAGCGCGCCACGGTCCCCATCTCGCCGAAGGGCAGGTTCTTCACGCTGTAGAACGCCTCGCGGATCTTCTTCTTGAGGTCCTCCGGCAGGTTCTTCCGGTAGAGCAGCGGGTCATTGGGAATGGGATCCGATTTCCAGACGATCTTGAGCTTATTGCAGTCGGCCAGCCCCTTGGCGCAGCCGCGCTCGTAGATGCGGTCGGCAACGGACCCGGCATCCACCTTGCCCTCGGCCACGGCCACGATGGTGGCGTCGTGCCCGCCCGAGTACATCACCTTGGCGAAATCTTTTTCCGGCGTGATGCCCGAGGTGATGAACGCGGCGGCGGGCACCATGTAGCCCGACGTGGAGCCGGGATCCACGAACGCGAACGTCCGTCCCTTGATCTCCGCCAGCGCGCTGATGGGGCTCTCGTTGCGCGCGATGATGATGGAGCGATAGCTCGGCTGCATGGTCTTGGCGACCACGGTGACGGCGAAGGCCTCGACCGGCGCCTGAGTGGTGGCCAGCACATAGGAGAACGGCCCCAGGAGCGCCACGTCCACGTGGCCGGTGCGAAGAGCCTCGATCGTGGCATTGTAGTCCGAGCCCACGAAGGCGTCGACCTTGAGCCCCGTCTGCTTGGCGACAATGTCCATGATGGCCTGGGATTGCCTGACCATCGCTCGCGCATCTTCGGCCGGGATGAACCCCACGGTGAGGATCCCCGGCTTGGCGGTGCCCGTCGGCTGCTGCGCGAGGACAGCTCCCGTCACCACCGCCGAAGCGAGCATCAACGCGATTGCGTATCTCAGTGTGCGCATCGTTTGAACCTCCCTGTAATTAGAAGACTCCGACGGGGCTGCCGGAAGCGCGTAACGCCAGCCACGGTATCACCGAATGGGGCCCAGGACTACCACCGCATATTGACATTCTTGATCTGCGTGTAACTGAGAAGCTCGTCGAGGCACTCCTCCTGACCGATCCCGCTCTGCTTCCAGCCACCGTACGGCGCCCCCAGGTAGCGGCCCGTGGAGTTGATCCAGACATACCCCGCTTCGATGCGCTCCGCCGTCTCCATGGCCTTCCTGAGGTCGTTGGTCACGATGGCGGCGGTGAGTCCGTATTCCAAGCCGTTTGCGCGGGCGAGCATCTCTTCGTAGTCGTCCCACGGCATGACGGACATGACGGGGCCGAAGATCTCCTCGCGCCCGATGCGCATCTCGGGCGTCACCCCGTCGAAGACCGTCGGCAGGATGAAGAGCCCGCGGCGGAGTGCCGGGTCCCCCGACCGCTCCCCTCCCGTCACAAGCTTCGCCCCCTCGGTCTTGCCCGATTCAATGAAGCCCATGATGCGATCGAACTGCCGCTGCGAGATGACCGGACCCACCTCGTTCGACTCGATCCACGGCAGCCCGACGGGCAGCGCTTGGGCCTGGCGGGCCAGCTCGTCCACCACCGGGCCGTGGAGCGACCGGTGCACCAGCACCCGCGACGTCGAGCTGCACGACTGCCCCTGCCGGTTCATGTTCATGCCCTTGATCGCCGCCGTGGCGGCCTTCTTCGAGTCTGCGTCGGGGAAGATGATGATCGGGTTCTTTCCGCCGAGCTCGAGCGTCACCTGCTTGAGCCCCTCCGCCGCCTCGCGTGCGATGGCGCGTCCCGTCGGCACCGAGCCCACAAAGCCGATCCGGCGCACGTCGGGATGGCGCACGAGAGCCGATCCGGTGGCGCCGGCCCCGGTGATGATATTGACCACCCCCGGCGGGAAGATGCCGTCGCAGAGCTCGCCCAGTTTCAGGCTCGACAGCGGCGCCTGCTCCGAGCCCTTGATCACCACGCAGTTGCCGGCCGCGAGCGGAGCGGCCGCCTTCTCGGCACAGAAGCGGAAGGGATGATTGAATGGGTTGATCTTGGCGACGACTCCGTAGGGCTGGCGGCGCGTGAAATTGAGATGCCCCGGGGCGTGCGACGCGGTCTCACCCTTGATCTCGGTGATCAGGCCGGCGAAATAGTTCAGGGTGTCGGCGGTCCACGCCATGTCGCCACGCATCCCCGCGATGGCATTGCCCGAGTCCACCGCGTCCATGAGTGCCAGGTAATCGGTGTGCTCGACGATGCGCTGGGCCAGGAGCTCGAGGCACCGGGCCCGCTCCTTGCCTGTCACCCGCGACCACTGGGCGAATCCCTTCTTCGCCGCTGTGACCGCCCGATCCACGTCCGCCTCCCCGGCCAGCGGAACGTCCCCGAGCTTCTCTCCCGTCGACGGATTGGTGGTCTCGAAAGTCTGGTCGTCGTCGGCCGGCGTCCACTCGCCTCCGATATAGAGTCCCTTCGGGGCGAAATGGAGAGGCGGCGCGCTCATGACGACCGTCACGGCACGACGGCCGCCCGGAGGACGCTCCGCTCGGATGCCTTCTTGAACGCCGTGTCGAGCTCCGACAGCCGGAACTTCGAATCCACGATGTCCCTGAACGGGAAGCGGCTCCGGTTGGCCATGACGAAGTCGAGGGCCTGGATGAGGTGACGCGGGTGGTAGTTGTGGATTCCCCGGAGCGTAACCCACTGCCTGACCAGGACATTGGCGTCGATCGTCACGTTTGCGTTGGGATTCACGAGTCCGCCCAGCGTGTAGCGGCCGCCCGTCCGCAGCATCCGGAGCCCCTGAGGAATCACGTCAGGCACTCCGCACACCTCGATGACTACGTCGGCCCCGTCGGGCCGGCAGGCCTCGCGCACCGCCTTGACAACGTCGGCATCGCTCATCTTCCCGACGTTCAGCGTCAGGTCGGCGCCGAATCGCTTGGCGGTCTCCAGGCGGCTCGGGACCGCATCGAGCCCGACGACGAGCCGCGCGCCCCGCGAGCGCGCGATCGCGACGCCGTACAGACCCAGGAGCCCCAGGCCCTGGATGACCACGGCATCCCCCATGCCGATGGCCGCGGCTTCGGTGACCGAGATCATGGTCGCGACCCCGCAGTTGAGCGGCGTGGCCTCCTCGTCCGAAAGCTCGGCGGGAAGCTTCAGGATCCCGGTGCCGGGCAGGATGTAGCAGTACTCGGCGAAGCCGCCCACGAAATGCGGATCCTCGTCGGCCCGGTCGTGCCCGTACTTGCGCAGGCCGTGGGATTTCTGCGGCATGTCGAGGACGTCGCGGTAGTAGCTCTCGCCGTCGAAGAAGTATTCGGTCCAGGTGACCCGATCTCCGACACTGAGCGCGTCGCCGCGCATGTCCCGCTCGACGCCCGGCCCGATCTCCTCGATCACGCCGATGATCTCGTGGCCGAGGATCCCCGGGACCGGATTCGGCCGCCGCCCCTCGTAAGAATGAATGTCCGAGCGGCAGATCGTCGACATCGTGACCCGCACCAGGGCCTCGCGCGGCCCGGCCGGCCTGAGCGGGTATTCCTTGATGATGAAGGGCGTGTTCGGAGCCTCGTAGATCGCCGCCCGTCCGCTGCGTCCCATGGCGCGTGCCTGCTCCGGCTCAGATCACCGCGTATCGACGCCGTTGATCGCGAAGTCGAAGATCTGGTGGCTCTCCAGGGGCCCCGCCGCCGCCCGGGCCGCGTATTCCGGCCGGAGCGGGTGGCTCAGGATGAACGGCACCTTGGCCTCGGAGATGCCGCCGTGGCTGCGGAGGCGATGACCCTTGAGCCCCGAGAGATCATGCGCGGCCTCGGACGCGCCGATGCAGGTATCGACACGACTGATCACCACCACGTCCCCTTCCCGGTCGGGCGGCAGGTCGAAGAGCCGCACGGCGGTGGCCTTGTCGTGGACGGCTTCGATACCGGGCAGGGCCGCGGCAAGCCGCATCACGTCAACCGGATCGAGACTGCCGTGGCAGTAGACGCGGACGAAGCCACCGAGCGCGCCGTGGTGGGCCACGAAGCGGTCGGTGATCGGGCAGATGACCGTGCTCGAGCCTTTGCCGAAGCGCGCGTCGAGGAGGTCCTGGAGCCAGATGACTCGGGGCGAGCCGTCCGGATTCGACTTGTCGTTCATCCCGTGATCCGCGGTCAGCGCGACCACCGCCCCGAGGTCGTACAACCGTCCGAATTTCTCGTCCATGTTCCGGTAGTAGCGGTCCGCCTCCTTCTCGCCCGGCGCGTACTTGTGCTGGATGTAGTCCGTGAGCGACAGGTAGAGGATGTCCGGCCGCCGCTGCTCCAAGAGCTTGATCCCGGCTTCGAGCACGAACAGCGAAAGCTCCGGCGAATACATATCGGGCTTCGGCATGCCGGTGAGCTCCAGGGCGTTCTCGATCCCGGTCTCCTCCGGCGTGCACTGCTCCGCACACTCGGCCGAGAAGTTGACGCTGCCACTCGCGATGTCCATGTCCTTGCCGAGCTGGCGCCGCAGCTTGTCCTTGGCGGTGACCGAGACCACCGTGGCGCCGTGGCGCGAGAACTCGGCCATGATGGTCCGCGAGCGGAGGAGCTCGGGGCCGGTCATGACCACCGCCTCGCCGGTCTCCCGGTCGAGGTAGAAATTGCCCGAGATGCCGTGGACCGACTGCGGGCTTCCGGTTGAGATGGACATATTGTTCGGGCACGTGAAGCTCGGGACGTCGCCGTCGGCCACGACGCTCAAGCCGGTCTTCATGAAGCGCGCCACGTTGGGGACGATTCCGTCCCGCACGCCCTGCTCGAAGTAGGCCGGGTCGCCGCCGTCGATGCAGACTACGGCGACCGGCCGCGACGGCCAGCGATACCTCACGCCATTGAGCTCGATGCCGGCTCGATCCATCTCGACCCCCCTTGGGCTCACGCCACGTTCGACGTCACGCGCCGAGCAGAATACTACCATCCGGATGGCGCCCACGCTGCGGCGCTCTCAGGCCGAGCTATGGTCTGCAGCGGGCGCGAGCGAGGTGCGTGACGGCGAGGGGGCGCAGCTCGGAGTAGAGCCGGCACACCGCCTCGGCCACGCAGGGCCAGCGGTGCTCGGCGGCCCAGCGCTGCGACTGCGCGGCCAGACGCCCCTGTAGCGCCCGGTCCCCGAGGAGGGTGTCGAGCGCGGCCGCCAACGTCGAGGGATCGCCTTCGGGCACGAGGAGGCCGGTCACGCGGTCCTGGACGGTTGTCGTGAGCCCGCCGACCCGCGAGGCGACGACCGGGCTGCCGCAGGCCATGGCCTCGAGGGCCACCATGCCGAAGGACTCGTAGTAGGACGGCATGACGGTGGCATCGGCCGCGGCGTAGAAGAGCCGCAGCTGCCGCTGGGGCTGGGCGCCGAGGAATCGAACCCGCTCGCCGAGTCCGAGGGCGCTGACCCGCTCACGCAGGTGGGCGGCGTGGCCGTTCTCCGGCTCGTCCGCGTCGCCGCCGATGATCATGAGCCGGGCCGCCGGCGCCACCAGGGTCATGGCTTCGAGCAATGTCTCCAGGCCCTTGATCGGCTGCAGCCGCCCCACATAGACGAGCAGCGGCCCGGGCGGCAGCTCGAGCAGGTCCTTGGCGGCGGCGCGCGGCATCGGTTGGAAGAGCTCGGTGTCCACGCCGCACGGGATCACCGCGATGCCGTCCTGGCGTGCCCCGTAATACCAGACCAGATGCGCCCGCTCGACGACATTGGCCGCGACGATGCGATCCGCGCCGGCGATGATCCGCGCCTCTTCCGCGATTCGGAGATCTGGCTCGACCTCGGCCGGCGACTGCGCCACGGAGTTCTTCAGCCGCCCCAGGGTATGGAACATCTGGACCAGCGGGGTGCCCCAGGCGTCGCGCAGCGCGAGTCCCGCCACCCCCGACAGCCAGTAGTGGGCATGGATGAGGTCGTATTCGAGGCCCTCGGACTGCGCGAAGCTCTCGACGCCCGTCACGAACTCGTCGAGGTAGGCATGGACGGCTTCCCGAGGCATGGGCGCCTCGGCCCCCGCCGGCAGGTGGACGACCCGCGCACCGCCGCCCAGCTCCACGACGCGCGGGATGCCCGGGTTTTGCGAGCGGGTGAACACGTCCACGTGCACGCCCATCCGCGCGAGCTCGCGGGCCGTCTCGCGCACATAGACGTTCATGCCGCCCGTCTCCTTGCCGCCGAGCGCGGCGAGCGGACAGGTATGCACGGACAGCATGGCCACGCGCAGGCTCATCGCAGGATCCTCACGTTGAAGAGATCCTCGGGCGTGGGGCCGAAGGCGTACTTGTAGGGCTCCTCGCCGCGGAGAAAGTCGAACGCCGGCACGCCGCGGTCGATGGTGTCCCTGATGACGTGAGCCAGGAGCACGATCCCCGGAGCCAGGGCGGCCCGCGCCGGATCAAAGCCGGAATTGTAGAGGGCCACGCTGCCGGCGTATTCGAGACAGAGAAAGCTCGCCACGGCCTTGCCGTCCCACTCGAGGAACCACAGCCGCGCCCACCCCGCCGCCGCCAGTGCCCGCGTCGCCTCGCGAAAGAAGCGCTCCATGCGCTGGTCCATGAAGCGGGCCTTGCCGACCTTGGAGAGACGGTGGAGAACCAGGAATCCACTCAGCGCCTCGTCCCAGCCGGCCGCGCCGGCATGCGAGCGCACCGAGGCGCCCGGCAGCTCGCGCTCGAGCCTGCGCATTTTCCGCCGCAGCTCGTGGCGATCCTTGCCGCCGAGCCGGGCCAGATAGTCGTCCCAGGTGGCGGGCAGCGCCAGCACCGGACAGCGCTCCTCGCGCTCGGCGAAAGCGCGAAGCCCATAGCCGTGGGCGATCGCGGGCAGCAACCGCACCGTCGCGGACGCCGCGCGAACCGCGTGGAGATCCCACTCGACGGCCTCGGCCGCGCGATGCTGGAGCAGGGCGTGCCACACCTCGTCTTCGCGGCCGGCGGCGGCGATCACGTCGAGATAATCCGAGACGTCCACGCCGCCGAGGATGCGCCGACGGGCTGGCGCATCCTCATAGAGCGGCAGCAGCCCGGCGGGCGTGCCCGCCGCGTCGCTCACGCGCAGGAGCTGCAGCGCGCGGCCGGCGGCGAAGGCCTCGGCCCACGCCGTCTGCCACTGCCAGGTGAGGAATACCGAGGGCAGCCGCGCTTCGCCGAGCAGGCCGTTCCAGCGCCGCTCGTCGAGCCCTTCGAAGCCCGGCAGGACGTCAACCTTCATCGAGACCTCCACCGGTCGCGTCGGCCAGACTCTCGTCCGCGCCCCCGGCTTGCTCCGTGGGGCCTTCCGACATGGCCTCGTCCATGGCCGCGTCGAGATCCTCACCCAGGTCCTCGCCCATTTCCGCGCCCATCCGCTTGACGAAGCGGGCGACACTCTGCGGATCGTTCTCGTTCAGGTCTCCGTACTGCGCGGGATCGGCAAAAGAATCGAGGCGGGCGTCTTCGGATTTCACGGTGGCGAACCGGGACATCAGGCGCGTCAGCTCGGCGCTGTCGCAACGTGGACATCGGGGCGACGGCCCGCCGGACAGCGAGCGCACCAGCACGCTCACCCGGCGATGACACCCTCGGCACTCGTATTCGTAAATCGGCATGCGGCGTCCTTCTGTCGATGCCGGACTGGGGCCCGGTTCGACCTTAGGATGGCCCATCTTAACACGCCGATTCAGGCGGACTTGGGAGCGGGGCTGGCGTCGGCTTCCCTCGGCGGACGCTCGGCGATCTCCACGATGCTCGCCTCGAAGAGCAGGCGCGAGCCCTCGTCCATGCGCCGCGCGTTCATCCGGACCCGGATCGGGGCGCCGTCCCTGCGCCTGAAGGGCACTTCCAAGTTGGTGATGACTTCTCCGGCATCGAGCCGCTTGATGAGAGTCTCGCGATCAGCGGGAAACCAGTAGAAGCCGGTCGCGTTCCGCTGGAGGACCTCCTGCCGCGTGTGGTAGCCGAGGATCTTCACGAAGGCCTGGTTGCAGTCCACCACCCGTCCGTCCTCGAACGTCCGGTACACGCCGGCGACCACACCTTCAAAGAGACCGCGGTAGCGCTCGTCGGCGGCCCGACTGGCCTTCTCAGCCTGGCGGCTGGTCGTCATGGAGGCGACCACGGTCTCCGCGGCCTCGCGCTCGCGCCGCACGGCTTCGCTGGCGACGCGCGCGGCTCGCTGCTTGAGCAGCCCGACCATCAGCGCCACGGCCGGAGCCGCGCACGCGAAGACCAAGACCTGGCGGACGGTCTCGTAGGTGGTCGGGAAGATGGTCCCCGGCGCCGAGACGAAATAGGCGTAGTACCAGACCGTGATGCCGGCGGCGATGAGCGCTTCGAACATGCCGCCTACGTAGGCCGCGCACACGACCGAAACCAGCAGGATCGGGGCCGGATTGATGAATTTGGTGTGGGCCCACGAGAGGATTTCGATGAGGAACACGGCCGCGACGGCGAAGCCCGGGCTGCCCACGTGGCGCAGGTACTCGCGCCGCAGCCTCTGCTTCCTGGTTGGCGTCACCGCGAGCTTCCCTCCCGGTCTGGAGTGGTCGGACGCGCCCGATCGGGCCAGGCTGAGTCGGGAGCATACCGCGAAAGGGGCGCGATCGTCACGTTTCCGATTTGGCCGGCGCCCGCCGCTTGAACATGCCCAGCCCTTTCATGGTCAGCACCACGTCGCCGTGTTGATTAAGGACCTCACTGAGAGACCGCACAACCCCTCGGTCAGGCTTGCTGCGCGACGGGATCGTTTCAAGAACCGAGAAGCGGAGTGAGAGCGTATCACCGGGGCGGACTGGCTTGACCCAGCGCAGCTCGTCGATGCCTGGCGACCCAAGGCTCGCGCACTCGTTCAGCAGCCCGTCCCAGAACAGCCGCATCATGATGGCTCCGGTCTGCCAGCCGCTGGCGATGAGGCCGCCGTACATCGTCCCCTTCGCCGCCTCCTCGTCGGTGTGGAACGGCTGCGGATCGTACTCGCGCGCGAAGGTCAGGATGCTCTCTTTGCTGATGGTGTGGCGGCCCAGCTCGAAGATTTGACCAGCCTTGAAATCGTCGAAGTAGCGGATCATCGCGCCCGCCCCCGGCGCGCGAGACGGAAGGCGATATCCGGCCCCAGCCCGCAGGCGTAGGCGAGCGAGATCCAGAGCATCGCAAGCGGCTCCAGCAGCCGCGCCTGGGTGAGCGGGCCGGCGTCCACGATGTCGAATCCGAGCTCGCGGACCAGGGCGCCGACGACGGCCTTCGCTGCGGAGTCGTCCCCGCAGATGAACATGGTCGCCGCTTCATCCGCGTAGCGCGGATCGAGCATATTGCCGGCGCCAGTGGTGTTGAGCGCCTTGACCACCTTCGCGTCCAGGGCCCAGCGGGCGACGGCTTCCGCGCCCGAGGTCGTGTGACCGATGGACAGGCCGGTGAGGTCGGGCTTGAGCGGATTGGTGCAATCGACGACGATCTTGCCGGCCACGCTGCCGGCCTGCCGCAGCGCCTGCTCGGTGGCGTCGAACGGCGTGGCCAGAACGACGATCTCGCCAAAGGCCGCGGCATCGGCAACCGTGCCGGCGAAGGCGCGCGAGCCCAGCTCGCCGATCAGATCCTGGACTTTGCCGCCGCGCGGGTCGCGGACCCCGAACATCACGTCGTGGCCGGCCGCGCACCAGCGGCGGCCCAGGGCCGCCCCGACATTGCCCGCTCCGATGATGCCGATGTGCATCGCGCTTCTCCTAACTCCGCCGAGGTCGTGAGTGGACGAAGGGGACGGCGGGATGATAGAGAAAGGGAGTCGCCGATTCCATGCGAGGCAGTGTACCCCGCGCGTCCAGCTCGGACGGGCTGAAAGGGGAAAGATGAGCGCCCCGGCTCAGCGCCCCGCGATCGTGACCGGCATCGCCTGGACCTTCATCGCGAGCGCGGTGATCATGCTGCTCTCGGGCCTGATGAGCCTCGGCGCTGCCGGGACGATGCGGGCCATGATGCAGCAGATGATGGCGCAGAACCCCGGTGTCGCCGACCACTTGCCCTGGCAGCTCCGGATCATGACGGGCCTCATCGAGTACTTCACCCTCCTCACCTGGATCCAGGTCGCGCTCTCGTTGGTCGCCCTCGCGGCGGGCATCGAGCTCCTGCGCTGCAGGGCCTGGGCGCGCGCCACGCTCGAGGGACTCACGTGGCTCGCCCTGATCGCGACGCTCGCAACGGGTGTGCTCTGGCTCTGGGGCTGGATGAGTCTGGCGCCGATGATGCCGGAGGGCATGCCCCTCACCACGGGACTTCGGATGGTCGGCGCCGCGATGGTCGCGGTCATCGTGGTGGCTTCCGCGGTGCCGCTGGCGCTCTTGATCCGCGCTCTTCGCCGGCCGGCGGTTTACGCGGCGATGCGCGGCTGAACCCGGCGCCAGGGCGTGGGCTCAATGGAAGTCGTGGGACGGCACGCGCGCGAGCGCTTCAGGCAGGGTCGCGATCTCTCCGGCGCGTACCGAGATGACCCCGTCCTCGTGCTGAAGCCTCCCGGCCACGAAAAGGAACGGCTCCTTGACCAAGGCGAGCCGGTAGCGGTGGAAGAGGGCCGGGCGCACGATGATGTTGGCGAGCCCCGTCTCGTCCTCGAGGTTGAGAAAGACGAAGCCCTTGGCGGTGCCCGGGCGCTGACGCACGACCACGGCACCCGCGATCCGCACCCAGGCGCCGTTCCGCAGTCCCGCCAGATCGGCGGCGCGCGCCGCGCCCAGCCGCTCGAGCCGTGCCCGGTGGAACTCCATCGGGTGCGGCCCCAGGCTCAGCCCGGTTCCTTCATAATCGGCCATGAGCGATTCCGCCGCGGTCATGGGCCTGAGCGGCGAGGGCTCTAGCGGATCCGGGATCGCCTCGTAGAGCGGTCCGCGGGGCCGCGCCGCCCGCTCCGCTTCCCACAGCGCCGCGCGCCGCTCGGGCTCGAGGCTGCCGAGCGCGCCGACCTGAGCCAGCTGGACGAGCTCGTCTTGACGTAAAGTCGCGCGCTTCACCAAATCGGCCACTGAGAGGAAGGGCCGGCGCTTTCGCTCGTTCTCGATGAGCCGGCCGGCTTCTTCCCTGAGCCCGCGGACATAGCGAAGTCCCAGCCGCACCGTGCCGTCGGGCTCGATCGCGCAGAGCCAGCCCGAACAATTCACGTCGGCGGGGCGGATCGCCTGTCCGTGCCACGCGGCGTCGCGCGCGATGGTGGCCGGATGGTAGAAGCCCATGGGCTGGTTATTGAGCAGGGCCGCGTAGAAGGCCGCCGGATGATGGACCTTGAGCCAGGCGCTCGCGTAGGCGATCAGCGCGAAGCTCGCCGCATGAGACTCGGGGAAGCCATAGAGCGCGAAGGCAGTGATCGAGCGGACGATGGCGTCGGCGGTGGCGCCCGTGATGCCCTGGCGCGCCATGCCGGCGCGAAGCTTCGTGTCGATCTCTTCCATCGCCCGCCGGGAGCGCTTGAAGCCTAGCGCGCGCCGGAGCTCCTCGGCCTCGCCGCCGCTGAAGCCCGCCGTCGCCATCGCCATCCGCAGCAATTGCTCCTGGAAGAGCGGGACGCCCAGCGTGCGGGCCAGGATGGGCTCGAGCGCCGGATGGGGGACGGTCACCGGCTCGCGCCCCGCGCGGCGGCGGAGATAGGGATGCACCATGTCGCCGACGATGGGGCCGGGCCGGATGATGGCCACCTGCACCACGAGGTCGTAGAAGCGCTCGGGCTTGAGCCGCGGGAGCGTCGCCATCTGGGCGCGGCTCTCCACCTGGAAGACGCCGATGGTGTCGGCCTTCCGGAGTGTGGCGTACACCTGTGGATCGTCGGGCGGCAGATGAGCCAGATCCACATGGCCGCCGCGCTCGGCGATCATCCCGATCGCGTCCTGGAGCAGCGCCATCATGCCGAGCCCCAGGAGATCCACCTTGACGATGCCGAGCGCGGCGCAGTCGTCCTTGCCCCACTGGATCACGGCCCGGCCGGGCATCGTGGCGGGCTCGAGCGGCACGATGCCGTCGAGCCGTCCCTGGCAGATCACCATGCCGCCCGAGTGCTGGCCGAGATGGCGCGGCAGATCCTGGATGGCCGTCCACACCCGGGCGAAGTGCTGGACGCGGAGATCGCCGAGATCGCAGCCGACTTCCGCGAGATGAGCGGTGAGGACGTCACCCGGATCGCGGTACTCCCAGTCGCTGACGAGCCCGGCCAGCCGCTCGATGAGATCCGGCGGAAGACCGAGCGCCTTGCCGACCTCGCGCGCCGCGAGCCGGCCACGGTAGGTGATCACGTTGGCGGTCATGGCCGCGCCGAGCCTGCCGTAGCGCTGGTACACGTACTGGATCACCTGCTCGCGTCGGTCGCCGCTGGGCAGGTCGAGATCGATGTCGGGCCACTCCCCGCGCTCTTCCGAGAGGAAGCGCTCGAAGAGCAGCTCCATGCCTACCGGATCAACCGCGGTGATCCCCAGCGCGTAGCACACGGCGCTGTTGGCGGCCGAGCCGCGTCCCTGCACCAGGACATCGCTGCGGCGGCAGAACTCGACCAGGTCCCAGACGATGAGGAAGTAGCCCGCCAGGTCGAGGCGGCCGATGAGGTTCAGCTCGCGCTCGATCTGCCGGCGCGCCTTGGCCGCCAGCGGCCCCGAGCCGTAGCGCCCGCGCGCGCCGCGCTCGCAGAGGGCGCGGAGATAACCGATGGGTGTTTCGCCCGGGGGCAGCGGATAGTCGGGAAATTGGTAGCCCAGGTTCTTGAGCGTGAAGCCGAGTCTCAACGCGAGCTCGCCCGAATTGGCCACGGCCTCGGGGCAATCGTGGAAGAGGCGCTCCATGACCCGGCCGCTCTTGAGATAGCGCTCGCTGTTCTTGGCCAGCAGCCGGCCGGCGCGCTCCAGCGTCGTGTGCTCGTGAATGCACGTGAGCGCGTCGAGCAGCGGGCGATCCTGGCGGCGGATGAGCCGGGGCGAGTTGGTGGCGAGCAGCGGCAGGCCGAGTGCGGCGGCCTGGACGCCCAGCCACTCATTGCGCGCCTCTTGATCCCGGCGCAGGTGCCGCTGAAGCTCCACGTACACGTTGAAGCGGCCGAAGAGCGAGGCCAGCCGCTCGATCATCTCGCGTGCGGCGGCCGCGCCGTGGGTCGTGAGCTGGCACGCGACGGGGCCCTCGTCGCCGCCGGTGAGGGCCACCAGCCCCGCAGCGTGCTCGGCCAGATCGTCGAGCGTGGCGGCGCCCTCGCCCTTGGGCGCGCGCATCTTGATGCGGGTGAGGAGCCGGCAGAGGTTGCGGTAGCCCTCGCGGTCCTCGACCAGCAGCGGCAGCCGGCCGCCGTCCTCGAGCGTAACCTCGGCGCCGACCAGCGCGCTGAGGCCCAACCGGCTGCAGGCGCGGTAGAGCCGTGGGGCGCCGTAGACGCCGTCGCGGTCCAGCAGCGCGATCGCGGGCTGATCCAGGCGCGCGGCCTCCTCGGCCAGCGCTTCGGGCAGGCCGGCCGCCTCGAGGAAGCTGAAAGCGCTCTTGGCGTGCAGCTCGACGTACATCAGCTGGCTCCGCTCGGACTAGTCGTAAATCCCGTCGAGTAACCAAGCGGAGCCGTCGTGTACCAGCCGGCAGACGATGCCGTCGGCCAACTCCACATCCCACTCATCCCGCGCCCACGGGCCGCCGGTCCACCATTCGCCCGAGGCGCGCCATGGTCCCGCACCGGTCACGATCCGCCCCGCCAGTGCCGCCGAGCGGAGATGGACCGGGCGGCCCGAGGTCAGCGTCACATGGGCGGGGCATGGCGGGCGCAGCCGGCGCAGCGCCAGCGCCGCCGGGGAATTCGATCTCGCGGAATCTCTCATCCCATCCTCCGAATGAATCCTGTCCGAGCGAAACGGGTCGAGCCGCACGGCATCGGTACGGTGGCTGTCGAGCAGCGCGGGAATGCCGAGTTGACGGGCGCCGACGAGGGCGGTCAGACGCGTCAGGGCAGCGGTGACCAGACGCGGGCTGGGGCGCGAGCGCCCGGTGAGGGAGTCCTGGGCCGGCGCGACCCGCTGCGGGTGGGCTTTGAGCGTCACCGCCTCCACCACGCCCTGCGGCGGCCGGGACTCGAGCGCGACCCTGAGCAGCGCCCCGATGGCCGACGCCTCGCTCATGGGAGCGGCCAGCGCGAGCGAGCCCTCGTGCAGGCTGCGGCCGGCCAGGCGGCAGATCCATTCGAAACCGTCGGCCGAGAGCCCGCGCCGGACGAGCCGCGCGCAGATCTTTTTCGCGAGATCGGCCAAGAGCATGGTGACTGGCTCGAGCGTATCGAGTCCCCACTCGCACTCCGCCGACTCTTCGAAAGGCGGCGCCGGCGCCCAGGGGATGAGCGGGCGGAGATCCTCGCCGCGCGCCAGCCGTTGAAGTCGCGGTCCCTCGCTTCCCAAGCGCTCGAAGAGCGCGGCGGGCGGCAGAGCGGCCAGCTCGCCCAAAGTCCGGATCCCCCAGCGGTCGAGCCGGGCCGCCAGCTCCTCGGGGAGATCGAGAAGCCCGAGCGGCGCCGTGGCCAGATACGCCGCGTCTTCTACCGGCTGAACGATCGTCACGCCGCCCCCGCTGCGGGCGGCGACGAGCGCGCCCAAGCGGCTGCCGGCGATCCCTACGCGCACATCGAGTCCCCGCGCGGCCGCTGCGGCACAGAGGCTCTCGCCCAGCCGCCGCTTGCCGCCGAACAATCCTTCGAGTCCCGCCGCGTCGAGATAGACCAGGCCCGGGCCCGCTTCCTCCACCCGCGGCGAATGCGCGAGCGCCACCTCGATCAGGGCCTGCGACATGTGCGGCTCCGGCGACGCCACGAGGAGACAGCCGATGCGCCTCATGATCGCCACTCGATAGTCCAACGCCCCTCACCTTTGAGGGAATTCGAAGTTCCGTCTCCCTCCCGGCGGGAGAGAAGGTCGGGGTGGGAAAAAATGCGAGCGCGGAGGAGCCGGAGCTCGGATCTCAGGCCGGCGAAGCGCGTGGGCTGCGATGCTCCCATCCATCGCGCCTCGAGCCGGTGGGCGGAAACCACCAGGGCGGCGGCGCTCCCCGCCAGCCGCTGCGGGGCGCGGAGCACCAGGATGGTGGGGCTGCCCTCCACAGCGCGCCGGAGCCTCAGCCAGAGCGAAGCCGGGAGTGACTGACGGCGGCGCAGCGGCAGCTCGCCTAAATCCATAGCGACCAGGGCAAAGCCCGGACAGCGGGCCAGGAGATCAGCCGCGCGGCAGGCCGGATCCAGTCGGCCGCCGCACTTCACCCAAAGCACGCCCGAGAGATCGACGCCCGCCGCGGCGGCGGAGAAGGGATCGAAGGCATCGGTCCCGTCGACAACCGCGACCTTACCGCCCGAGGTCGTGACGCGGGCGATCAAGGCCAGGAGCAGGCTGCTGCCGCCTGAGGACCAAGGGCCGACGATCTCGCTGAGCTGCCCCGGCGGGAACGCGCCCAGCAAGCCATCGATCCCTCGAGCGCCCCACCCTGGCGGGGGCAAGGACTCGGACGGGAGGGTCATAGGCACTCCGTATATATTAAGGAGTAGGCTAATAACACAACACTTGTTTAGTATTTTCAATAGCAAAATATAGGGGTCTTGAGTCCTGCCGACCACAGCTTGCCGGGGGGTCCACCCCACGGCCCGGGCTGTGGTATCAAGAGTAGGCCTGCCGCGCCTGCTCCGCGGCGAGGCCAACCCCATCCAAGGAGAAGAGAGTGAGAGAGAACACGCTGAGGAAGATCTGGGCGCGCGGGGAAACCGTGGTGAACGGGTGGCTGTCCATCCCGTCGGCCTTCTCCGCCGAGGTCATGGCGCATCAAGGCTTCGATTCGCTGACCGTGGACATGCAGCACGGCGTGGTGGACTACCAGGT
>JBKPCB010000167.1:0-11121 GCA_046727155.1 Candidatus Methylomirabilota bacterium | reverse complement strand
AACTCGGCGCCTTCTGGGACACCGTATTGTTCCTTGGTTCGGTGCAAAATCTCTTCGGCGCGTCCGATTTGGGAGTTGGGAACGAAGAACGCGGCGTAGACCGTGGCCTTTCCAGACGTGCTTTCGTCACCGTAGATCGCGAACACCGTGCCACCAACCACAGTCTTCCACGGGTGCCTATCATCGTCAATCCTATTGGACGCCGCGATGCAGTACCAGCGTGGCGAAAGCTCCTCGACGAGCACCGAGCGGCCGTTCGACGAGAAATCGTCCGATGCGAGGGGACCGAGATCGATACAGCAGGCGACGGCTTCTTCGTGCGCTTCGACGCTCCTGGAAACGCCATCGACTGCGCACGCGCCATCCGCACCGGCGTGAAGCGAATCGGCATCGATGTCCGCGCGGGAGGACCTCGGGACGCTCTGGCGCCATTCGAGCGTGACGTTCCAGCAACGAAGGGCAGTGGTCAGGCTCATCATCAAGGCCGTCTATGTGACCCCGGACCGAGACTGCTGGACGGTCGAGATCGACTGGGTCGGCGGCGCACGGACGCGACTAGCACTCATCACGCGTGATGGCGTGAGGAGCGAACTCAAACGACTCTGCGCTCAGCCTCTGTCCATCCCCGAGATTACGGAGCGTCTTGCGAACAAGGGCATCGTCAAAGCCTGGGGTCCAGGATCCGGTCAGCCATACACGGCGCGTATGGTTCGTTCATTCATTCGGAAGGCGCGCACGAGATCGCGCTCAACCAAGAACCGCGTTCTGGGCAATTCCTAGCGGACGTGGAATCCCAAACCATCGCCGGCCTTCGCCGCCCGCTTGACGGGTGGGTCGTCCCACCTGATACTGCGGGCCTGCGAAAACGTGGTCGTGGCTCGGGCCGGAGGACCGAGACCATGGCCCAACAGCTGGTCGAGCTGGTGGAGCAATTCTGTGCCTACCAACGAAAGCAGCGCGGGAAAGCGGAAGGAGGTGCGAAGACGTACCGGTGGATCTTGGAGCAATTCGTCGTGTTCGTGAAAGCCCGCACAGGCCGGGCTGCGCGGGTTGTCGACCTGGACCCCGAAATCATCCAGGCGTGGATGGACGACATGGCCGCGAGCGATCTGGCGCTGAGCACGATGCGATGTCGGCAATCTGTCGTGTCAAGTTTCTGCACGTGGTTGACCAAGTGCCGCGTGCTAACCACGAACCCGGTCGCCCAGCTCGACCGGCCCCCACACGTGCGGGAGGCGCCCAAGCAGGTGCCCGGCCCCGCGATCATGGACGCGCTCATCCAGGCGACGAGGGACCGAGGACGGCGCCGGGATCTCGCGGTCTTCTTGGTGCTCCGCTATACCGGGATGCGCGGGAATCGGTCGCGACCCTCAAAGTGCGTCACCTGGACCCGGAGTGGGGCCTCCGCGAAGTCCGCGTCAAGGGTGGGAAGAGCCGCGACATCCCCTTGCCCATGGCGGTGACTCGGCTCCTTCAGGATTACGTCGCGCAAGTGCTTACCAAAGCGATCGGCAACATCACCCCCGAGACGCCGCTCTTCTGGTCGACGTGGGGCCGGCGTAGCGGCGGCAAGACGTGCGCCCCCATGACCGGCAAGAACGTGTGGCGGCTCTGCAAGGTGTAGGGCAAGCTCATCGGTTATCCAATGCTCAAGCCGCACGACCTCCGACACGGCGTCGCGGTGGAGGTGCTGGAACAACACCACGACTTGGAGCAGGTGCGGGCGCTCCTCGGCCACGCCCGGCTCGACACGACCCAGGTCTACACGACCATTCGGCCACCGGAGCTGAAGCGCGCGGTGGCCTTCTACGAGGCAAAAGCGGAGCAGATGCTCACGACGTAGGACGAAGGCTCGGTCCGGGTTCGAGGAACATTCCGATGTTCCTAAAACTCGGAGCCAAAAACTCCAACGAAAACAATTTGGTGGCCCCAACGGGATTCGAACCCGTGTTTCAGCCTTGAGAGGGCCGTGTCCTGGGCCTCTAGACGATGGGGCCGTGCCGGCGGGACGGGAGAAATGGCTGGGGGAGGAGGATTCGAACCCCCGCTACGTGGTCCAGAGCCACGCGTCCTACCACTAGACGATCCCCCAACACGCTCGGCCATTCTACGCGGGCCGGCTTCGCCCTGTCAAGGCAACGACGCTAGAGGACGGCGCCTTTGAGCGAGCGACTCGGCTTGAAGCGCGGCACGCGGCTCTCGGGGATGCGGATGACCTTGCCGGTGCGGGGATTGCGGCCATTGCGGGCCTGCCGGCGGCTGATCATGAAGGTGCCGAAGCCGCCGATGGTGACCCGCCGGCCCTTCTTGAGGGCCTCGAACACTTCGTCGAGGAAGGCGTTGAGCGCCCGCTCGGCGGAGACCTTGGATTCCCCCGAGGCCTTGGCCATCGCCGCCACGAGATCGGCCTTCGTCATGCTCTTCCCTACCTACGCGAGCGGCCGGGCCGAAGTCAAGGGGTGACGCGCTCCACCGCCTGCAGGAGCGTCTGGGCGGTGAAGGGCTTCTCGATCACGGGCGCGCGGGTGGCCTCGAGAAACCGCCACGCTTCGGCATTGGCGGTATCGCCGGTGATGAAGACGAAGCGGCCCGCCAGATCCTTCTGATGAGAGGTCGCGGCGCGGTAGAGCTCTTCGCCGCTGCCATCCGGCATCCGGATGTCGGTGACGACCAGGTCGTACCGGCCGCCGCGCAGCCGCTCGAGAGCCGAGCGGCCGCCGGGGGCGACATCGACTTGCCATCCCCGCTGCCTAAGGAGCGTTGTCACCAGGTCCACGATACTGGGCTCGTCGTCCACGACGAGGGCGTGGCGCCCGCGCCCGGCCGCCGCGGGCTCGGCCACAGTCTGAGCGGCGGCAGTGCTTGCCGGCGCAGCCATCGCCGGCAGCTCGACGGTAAACACGGTCCGGCCCGGCTGGCTCGTGACGCTGAGCCGGCCCCCGTGCTGCTGGATGATGCCGTAGGACACGCTGAGCCCCAGCCCGGTCCCCACACCCACCCGTTTGGTGGTGAAGAACGGCTCGAAGATCCGCGGCAGCACGCCCGTGGGAATGCCCGGGCCGTTGTCCGCCACCTCAGCAATGAGCCAGGCCTGATCGCCATCCCGGCGCGTCGTCGTGCTCAGGCGAATGCGGTCGCCGGCGCGCTGCTCGCCGGCGCCGCTGCCGAGGATGGCCTGTTCGGCATTGAGCAGCAAATTGAGGAAGACCTGCTGGAGCTGGTGGGCGTCGCCCTCGGCTTGCGGCAGCCCATTGCCGTAGGCGACGTCGACGCGAATGCCCGAGAGCGTGAGCTGGGTGGCGCGCAGCCCCACGGTCTGCTCGATCACGTCACGCAAGTTTACGGCCCCTCGCTCGGGCTTCCGCTGGCGCGAGAAGAGCAGCAGGCTCTGGACGATCTTCGCCATGCGGTCGCCTTGGGCGACGACCAGCTCGATCGGCCGGCGAAGCTCCGGGGGCAGATCCTTCGCCATCAGCAGCTGGCCGTAGCCGATCACCACCGACAGCGGGTTGTTGAGCTCGTGGGCCACGCCCGAGACGAGCTGGCCGACGGCGGACAGCTTCCCGGCCTGTAGCAGCTGGGCCTGGGTTTCCTCCAGCTCGCGCAGGCGCGCCTGCAGCTCCGCGTACAGGCGGCTGTGCTCGATGGCGAGCGCGGCCGGGGCCGCGAGACTGGCGAGCTGGTCCACGTCTGCGGCCGTAAAGCGCCCGTCCGGCCGGTGGAGGCCGACCGACAGGGCCCCGATCGCCTGGTCCCGGATCAGGAGCGGGCAAGCCATGGTCGCTTGCGGCGGCTTTGCCGCGTACTTCGCGACGATATAGGGATCGCACTGCGGCCATGCGGCGTAATCGTTGACCATGATCGGCCGGCGCCGGCTCACCGACACCGCGCTGGCGCCGCGGTCCGGAGTGAGCACGCGCCCCACTTCCCCCTCCGAAAGCTGGAAGCCGGCGCGAACGACCAGCTCCCCGCTGCTCTCGTCCCGGAGCGCGATCATCGCCCGGTCGGCGTCGAAAAGCTCGGCCGCCTTGCGGGCGATCAGGCTGAGCCGCTCGTCGAGGCTGAACGGCACCAGGATCTGCTCGACCACCTCGCGGAGCGAGTCCACGTAGCGCAGTCGCTGGCGGGTCTCGCCGTACAGCCGCGCGTTGTCGAGCGCCAGCGCCGCCTGGTCGGCGAAGGCCTGCAGCAGCGCCACCTCGGGCTCCGGGAACTCGCGCCCCGCCCGGTCGTTGAGAATGAGGGCGCCGATGGAGTCGCCCTTGACTGTCAGCGGGACTGCCAGGACGGCATTGTCGCCCACCTGCTCGACGTAACGACGGGCTTCGTCGTTGAGCGAGAAGCGCGGTTCGACCAGGACATCG
Organism: Candidatus Methylomirabilota bacterium; assembly: GCA_046727155.1. Classification (GTDB taxonomy): domain Bacteria; phylum Methylomirabilota; class Methylomirabilia; order Rokubacteriales; family CSP1-6; genus DASSSH01. The sequence continues at coordinate 6,757 of JBKPCB010000167.1, read as the reverse complement.
CGCGTCCACGCCGGCCGGCCCGCCCTCATGGCCTCACCCACGACGCCGACTCCGGGCGGAATGATGCTCCCCGGATCGAAGAAGCCCCGCGCCATGCCCTTGGAGGCTACGACTTCGAGCGCGCCGTCCGGGCGACGGAGGCAGAGACGGGAAGAGGTCACGCCGAAGAGCGGGAGCAGGCTGGCCACAATGCGCTCGCCCAGATCCGCCACGTCCAGGCTCTCCGTGAGCATCCGCCCGACGCGCGCCAATTCCTCCGCCTCGTGCTGCCGACGCTTCGCCTCGGAATAGTGCCGCGCGTTCTCCAGCGCCAGCGCCGCCTGGTCGGCGAACGTCTGCAGCAGGACGGCTTCGGATTGGCTGAACACGCGGCCCGTTTGGTCGGCGACGGCGAGCATGCCGATGATCTCATTCGTCGTCCGGAGCGGCACCGCCAGGACCGCGCCGAGCTGCGAGAGCTCGTTCCGGCTGCGGAGGTCGTCGCTCACCACCACGCCGGCCGCCGCATTGACGTCCGCCGACCAGACGGCGCGTCCTTCCGCCACCGCGCGGGCGCTGATGCCGATTCCGGCCGGCAGCGTGTGCCCCGGCGGCAGCTGCTCGCTCGCCGAACCGCTCGAGGCCAACACGACCAAGGCCCCGTCGGGTCTTCGCAGGCGGATCACGGCGGAGCGGGCCGCGAACAGCGCGCTTACGGCCTCCACGATCCGCTCGGCCACGCCCGCGACGTCGAGGCTCTCGGTAAGCGCGCGCGCCATGCGCGCCAGCGCCTCCGCGTCGCGGCGGCGCCGATTGGCTTCCATATAGAGCCGAGCATTCTGAAAGGTAACGGCCGCGTGGTCGGCGAAGGCCTGCGCGAGCCGAATCTCGTCCTCGGTGAACATCCGGCCCTCGGCGTCTCCAACCGACAACGCGCCGATCACGGTGTCCTTGACGAGGAGTGGAACCGAGAGCACGGAGCGGTAGCCGGCCTGCTCGATCCGCGCGCGCACATCGGGCGTGAGCGTGATGCGAGCATCGGTGAGCAGGTTGGACGACACGATGGGCGCGCGGTCCCGCGCCACGAGGCTCGCGACGCCCGTGCCGCGCGGGAAGACGATCCCGCGACCCGCCGTCGGGCCCATGTCGCCGGACACCGCCGCGGCCACCATGCTGCCGTCGTCCTCCTGGCGGTAGAGCCCGGCGCTGCGCGCCTTCAGAATCCCGCGCACGCCGTCGGCAATCCGCTGGGCGACGATGTCGGGGTCGAGGGCCTGGGCGAGCGCGTGGCTGAGCTCGCTCAGCGTCTCGCCCTCACGCCGGCGGGATTCGGCCTCCGCGAAGAGACGCGCGTTGCGGATGGCGACGGCCGCCTGGGAGGCGAAGGACACGAGCAACGCGCGGTCATCTTCCGGCGGGAGGGTCCCGCGCTTGAGATTGAGCGTGAGCACGCCCAGCAGCTCGTCGCCGGACGAGACCGGCACGCCCGCGAAGGCGACGAGATCATTACGCAGAGCCCAATCTACCGAGATGATGCGCGGGTCCCTGGTGATGTCCTCGACGAAGAGCGGCCGGTCGTGCTGCGCGATCCAGCCCGTGCCGCCCTCGCCAAGCCGCAGCTCCTCCGGGAGCTCCACGGTGATGGACTGCTCCGCGGTGAAGGTTCGCCGAACGATCCGGCCGGTGGCGGGCCACACCTCCCAGAGCACCACCACGAAGGCGCCGGTGAGCCGGGCGAGCGCCTCGGTGATCTGCTGGAGCAGCCGCTCGAGGTCGAGCTGCTGGGACAGCGACAGGTTGACGTCGGCCAGCGCCCGGAGGCGCCGCTGGCGCGCCTCGATGCCGGCCTGTGCCAGGCGCCGCTCGTCCATGGCCCGATTGAACTGCTCCGCCAGCTCCGCGAGCTCGTCACCCGTCGGCACGACGATGGGTGGACCGTCTCCGGCCGCGAGCCCTCGCGCTCCGGCGCTCAGCGCCCGGACCGAGCGGCTCATCCGCCGGCTGATGAGCCAGGCGCCAAGCACGGCGACGAGGGTGATCGCACCGAGCCCGAGAAGATTGCCCCACAGCCGGGTCGCCGCCGGGCCATACGCTTCGGCGCTCGGCGTCGCGGCCACGACGATCCACGGCGCCTTCGACATCGGCGCCGCGCCGGCCAGGGACACAATGCCGTCGTCCCAGCGCCATTCCGAGATCCCGCCGCCGCGCTGGATGAGGGCGCGGGCCTGGGGCGTGGTGCCAAAGGGCTGTCCAAGCGCCTTCACGGCGCCGCCCGAACGCGCCAGCACGATTCCGTCCGCGGTCACGATGGCGACCGTGGTCCCGGACGAGAGGCGCAGACCATCGATGAAAGCTGAGAAGCGCCGGAGGTCGATTTCGGCCACCATCAGCCCGAGCTGGGTGCCGCGGTTCAGGATGGGTGCGACCAGCGGAACGACCATCCGGCCGTCAGTGGGGCTCGGCTGCGGTGCTCCGACGATAGGGAGTCCGTCCCGGAGGGAGGCCTCGAGGAGCGCGCGGTCGGGGAAGCCCGCGGCCGGCTCCGAGCCGCGAGGCGCACTCGAGGCCGTTATGAGCCCATCGGAGCGCATCGCGAGGAAGCGGTGGATGAACGGGTGCCGGGCCTGCACACGCGCCGCGAGCGTGGCGAGCTCCGCGCTCTCGATCTCGTCGAGACGCTGGACGCTGCCGAGAGCTTCGAGGTTTTCGACCTGCCCGCTCAGGACCTCGTCCAGGTGCCGGGCAAGGTGCTGCGCGAACTCCAGCATCTCGCTCTGGGCCTTGGCGCGCTCCTCGCTGAGGTCGCGCCAGAACTTGAGCCCGGCGCCGGCCACCAGGGGCAGCAGCACGACGAGGACGAGCGCGGTGAGCTTGGCTCGAATGGTCCAGTGCATTCAAATCGCGACCTGAGCCGCGTCCGACCATTATATAATGCGCGCATGCTCCGCGGGTCGCCGTTCGACCTCTCCACCCTCGTCCTGGTCGCGCTGGCCCTGCTCTTCACCGCCGTTGCCTATCTCAAGGATCCGGGCCTGCCGCGGGTCGGGGCCTTCACCGGCTTGTCGCTGATCTGGTTCATCCTGCCGCGGCTCATCCCGGCCCTGATCCTGGCCGGCATGCTCCAGGTGGTGATTCCGCAGGAGAGCGTCGCCCGCTACTTTGGCCGGCAGTCGGGACTGAGCGCGATCCTTCTGGCGAGCCTCGCCGGGGTCCTCACGCCCGGCGGGCCCATGGTGAGCGTGCCGCTGCTCGTCGTGCTGGCGAATTCCGGTATGGCGTTTGGGCCGCTGGTGGCCTACATGACCTCGTGGTCGCTCTTCGGCATGCAGCGGATCATTGCCTGGGAAGCGCCGCTCATGGGCTGGCGCTTCGTGATGATCCGCACGATCCCCAGTCTGGCCTTCCCGGTCATCGCGGGGTGGCTGGTGAAGCTGTACTACCACGAGTAGCCGGGCCGGCGCCGTGGCCTTCGCCGATCTCCGCGAGTACATTGCCCACTTGGAGAAGCTCGGTCAGCTCCTGCGTATCACCACCTCCGTGTCGCGCGATCTCGAGATCGCCGAGATCACCGATCGCGTTTCCAAGGGTCCGGCCGAACGCAATCAGGCCCTGCTCTTCGAGAGCGTCGAAGGCTCGAGCATCCCGGTGCTGATCAATGCCTTCGGCTCGGCGGAGCGCATGGCCGCCGCGCTCGGCGTCGAGCGGCTCGACGAGCTCTCGGCGCGGGTCGCGAAGCTGCTCGAGCTCATCAAGATGCCGGACTCCTTCGTCGACAAGCTGAAGAAGCTGGGCGACGCCTTCGACGTGGTCAAGGCCGGCCCCAAGCGCGTGCGCTCGGCACCATGCCAGGAAGTCGTCGAGACCGATCGCCCGACGCTGGCCGGGCTGCCCATCATCACGTGCTGGCCGGGCGACGCCGGCCGGTACATCACCCTGCCCATGGTCTTCACGCGCGATCCGCTCACGAGAGCGCGCAACGTGGGAATGTACCGGCTCCAGGTCTTCGACGACCAGACGCTCGGCATGCACTGGCAGACCCACAAGGGCTCGGCAGAGCACCACCGCGTGGCAGAAGAAGCGCGCCGCCCCATGGAGGTCGCCATTGCGCTCGGCGGCGATCCTTGCTCGATCTACTCAGCCTCCGCGCCGCTGCCTCCGGCGATTGACGAGATGGTGTTCTCCGGCTGGCTGCGTGGCTCGGGCGTCCCGATGATCCAATGCAAGACGGTGGACCTCGAGGTCCCCGCGGACGCCGAGATCGTGCTCGAGGGTTGGGTGGACCCGGCGGAGCGGCGGCTCGAGGGGCCCTTCGGCGATCACACCGGCTACTACTCGCTTGCCCGCGACTATCCGGTCTTCCACCTCAAGGCCGTCACGCGGCGGAAGAGCCCGATCTATCCTACGATCATCGTCGGCCGGCCTCCCCAGGAGGACTACTGGCTCGGCAAAGCCACCGAGCGGATCTTCCTGCCCATCATCCGGATGCTGCTGCCCGAAGTGGTGGACATCAACATGCCGGCAGAAGGCATCTTCCACAATCTCGTGATCGTCTCCATGAAGAAGCGCTACCCGGGGCACGCGCGCAAGGTGATGTATGCCCTCTGGGGGCTTGGGCTCATGATGCTCGCCAAGACCATCGTGGTGGTGTCCGAGCACGTGAACGTTCACGACCTGTCCGAGGTCGCCTGGCGGGCCACCGGCAATATCGACCCCAAACGCGACCTGGTCATCCTCGAAGGCCCCATGGACGATCTCGACCACGCCGCGCTCCGCCACCGCTACGGCGGGAAACTCGGCGTGGACGCCACCGAAAAGAGCGAGATGGACGGCATCACCCAGCCCTGGCCTGAGGAGATCGTCATGAGCGAGGAGATCCGCGCGCTCGTCAGCCGGCGCTGGCGCGAGTACGGCCTGTAGTGCCGGGACCACTGCGTCACTTCCTCGACGCCATCAAGTTCGAGCACACCGTTTTCGCCCTGCCCTTCGCCTATGTGGCGATGGTGCTGGCCGCCGACGGCTGGCCCGGCTGGCGCGCCGTCCTCAGGGTCACTCTGGCCCTGGTGGGCGCGCGCACGCTGGCGATGAGTGTCAACCGCCTGGCCGATCGGGCCCTCGACGCCGCGAATCCCCGCACGGCTCAGCGGCACCTGCCGACGGGACTGCTCAAGCCGGGTCAGGTTCTGACCGCCGCCGTCGGCTCGGGAGCGCTGTTGCTCTTCTCCGCGTGGATGCTCAACCCGCTCTGGTTGTTGCTCGCGCCGCTGGCCGTGCTCGTCCTGATCGGCTACTCCTACACCAAGCGCTTCACCTGGCTCACCCATTGGATCCTGGGCTTCACCGACGGCATCGCCGCAGCGGGCGGCTGGATCGCCGTGCGCGGGGCCTTCGATCCGCCGGTCTTCATCCTCTGGTTCGCGCTGACGGTGTGGATCGCGGGCTTCGATCTCATCTATGCCTGCCAGGATGTGGACTTCGACCGCCGCGCGGGGCTTCAGTCCGTGCCAGCGCGCTTCGGAATTGCGGCCGCGCTCGCGACGGCCAGGGCATGCCACGCCCTGACCGTGGTCGCGTTCGTCGCGCTGGGCTGGGTGATGGGGCTCGGACTGCTCTACTGGGCGGGGGTGCTGGTCGTGTCGGTGCTGCTCGCCTACGAGCATTCGCTGGTGGCGCCGGACGATCTCTCGCGCCTCGACCTGGCGTTCTTCAACGTCAATGGCTACATCGCGGTGATCCTGTTTTTCGCCGTCGTGGGAGGCCGCTGGTGGTGAACCGGCCGGAGCTCGGCGCGGGACCCGACAAGGCGCGCTTCGTCGGCGAGATGTTTTCGCGCATCGCCCGGCGCTACGATCTCATGAACGGGCTGATGACTCTCGGGATGCACCACGCCTGGCGGCGCGTGGCGGCCCGGCAGACGATTCCCGCCCCCGACGGGCCGGCGCTGGATCTGGCAACCGGCACGGCCGATCTCGCCTTCGAGCTGAGGGAGGTCCACCCGCATCGGCTGATCGTGGGCGTCGACTTTTCCCTGGGCATGCTCGACGTCGCGCGCGCCAAGCTCGCCTATGGCGATCTCCACGGGCGCGTCCGGCTCATCGCCGCCGACGCGCTGGCGTTGCCATTCGAGAGCCGCGCCTTCGCCTGCGTCACCTCGGCGTTTCTGCTGCGGAACCTCGTGGATCTCGAGGAGGGGCTGCGGGAAATGAAGCGCGTCACGCGGCTGGGTGGTCGCGTCGTCGCGCTCGAGATCACGCAACCCACCCTGCCCGGTTTCTCCCGGCTCTTTCGCTTCTACTTCCACCACCTGGTCCCGCGCATCGGCCGGCTGGTCTCGGGGGATCCGGAGGCCTATTCCTATCTCCCCCAGTCGGTGGATCGCTTCGTGACTCCGGACGAGCTCAAGGCGCTGATGGAGCGGGCCGGGCTCCGTGCCGTGACCTGGCGCCGTCTCGGCCTGGGCACCGTCACGGTGCACACCGGCATAGCCTGAGAACCTGACCCCGGAAAGACGACGGCCCCGGAGGCTGGGCCACCGGGGCCGTCGAAAGATTGAGGCGCGGCTAGACGCTTACCACTCCGGGCTCGAGTACTCCTCGAAGACGCGGCGGACCACGCGGATTTCCTTCGCCCGCCCGTCCTGCTGCACCATCGTGACGATGTCGCCGGCATTCACCTGGGCCAGGTCATTGGATCGGCCCTCGGCCGTCACGATGATCGCCCCGTCGCAGGTGAGATCGGTGCACATCTCCGCTTCGTTCCGGACGCGCAGGCGACCCGCGGC
>JBKPCB010000166.1:0-36312 GCA_046727155.1 Candidatus Methylomirabilota bacterium | reverse complement strand
CTGGGGCAGTTCGAGCAGGACTTCACGCTGCAGCTTGAGCAGGCGGCGCAGCGCCGCACCCAGACCGCTGAGCGGCGCGCCGATCTGGCTCAGGAGCGCGAGCGAACCGATGCACAGGCACGAGATGCGGCGGGCGAGCGCGATCGGCTCGAAGCTGAGGTGCGCGTGATCGCCGAGGAGCACCAGCGGCAGGTGACGGAGCGGGATCGCATCGAGGGCGAGCTTCGGGAGATCCAAGGCGCCCTCAGCGGCCTCGTGAGCCGGGTGCATGAGTTGGATCTGCGGGCCACGGAGGGGCGGGTGCGGCGCGAAGAGCTCGCGCAGGAAGCGCGCCGCCGCCATGGCGTCGAGAGCACCGAGGCGCTGCTGTCAGGGCATGATCCGTCGCGAGATCTGGAGCAGGTCCGCACCAGGCACGACGAGCTGGCGCAGAAGCTCGAGGCCATGGGGCCGGTGAATCTCGTGGCCGACGAAGAATACCGTGAGCTCGAGGAGCGCCTCGCATTTCTGAAAGCGCAGCACGACGACGTGGTGGCGTCGATCAAGGACCTGGAAAAGGCGCTCCGCGGGATGACGCGCACAGCCCAGGAGCGGTTCCAGGAGGCCTTCGAGGACATCAACCGGCACTTCGGTCACATCTTCTCCAGGCTCTTCGAGGGCGGGCGCGCCGAGCTGCGGATGGTGCCGCCGGAAGAAGGCGACGACGATCCGCTCGAGCTAGGCGTCGAGCTCATGGCTCAGCCCCGGGGCAAGCGGCTGCAGGCGGTGACCCTGATGTCCGGCGGCGAGAAGGCACTCACCGGATTGGCGCTGCTGTTCGCCATCTTCTACCACCGGCCGAGTCCCTTCTGCGTGCTCGACGAGGTGGACGCCCCGCTCGACGACGCCAATATCCACCGCTTCCTCCGGGTGCTCCGCGAGCTGTGTTCCCAGACCCAGTTCATCGTGATCACCCACAATCGCAAAACCATGGAGGCGGCCGATGTGCTCTACGGCGTCACCATGGAAGAACCCGGCCTTAGCCGGCTCGTCTCCGTAAGGCTGGCTGAAGCGTAACTCCGCTCGCTGCTTGACTTTTCTTCCTCCGCCCCTTTACACTCCGAGCTATGGAGCAGCTGGAAGCCGAGCGCTCTTTGGGCCACTATCTGCGTTCGCTTCGGGAGGCCAAGGGCGGCTCTCTCGAAGAGATGGCCCGCTCGACCCGTGTCGGTCTCCGTCATCTGGAGGCACTGGAAGCCGATAAGCTGAACGAGCTGCCCGCTCCCGTCTTCGTGCGCGGCTTCATCCGCGCCTACTGCAGCTTCCTCAACGAGCCCGCAGACGGAGCGCTGGCTCACTATCGCGACATGCTGGGCGAGGGCGAGGCGGTCGAGCCAGGAGCGCCGGTACCGCGACCGGCGGCCTCCTGGACCAGCAGTCCCGTCCTGGTAAGCCTGGCACTGTTGGTGGCCTTCGGCGTGGGACTGCTGACCATCAACAGCATCTTCAAGCGCCCGCCTAGGGCGCCCGCGCCGGCGGCCACCGCGCCGGCCACCGTGGAAGCCCGGAAGCCGGCCGATACGCCCACCGCGCCGGCGGAAGCTCCGGCCGCCCCTGCCGCAGCTCCGCGGCCCGCCGCGTCCGTTCAGGCCGACAAGCCGGCTCCCGCCGCAAGTCCGCCGCAACGGCTGGTGGTGAGAGCCGTCGAGGCGACGTGGATTCGCGTTCAGACCGACGATGGCCGCGTGGCCGAGGAGCTGCTGCCGCCCGGCGCTACACGCGAGTGGACCTCGAACAAGCGCTTCGTCCTCACCGTGGGCAATGCCGGCGGGATCGAGCTCGAGCTCAATGGCAGACCGCTGGCGCCGCTGGGCGCCAAAGGCGCGGTGATCCAGCGGCTCGAGCTGCCCCAGGGGGGTTCGTGAGCCTCTTCGGCGCATTCGCGGACAGAATCCGAGATGGGCTGCGGCGAACCCGGCAGCTGGTGGAGGACGGCCTCGACAGCGTCCTCGTCATCGGGCGGCCCGTGGACGCGGCGCTCCTCGACGAGCTGGAAGAGGCGCTCATCGCCGCAGACCTGGGGACGGCGGCTGCGGGCGGGTTCGTCGAGCGGGTGCGAGACGAGGCGGAGCGTGGCCGGGCCGTGACCGCGCAGGACGTCAAGGCGCTGCTCCGGCGCTTCCTCGAGGAAACGCTGGCCGGCGCCGCCGCGCCGCTCGACCTCGAGGGCCATCCCACCGTGATCCTCTTGCTGGGCGTCATTGGCTCGGGAAAGACCACGAGCGCGGGCAAGCTCGCGGCAGCGCTCAAGAGCGCGGGCCGCAGCGTGCTCCTGGCCGCGGCGGACACCTTTCGGGCTGCGGCCATCGAGCAGCTCGAGGAATGGGGCCGGCGCGCGCAGGTCGACGTTGTCCGGCAGGCGCCGGGCGCCGATCCATCGGCGGTGGTCTTCGACGCCGTCAAGGCGGCCACGTCCCGCGGGATCGACGTGCTCGTGGTCGACACGGCGGGGCGACTCCACACCAAATCCAACCTGATGGACGAGCTCGCCAAGCTCAAGAGGGTGGTGGGGCGCCAGCTTCCAGGCGCTCCGCAGGAGTGCCTGATGGTGCTCGAGGCGCCGACCGGGCAGAACGGACTGCAGCAGGCGCGGATGTTCCACGACGCGATCGGGCTCACGGGGCTGGTTCTGACGAAGCTCGACGGCACGGCCAAGGGCGGCATCGTCGTCCCGATCTGGGAGGCGCTCCGCGTACCGATCAAGCTGGTCGGCGTGGGCGAGCGGATCGAGGACTTGCAGTCCTTTGATCCCAAAACCTTCGTGAGCGCCATCGTGAGCGAGTGATGCCGGCTCCGACGCGGTCTGATGACGAGCGGTGGATGGCGGAGGCGCTGGCCCTGGCGAGACGGGCGCGGGGCCTCACCTCGCCGAACCCCATGGTGGGCGCGGTCGTCGTCCGGGACGCAGCGGCGGCGGGGCGCGGTTACCACACGCGCGCGGGCGCGCCTCACGCCGAGATCGAGGCGCTGCGGGAGGCCGGCGGGCGCGCCGACGGGGCGACGCTCTATGTGACCCTGGAGCCGTGCAATCACGCAGGGCGCACCCCGCCGTGCGTCGACGCCCTCGTGGCCGCCGGCATCCGGCGCGTGGTCGCGGCCGTGGCCGATCCCAATCCGCAGGTACGCGGGGGCGGCGCCACCGCGCTGCGCCGCGCGGGCGTGGACGTCCTCGTGGGCTGCCTCGAATCCGAGGCCCGCGCGCTCAACCGGGTATTCTTCACGTCGATGGAGCGGATGCGACCGCACGTCACGCTCAAGTGCGCCATGACGCTCGACGGGAAGATCGCCGCGTCCGACCGCTCGTCTCGGTGGATTACCGGCGATGCGGCGCGCCGCGAAGCGCACCGGCTTCGCAGCGAGTGCGATGCCATCGTGGTGGGGATCGGCACGGTCCTGGCCGATGATCCGGCGCTGACCGTGCGTCTGGACCCGCCGGGGCCGCGAGAACCATTGCGCGTGGTGGTGGACAGCCGCTGCCGGCTCCCTCTGACGGCGCGGCTGATCGCGTCCGGCGACCCCGGGCGGGTCGTCGTGGCCGTCGCGGATGACGCGCCCGCAGCGCACGTGGAAGCGCTCGTCTCGCGAGGCGTCACGGCGCTGCAGTGCAAGTCGCGCGAGGGGCACGTAGACGTGAGCGATCTCTGCGGCCGCCTGTTCGGCCTCGATGTCCGGGGCGTGCTGCTCGAGGGCGGGAGCGAGCTCAGCTGGGCGTTCGTCGAGGCGGGCCTGGTGGACCGGGTCGCCGTGTTCGTCGCGCCCATCCTGCTCGGGGGTGCCGGTGCGCCGACGCCGGTGGGGGGACGCGGCCTGCCGCTGGGCAGCGCGATGCGGCTCCGCTCGGTGGAAGTCCTCCCCGTCGGGGAGGATTGGCTGATCGAAGGTGACGTGATGCATCCAGACGGGAAACCGTGACGTGTTTACAGGCTTGATCGAAGAAGTGGGGCAGGTCGTAAGCCGCCAGGGCCCGCGGCTGGCGGTCGGCGCTCGCGCCGTGCTCGAGGACGCCGCGGTGGGCGTCAGCATCGCGGTAAACGGGGTGTGTCTCACCTTGGTGGAGCGGCGCGCAGGCCAGCTCGGATTCGATCTCGGCCCGGAGACGCTCACGCGCACAACGCTCGGCGATTTGGCGCCCGGCGACGCCGTGAATCTCGAGCGCCCGCTCCGGTTGGGAGGCCCGGTGGGTGGCCACTTGGTCCAGGGCCACGTTGACGGGGTCGGGCTCGTGGCGGACATGACTCGGGAGGGCGAGACGGGGAGACTCAGGATAGAATGGCAGGACGCGGCGCTTCGGGCGCTGCTGATCCCTCAGGGCTCTGTCGCGGTCGACGGCGTGAGCCTGACCGTCGCGAGCCTGGGCGACCGGGCTTTCGAGATCATGGTGATCCCGCACACGATGGCGGTGACGACGCTGGGCGCGCTCAAGGCCGGGCGGCGGGTCAATCTGGAGATGGATATGATCGGGAAGTACGTGGAGCGAATCCTGTCCCTGCGAGGAGACCGACCGTGATGGATCGCGTGCGAGAGTTCGCCACCATCGAGGAGGCCGTCGAGGACATCCGAGCCGGGCGCATGCTGGTCGTGGTGGACGACGAGGACCGCGAGAACGAGGGCGATCTGCTCATGGCGGCCGACAAGGCGACGCCCGAGTCCGTCAACTTCATGGCCAAGCATGGGCGGGGCATCATCTGTATGCCCATGCTGGGCGAACGGCTGGACGAGCTGCAGGTCTCCATGATGGTGTCTGACAATACGGCTCCGCTCGGCACGGCGTTCACGGTGAGCGTCGATGCGCGGCGGGGCGTGACCACCGGCACCTCCGCCTATGACCGCGCGGTCACGATCCGGACCCTGGTCGATCTGAGAACACGCCCCGAGGACCTGACCCGACCGGGCCATATCTTCCCGCTCCGCGCCATGCCCGGCGGCGTGCTCCGGCGGGCCGGTCACACCGAGGCCGCGGTCGACCTCGCCCGGCTGGCGGGATGCGCGCCCGCGGGCGTCATCTGCGAGGTGCTGGATGACGACGGCGGGATGGCCCGTCTGCCCGAGCTGATGCAGCTGGCTCGCACGCACGGGTTGAAGGTCATCACGATCAAGGCGCTGATCGAGTATCGCATCCAGAAAGAGAAACTGGTGCGACGCTCGGCCACCACGCGCATGCCGACCGACTACGGCGAGTTCACCTTGATCGCCTATGAGACAACGGTCGACGACCGCGTCCCCCTGGCCCTCGTGATGGGCGATGTGGCGGGAGACGAGCCGACACTCGTGCGCGTCCACTCGGAGTGCCTGCCGGGCGACGTGTTCGGCTGCCGTCGCTGCGACTGCGGCTCGCAGCTCTACAAGGCGCTGGCCCTCATCGAGCGGGAAGGACGCGGAATCCTCGTCTACATGCGGCAGGAAGGGCGGGGCATCGGGCTGCTCAATAAGCTTCGCGCCTACGAGCTGCAGGACCAGGGGAAGGACACCGTGGAGGCCAATCACGCGCTCGGCTTCCGTGCGGACCTGCGGCATTATGGCATCGGCGCGCAGATTCTTGTGGATCTCGGAGTCAAGAATCTGAGGATTTTGACCAATAACCCAAAGAAGATCGTCGGCATCGAGGGCTACGGGCTGCACGTCATGGAGCGCGTGCCGATCGAGATTCCGGCCACCGACGCCAACCGCCGCTACCTGCTGACCAAGCGCGACAAGCTTGGCCATCTGTTCAGCTCCTTCCCGGACTAAACCCATGGCGGGACGAGCCCCGAAGGCCAGAGTGCGCGCAAAGGCCGGAGCGAGTGAGCGCTACGCGGTCGTCGTAGCGCGCTTTAACGAGGCCATTTCGAAGAAGCTGCTCGACGGCGCGCTGGGCTCGCTGGCCGTCCACGGCGTCGGTGGCGAGCACGCCGAGGTGCACTGGGTGCCGGGCTCGTTCGAGCTGCCCCAGGCGGCCCTTGCGCTCGCGCGGACCGGTCGGTACCTCGCCATCATCTGCCTCGGAGTCGTGATCAAGGGGCAGACGCCGCACTTCGAGTACGTCTCGAGCGCCGCGGCGCAGGGTATCACGCGCGCGGCGCTCGCGAGTGGCGTGCCAGTGAGCTTTGGGGTGGTGACGGCGCTCACGGAAGAGCAGGCATGGGAGCGCGCGGGCGGCGCCGTGGGCAATCGTGGCGAAGACGCCGCCGCGGCCGCCGTGGAGATGGCGCGCTGGATGCGGGAGCTCGGGCGGCCGAAGGCGGGGCGGGGCCCCGGACGGTCTTCGGGGAGCGGCCGGCCCCGGCGGATCACCTAGATGGGGCGGCGCCGCAAGGCCAGGGAGCTGGCTCTCCAGTTGCTGTACCAGCTGGACGTGCAGGGCGAGAGCAGCGCCGAGCCGCACCTCGACGAGTTCTGGACCCGGCACCCGGTGGACCGGGAAGTGCGGGATTTCGCCGACGCCCTCGTGCGCGGCACGAAGCAGCACGAGGGGAAGATCGACGAGATGATCTCCCAGTACGCGGAGAACTGGGAGCTGGAGCGTATGGCCGTCGTGGACCGGAACATCCTCCGGCAGGGAATCTTCGAGCTGCTCTGGATGGGAGAGGCGCCTCCCAAGGTGGCCATCAACGAAGCCCTCGAAGTCTCCAAGAAGTTCAGCACGCAGGAGTCGAGCCGGTTCATCAACGGGATTCTGGACCGCATTCACAAAGAGCAGGGCTCCGCGTCCTGACGATCGATCCTGACAGGCGGTCGCCATCCGATACGCGATCCTTTCGGACGTTCACGCCAATCTCGAGGCCTTGACCGCTGTGCTCGCGGACGCCGAGGGCGAGGGGGCAGCCGGGGTGCTGTGCCTCGGTGATGTAGTCGGCTACGGGGCGGATCCGGTCGCCTGCGTGGAAGCGCTCGGGGAGCGGGCCGCGGCCGTCGTCGCCGGCAATCACGAGCACGGGGCGCTCGGCCTTCTGGACCTCAACTGGTTCAACCCCTATGCGCGCGCCGCCGCGCTCTGGACCGGCGCCCAGCTCGGCGATGATCACCGGCGGTACCTGGAGCGGCTCCCGCTCACGGCCGCTCTCGAGGAAGCGACGCTGGTGCATGCCAGCCCCCGCAATCCGGACGAGTGGGACTACCTGATATCGGCCGAGGACGGCTTCGAGGTCTTCGGAGACTTCGACACCCGGCTGTGCTTCGTGGGGCACTCGCATCGTCCCGGCGTCTGGTCGCTGGGCAGCAGTGGACCCGAGTACGTCGGGCGGCTGCCGAGCGGGGAAACGAGCATCCGGCTCGAGGACGGCCGCCGCTACATCGTGAACGTGGGCAGCGTGGGGCAACCCCGCGACCGGGACCCGCGCGCGGCCTACACGCTCTGGGACCGCGACGCACGAATCGTGACGATCCGCCGCGTCGCCTACGATCACCGGACGGCCGCAGAGAAAATCCTCGCGGCCGGGCTGCCGAGGACGCTGGCCGATCGACTGGCCCACGGTGTCTGATCGCCTGGGATTCCTCTCTCAGGCGCGCGTGCGCCAGACCCTGCTCGTGGGGTCCGGGGTCATGGGCGCGCTGGCCTTTCCCACGACGGACTGGTCGCTCTTCGCCTGGGTGTGGTTGATCCCGGCATTCCTTGCCGGCCTCGTGCGACCGCCGCGCGCTGCGCTGGCCGACGGCTGGCTCGCCGGCACCACGTTTTTCCTCGTCCTGTTGCGCTGGCTCGACTATACCTTCCGCTCCTACAGCGCCATTCCGTGGCCGGTGACCTGGCTGCCCATCCTCGCGCTATCGGCTTACTGCGGACTTTACGTGGGCCTGATGGCTTGGGCGGTGGCACGTCTCAGCGCCCGGGCCGGGCCCGCATGGGGGTTGACGGCGACGCCCGCGCTCTGGGTGGCAGGGGAATGGCTGCGCGGCCACCTGATGGGAGGCTTTCCGTGGGGGCTGCTCGGCTACTCGCAGCACGCGGCCCTGACAGCGATACAGATCGCCGAGCTGGGGGGCGTCTACGCTGTCTCACTGCTCATCGTCGCGGTCAATGCCGCGCTGGCTGGCGTGCTGGCTCTCGGCCTGCGGCGCGCCCTTCCGGGCGCGGCGGCCGCAGGCCTTCTGCTGCTGGCCTCGCTCGGATTCGGCTGGTGGACCCTCGGCCGCGAGTACGGCCACACGGTCGACCGCGCCGCGCGCTTCGTGGATATCGCTCTGATCCAGCCTTCAATCGAGCAAACCCTCAAGTGGGATCCCGCCCGCTACGCCGAGATCATGGCGGTGTACGAGCGGCTCACCCGCGAGGCCGCGCGGCCGCGGAATGGCGCGCGCCCCGCCGCGGTGCTGTGGCCCGAGACGGCCACGACGATTTTCCTGCGCGGCGACCCCGAACTCCTGGCGCGGCTCACCCGGCTGTCCGCCGAGCTCGACACCCCCCTCCTCATCGGCTCCATCGACCGCCTGCCGGGGCCCCGGGGGCAGTATCTAAACAGCGCGTTTCTCCTGACCGGACAAGGGATTACGGCCAAGTATGATAAGATTCACTTGGTGCCGTTCGGGGAATACGTGCCGCTGTCAGGACTGATCGGGTTCGTCCGCAGCTGGGCGGAGTTCATCTCTGATTTCGGCGCGGGCGAAACGCGCACCATCTTTCGATTGCCCGGGGCGCCGTTCGGCACCGTGATCTGTTACGAAGTGATCTTCCCGGAGCTGTTTCGGGACTTCGTCGTCGCCGGCGCGGGCTTCATGAGCAATATCACCAACGACGCGTGGTTCGGCGAGACGAGCGGCCCCTGGCAGCACCTGGGGACATTGCCGCTCCGCGCGGTGGAGCATCGCATCTCGATCGCGCGGGCGGCGAATACCGGCGTCTCGGCTTTCGTGTCACCGGCGGGGCGAATCACGCGGTTGCTGCCGCTGTTCGAGCGCGGAGTCCTGACGGGGCCGGTCGAGCTCCGGCGCCGCACGACGCTGTACACGCGCTGGGGCGATTGGCTGGCGTATGTGTGCCTGGGGCTGTCGGCCCTCGGGCTGGGCGTGCCACTCTTTCGGAGGTCTGGAGCCGGATGCTGAGCGATCTGAAGCGCAATATCCAGGAGCTCGAGAAACGGCTCGACGACCTTCGGAGCCATCTTTGACCTGCCCCGGAAGGAAACCCGCCTGAGCGAGATCGACGCCGAGATGTCTTCGGCGAGCTTCTGGGACGACAGCCGGAGGGCGCAGTCCGTCGTGCAGGAGCGCGCAGAGCTTGCCCGGATCCTCGCCACCCTCAAGGACCTGACCTCCCAGGCGGAGGAGGCCCGACTGCTCTGGGAGATGGCCACCGAGGCTGGGGACGAAAGCGTTGTGCCGGAGATCGAGGAGCGGCTGGGCAGGCTGAGCGGGGGCCTCGAGGCCTTCGAGCTCAAGATCATTCTCTCGGGGCCGCAGGACAGGAAGAACGCGATCATGTCCATCCATCCGGGCGCGGGCGGCACGGAGTCCCAGGACTGGGCGCAGATGCTGCTGCGCATGTACCTGCGCTGGGCCGAGCGGACCGGCTTCAAGGCCGAGGTGGTGGACCTGCTGCCGGGCGAAGAGGCGGGCATCAAGTCGGCGACCATGGAGATTACCGGGGAGTACGCCTACGGGTACCTCAAGAGCGAGATCGGCGTCCACCGGCTGATCCGCATCTCACCGTTCGACGCCTCGAAGCGGCGTCACACGTCCTTCGCGTCGGTCGCGGTGATCCCCGAGGTCGAGGACGTCGAAGTTGTGGTCAAGGAAGAGGACATCCGCGTCGACGTATACCGCTCGTCGGGTCCCGGCGGCCAGGGCGTCAACACGGCAGACTCGGCGGTGCGCATCACCCACCTGCCGACCGGCATCGTGGTGGCCTGCCAGAACGAGCGCTCCCAGCTGCGGAACCGGGATACTGCGATGCGCATTCTCAAAGCGCGCCTCTACCAGCTCTACGAAAAGAAGCAGAAGGAGGAGCTGGCTGACCTCACGGGGGAGAAGAAGGACATCGCCTTCGGCAGCCAGATCCGCAGCTACACCTTCCACCCGTACCAGATCATCAAGGATCACCGCACCGGTGTTGAGGTTGGAAACGTCGAGGCCGTGATGGATGGCGGCCTCGACCCCTTTATCCAGGCCTTCCTCAAGGGCCCAAAGCCAGGCGCCTAGGCCGATGACCCAATCACCGACCCCGGATCCCGCGCCGCCGGCGGACTCCAACGAGCTGATGCGCCGCCGCCTCGAAAAGCTCGAGGCCTGGCGCGCGCGCGGCATCAACCCCTTCGGCGGGCGGTTCCCGGTCACCCACTGGGCGGGCCAGCTCCAGTCGCGATTCGCGAAAGCCTCCGAAGAAGAGCTGAAAAGCGCGGGCCCGATGTCGCTGGCGGGGCGGGTGATGGCGATGCGGCATCACGGCAAAACCTGCTTCGCCGCGCTGCGGGATCAGTCGGGCCAGATCCAGCTCTACTCCCGAGCCGATGTCCTGGGCGACCAGTACGGGCTCTTCATCGACCTCGACGTTGGTGACTTCGTCGGCGTGACGGGGGAGCTCTTCCGCACCCGCACGGGCGAGCTCACCGTCGCGGTCAAGCAGTTCGAGTTCCTGGCCAAGTCGTTGCGGCCGCTGCCCGAGAAGTGGCATGGGCTCAAAGACGTTGAGACCCGTTACCGCCGGCGGTATGTAGACCTGGTGGTCAATCCCCAGGTCCGCGAGGCGTTCATCATGAAGAGCCGGCTGATCGCGGCCATGCGCGCGTTCCTCGACGCTCGGGAATTCCTCGAAGTCGAGACGCCGATGATGCAGCCGATTCCGGGCGGCGCCGCGGCCAAGCCGTTCATGACCCACCATAACGCGCTGGACATGCCGCTGTACCTGAGGATCGCGCCCGAGCTCTACCTCAAGCGCCTGGTGGTAGGCGGAATGGATCGGGTGTACGAGATCAACCGTAACTTCCGCAACGAGGGCATCTCGACCCAGCACAATCCCGAGTTCACGATGCTGGAGTTCTATCAGGCGTACGCCGACTACAACGATCTCATGGAGCTGACCGAAGAGCTCTTCGTCCACCTCGCCCAGATCCTGCTCGGCGGGGAGGAGTTGACCTATCAGGGCGAAACCGTCCGACTCACGCCGCCCTGGCGCCGATTGCCGTACTTCGAGGCGCTGTCCGACGCGGTGGCCATCCCGGTGAGTCCCGAGACAACCGTGACCACTCTGGGCGCGGCGGCGAGGGCGCGCGGTGGATTCGCCGCCGACAAGCGAACCCAGGCGGCGCTGGCGGGCGACGCCGGCCTGGTCGCGCTCTGGAAGGAGATCTTCGATACGCTCGTCGAGCCCGTTCTGGTCCAGCCGACCTTCGTGACCGACTTTCCCATCGAGCTCTCGCCGCTGTCCAAGCGCAAGCGCGACAACCCGCGTCTGGTGGACCGCTTCGAGCTCTTCATCTGCCGCCGCGAGCTGGCCAACGCGTACTCGGAGCTGAACGACCCGATCGACCAGCGGCGGCGGTTCGAGGAGCAGGCCCGGGAGCGCGAGCGCGGCGACGAAGAGGCCCACTGGATGGACGAGGACTTCGTCCGGGCGCTCGAATACGGCATGCCGCCGACGGCGGGGGAGGGGATTGGCGTCGACCGGCTGGCCATGCTCTTCACGGACTCCGCGTCCATCCGCGACGTGATCCTCTTCCCTCATCTGCGTCCAGAGCGCGGAACGGAATCCGTCGAGGGCGACGAAGAGCCGCAGGCATGATGGCCGGGCGGGGTCTGCCCTTCGAGCTGTTCCTCGGGCTGCGCTATCTGCGCGCGCGCGGCCACCGCGCCAATCTCTCGCTCTTCGTCTGGATCGGCATCGGCGGCGTCTTTCTCGGAGTCAGCGCCCTCATCGTGGTCCTGGCCGTGATGACGGGATTCCAGGACGGGATACGAGAGAAGATCATCGCCGCCAACCCTCACATCCTGATCATGGAGCCGGGCGGCCAGGGCATCGCGGATGCCGGCGCTCTTGCTGCGCGCGTGGCCCCGGTCAAAGGCGTCAAGTCGGCGACGCCCTTCGTCCTGGAACAGGCGCTGTTCACGGCCCGGGGCGGACGCGCCACCGGCGGCCTGCTTCGCGGCGTGGATCTCGCTTCCCCCGCGGTACGCGCGACCCTGGCCTCCCAAACAAGGCTCGGCAGCGTCGAGGCGCTGCTTCGGCCGGACGCCGAGCCGGCCGTCCTGCTGGGCCGCGAGCTGGCGCGGAGCCTCGGAGTGGTGCCGGGCGACTTCGTCACGGTCATCTCGCCCAAAGGGGCCGTGACCGCCGTGGGGCTCGTGCCCAAGATGCGGCGGTTCGAGGTGGCCGGCTTCGTCGAGGTCGGCATGTACGAGTACGACTCCTCGCTGGCCTATACGACGCTGCGGACCGCCCAGGAGTTCGCGGGACTGGGCGACCGGGTCACCGGTATCGAGGTCAAGCTCGACGATCCGTTCGAGGCCAAGGCGATCGCGCCCAGCATCGCCAGCGCGGCGGGCGGCCTCTACTGGTCCCGCGACTGGATGGACATGAACCGGAACCTGTTCGCGGCGCTTCAGCTGGAGAAGCTCGCCCTCTTCGTCATCGTCACCATCATCGTCCTGGTGGCCGCCTTCGCGATCATCGGCCACCTCGTGCTGCTGGTGGCGGAGAAGCGAAAGGAGATCGGCATCCTCAAGGCGATGGGGGCGAGCGCACAGAGCATCGGCGCGATCTTCCTCGTGGCGGGCATGCTGATCGGCGTGGTGGGCACCGTTGCCGGAAGCGCCTTGGGGCTGGTCCTCATCTGGGTGCAGAACACCTATCACATCATCCGTCTCGCGGGTGACGTATACCAGATCAGCTATTTGCCGATGAAGCTGACGAGAGGCGACTTCGCGATGATCGTGGGCGCCACCCTGGTCATCTCCTTCCTGGCGACCTTGTCCCCGGCCCGGCGCGCGGCGCGGCTCGACCCGGTGGACGTGCTCCGCTATGAGTGAGCCGCTGCTAGTCGCTCAGGACCTCGAGCGCGAGTACCGCATGGGGCCAGAGGTGGTGCGCGTGCTCCGGGGCGTGAATCTCGCCGTCAATGGCGGCGAGAGCGTCGCGGTGATCGGGGCCTCGGGCGTCGGCAAGTCCACGCTCCTGCACCTGCTGGGCACCCTCGACCGGCCCACCGCCGGGCGCGTGCTCTTCGACGGAGAGGACGTCTTCGCGCGCACGGAGGCCGGCCTGGCGCGGCTGCGCCGCGGGGAGGTGGGCTTCGTCTTCCAGTTCTACAATCTCCTCGGCGAGATGACCGCGCTCGAGAACGCCATGCTGCCCGCCCTGCTCCAGCGTCAAGGCATGGCCGAGGCGCGGGACAAGGCCGCGGCCGCGCTGAAAGAGGTGGGACTGGCCGATCGGCTGGGCCACCGGCCCGGCGAGCTCTCGGGCGGCGAGCAGCAGCGCGTCGCGATCGCCCGCGCGCTGGTGGGCAACCCGCGCATCATCCTCGCCGACGAGCCCACGGGCAACCTGGATCCCAAGACCAGCGAGGTGATCTGGGATCTTTTCCTCCAGCTGCAGGCCGAGCGCGGTCTGTCCTTCGTCGTGGCCACCCACAACCATGATTTGGCCAGAAAAGCGGACAGGGGCTACAGGCTCGTGGACGGCCGGGCAGTGTCCTGGCCCTGAGCCGCTGACGTGGGGCTAAGATCCCACGGCCGCTGTTTCAATGAGTTAGGAGTTTCAAGGATCGCCACCCCCACAAAATCCCTAGGTGCCGGGGCCCAGCAAGGTTATACTGTTCGCAGGGTTAGGGTTCACGACGGCCACCCCACGATCTCCGGCGGATCATCGGTCCCCGGGTGAGGGAGCGAGGTCAAAAAGTGTTCGAGCGATTCACCGAGCGGGCGCGGCGGGTCATCATCCTGGCCCGAGAGGAAGCGGGCCGGTTTCGTCACGATTTCGTCGGCACCGAGCATATCCTGCTCGGACTGATCCGCGACGGCGAGGGCATCGCCACCGCCGTGCTCCAGCGCCTCGGGCTCAGGCTCGAGACCGTCAAGGCCGAGGTCGAGCGGGCGCTGGCCGGTTTCCCCAAGACGCTGACGTTCGGCGAAGTCCCTTTCACCCCGCAGGCCAAGCGCGTCCTCGAGCTCAGCATCGAAGAAGCCCGCCAGCTCGGGCACAATTACATCGGCACCGAGCACCTGCTGCTCGGCCTCATGAAGGAAGGCCAGTCCATCGCGGCAAAGATTCTCGAGTCTCTTGGCGCGCGGCTGGACGAGGTCCGGCAGGAAACCCTCGCGTTGCTCGGCGACCAATATTACCCGAGGCCGAAGAAGCGCTCGCAGACGCCGGTACTGGACGAGTTCGCTCGCGATCTCACCCAGCTCGCGCGGGAGAACAAGCTGGACCCCGTGATCGGGCGGGAGATGGAGATCGAGCGGGTCATCCAGATCCTGGCGAGGCGGACCAAGAACAATCCGGTGCTGATCGGCGAGCCGGGTGTGGGCAAAACCGCCATCGTCGAGGGATTGGCGCAGCGCATCGTCAGCCACGAGGTGCCGGACGTGCTGGCGCAGAAGCGCCTGCTGCAGCTGGACCTGGGCGCGCTGGTGGCCGGCACGAAGTACCGCGGTCAGTTCGAGGAGCGGCTCAAGGCGGTCATGAAGGAGATCCGCCAGTCGGAGAACGTGGTGCTGTTCCTCGACGAGCTGCACACCCTCATCGGCGCGGGCGCGGCCGAGGGGGCCATCGACGCTTCCAACATGCTCAAGCCTGCGCTGTCGCGCGGCGAGATCCAGACCATTGGCGCGACAACGCTTGACGAATACCGGAAGTACATCGAGAAGGACGGTGCGCTCGAGCGCCGCTTCCAGCCCGTCATCGTTCGGGCCCCATCTGTCAGCGAGTCCGTCGAGATCATCAAGGGGCTCCGCCACAAGTACGAGGCGCATCACCGCGTGAAGATCACGGACGAGGCAATCGACGCGGCCGTCAAGCTGGCCGACCGGTACATCACCGACCGCCAGCTGCCGGACAAGGCGATCGACGTCATCGACGAAGCGTCGTCGCGGACGCGGCTCATGGCGCTGACGCCGCCGCCCGAGATCAAGGAGCTGGGCAAGGAAGTCGAGCGCGTGGTGCGCGAGAAGGACATGTACCTGGAAGCGCAGGAGTTCGAGAAGGCCGCGTCCCTCCGCGAAAAAGAGAAGTTGCTTCGCGGGCGCGACGAGGAAATGAAGCGTGAGTGGGACAAGCGCAAGGGCAAGGGGCCTCAGACCGTGAGCGAGGAAGACATCGAGTACATCGTCTCCCGCTGGACGGGCATCCCGCTCGCCAAGCTCGAAGAGAAGGAGTCCGCCAAGCTCGCGCGCATGGAGGACGCGCTCCACCAGCGCATCGTTGGCCAGGCCGACGCAGTCACCGCCGTCTCCCGCGCCATCCGCCGCTCCCGCGCCGGGCTCAAGGACAGCCGGCGGCCCGTGGGCTCGTTCATCTTCCTAGGGCCGACGGGCGTCGGGAAGACGGAGCTGGCCCGCACGCTCGCGGAATACCTCTTCGGCGACGAGAACGCGCTGATCCGCGTGGACATGTCCGAGTACATGGAGAAATTCTCCGTGTCCCGGCTGCTCGGGGCGCCCCCGGGCTACGTGGGCTACGAAGAGGGCGGCTTCCTGACCGAGAAGGTGCGCCGGCGGCCATACTCGGTGGTGCTGTTCGACGAGATCGAGAAGGCCCACCCGGACGTGTTCAACATGCTGCTCCAGGTGCTTGACGACGGCCGTCTCACCGACTCGGTGGGCCACGTGGTGGACTTCAAGAACTCGATCCTGATCATGACCTCCAACCTGGGCACGAGCTTCATCGGCAAGCGCACCACGCCCGGGTTCCTGCCCGAAGGGGACGAGACGACCCACGACCGCATGAAGGAGCGTGTGCTCGACGAGCTGAAGCGCGCATTCCGGCCCGAGTTCATCAACCGGGTCGACGACATCATCGTCTTCCACGCGCTCAGCAAGGAAGACATCATGAGCATCGTCCGCATGATGATCACGCGGGTCAACGCGCAGCTGACGGACAAGGGTATCCAGCTGGAGCCAACCGAGACCGCGCTCGAGCTGCTCGTCCAGAAGGGCTACGACGCGACCTACGGCGCCCGGCAGCTGCGGCGCACCATCCAAAAGCACGTGGAGGACCCGCTCGCCGAAGCCATTGTGCGCGGCCAGTTCTCAGACGGCGCCCGGATCGAACTCGACGCCGAAGGGGATAACTTCGTCTTCAGGGAGATCCAGATCGCCGAGCCGAAACTGGCCCTGGCGGAACACTAACGAAGGCGTACGAGCCAACGCCCTTCATGCGCACGCAGGGGAGAACTCTTCTCTCCATTTTTTTTGCCCTTCTTCTGATGGCTGCCGGCACGAGCTTTGCCCAGGCCCCGCCGGCGCCGGAGCGGCAGATTCTCGTCAAGGAGCTCGCCGTTCAGGGCAACCGGCGGGTCCAGGAGGCCGTCATCCTGGGCCGAGTCAACGCAAAGGTCGGACAGCCCTTCTCGCCCACCCGCCAGGCCGAAGACATCCGCGCGATCTTCGCGTTGGGCTTCTTCGACGACGTGCAGCTGAAGGTCGAGGACTTCGAGGGCGGCGTCAAGCTGACCTTCGTCGTGGTAGAGCGGCCGTTCGTCCGCGACATCCTCTTCGCCGGGAACAAGAAGCTCGACTCCTCAGCGCTGCAGGAGAAGATCGACCTCAAGCTGGGCAGCGTTTACAACCCCGTCGCCGTCACGCGCGCGACCGAGAAGCTCAAGGAGTATTACGAGGAAGAGGGCTATTTCGAGGTCGCCATCACGCCCGACGCCGAGAAGCTGCCGGACGGCGACGTCACCGTGACCTTCCGCATCGCCGAAGGGCGCAAGATCACCATCGAGGAGATCGTGATCGAGGGCGCCAAGGGCCTCAAGCCGAAGCAGATCAAGGAGATCATGCTGACGCAGGAGCGGGAATTCTTCATCCTGCGTGGCACGATCCAGCGGCTGAAGCTCGACGAGGACGTCGAGCGAATCATTCAACTCTACAACGACCACGGCTACGTCCAGGCGCGGGTCGAGTCTTCCGAGATCCAGGTCGACCGGGTCAACGCCCGGGCAACCATCAGGATCGTGATCGTCGAGGGCCCGCAATTCCACGTTGGCGGGGTCGACGTCACCGGCAACAGCGTGCTGCCGCTCGAAGAAATCAAGCGGCGAATCCTTCTCGCCCCTGGCGACGTGTTCTCGCGCTCGAAGCTCCGCGAGACCGTGAAGGGCATCACCGACGTGTACGGAACCATCGGGCGCGCGTCGGCGGACGTCAACCCCAATGTCACCCAGGATCTCCCCAATCTCAAGATCAACGTCACCTTCGAGATTGCCGAGGGTCCCGAAGTCTTTGTCGAGCGGATCAACATCAGCGGCAACACGCGGAGCGAGGAGAAGATCCTGCGGCGTGAGATCCCCATGGCCGAAGGGGAGCTGTTCACGACGCCGAAGCTGCAGCGGGCCAAGCAGCGCCTCACGAACCTGAACTACTTCGACAAGGTCAACGCGACCACCGCGCCCGGCTCGTCGAAGGACAAGATCGTCGTCAATATCGACGTCACTGAGAAACCGACGGGGCTCTTCTCCATCGGCGGAGGCTACAGCTCGCAGGACGGCGCATTGGGCACCATCGACCTGTCCCAGCGCAACTTCCTCGGCAAGGGCTGGGAGGTGTTCCTCCGTCTACGCGGCGGGGAAAAGGTCCAGCAAGGGCAGATCGGCTTCACCGAGCCCTGGCTCTTCGATCGCCCGCTGGCGGCGGGCTTCGACCTGTTCAACAACCGCCGCATACTCACCGACTACAGCGTCAACTCGCTCGGTGGCGACATTCGCTTCGGACACCCGGTCGGCGACTACTCGCGCGTGAACGCGCTCTACCGGATCAGCAACGATCACATCGCCGACGTCGCGCCGACGGCGAGCCAGGAGCTCCTGGACGCGAAGGGCGACCACATCATCTCGCTCATCGGCACGTCGTTCGGGCGTGACACTCGGGACAGCGCATTCGAGACCACCAAGGGAAGCACGCAGGGGATCGGGCTCGATTTCGCCGGTGTGGGCGTCGGCGAAAGGTTTATCCGGACTATCGGAACGGCAACGTACTACCATCCGCTCTGGCTCGACCATGTCATCAGCGGACGTGTCCTGGGCGGGTACATGCTCGGCTGGAGCAAAGACTCGGTGCCGCTCTTCGAGCGATTCAACCTTGGCGGCGCGAGCACGCTGCGCCAGTTCAAGGCGCTGCAGGTGTCGCCGAAGGACAGCAGTGGGACCCGTATCGGCGGCAATATCGAGCTGCTCGGCAATGTCGAATATCTGATCCCGCTGTTCTTCGGAATTCGCGCGGCGCTGTTCTATGACGTCGGCAACGTGTGGGGTCCGGACGAGTCAAAGGGCACCCGATTCGACCCCACCGACCTGCGCCACGGCGCCGGCCTGGGCTTCCGCTGGAATTCGCCGTTCGGCCCGATCCGGGTCGACTACGGCGTCAAGCTTGATCAAAAGAAGGGTGAGAGCTTCGGTAACTTCAACTTCTCCGTGGGGTCCGCATTCTAGGCGAGGAGGGCAGGAAGCAATGAGGGGCATGAAGCTGGTCAATGCGGCGGTGGTATTGGGAGCCGGCGTGGTGTTCGGCATGTGGATGGGCGCGCCGGCAACCTCGGCGCAGAGCGGCGCCGGTACGCGAGTGGCGATCATCGACGTCCAGCGGGTCCTGGCGCGGTCGGCCGCCGGCGTGGCGGCCCGCGAACAGCTCGAAAGGGAAAAGGCCGCCATGCAGAAGCAGATTGACGGCCAGCGGACCGAGCTGGAGAAAATGCGCGACGAACTGGAAAAGAAGGGCCAGCTCCTGTCGGTCGACGCCCGACGCGAAAAGCAGGAGGCGCTCGAGCGCAAGGTGCGCGACGTCCGCCGCCTCGTGGACGACCTGCAGGCGTCGCTGCAGAAGAAGGAAGAGGCCCTGCTCGCGAAGGTGCTCCAGGATCTGGGTGGGCTCGTCCAGAAGGTCGGCAAGGACAAGGGCTTCACAATGATCCTCGAGCGGCAGCGCTCTGGCGTGCTCTACGCGGCGCCCGAATCGGACGTGACCGACGACGTGCTCAAGGCCTACGACGAAGAAACCAAGAAGGCCAAGAAATAGGTGAGCGGAGGCGCCTCGTTCACGCTCGGTCGGCTCGCCGAAGCGCTCGGGGCGACCCTCGAGGGCGACGCGGCGCGCGTGGTGACGGGCGTCGCCCCGCTGGAGACGGCCGGGCCGGCGCAGGTATCATTCGTGAGCAACCGGAAATACGAGCGCCTCGCCGAGTCTTCGCGCGCGGGCGCGTTGGTGGTCCCGCGGGACGCGGGCGGTCTTCCGGGCGCGCTGCTCCGCGTCGACTCACCGCAGGCCGCGCTCATCACATTACTCCGGTTGTTTCATCCGGAGCCCGCGACAACGCCGGGTATCGATCGGTCGGCGGTCGTCGCGGACGGAGCGCGCGTGGATCCCAGTGCGGCGGTCGGTCCTCACGTGGTGATCGAGAGCGGGGCGGTGATCGGCGCCCGCAGCCGGATCGGAGCGCTCTGTTTTATCGGGGCGAACGCGGTGCTGGGCGACGAGGTGCGCCTCTATCCCACAGCCGTGGTCCGGAACGGCGTCCGGGTCGGACATCGCGTGATCGTGCATCCCGGGGCCGTACTGGGCGCGGACGGCTTCGGCTACGCCTTCGACGGTTCGGCTCATCGCAAGATCCCCCAGGTGGGCGGCCTCCGCGTCGAAGACGACGTCGAGATCGGGGCCAACACGACCATCGATCGGGGCACGCTTGGCGATACGGTGATCGGACGAGGCACGAAGATCGACAACCTGGTGCAGATCGGGCACAACTGCGAGATTGGCGAGCACGTGATCCTGGTCTCCCAGGTTGGCATCTCCGGCTCCTGCCGGATCGGCAACCGGGCAATCCTGGCGGGACAGGTGGGCCTCGCCGACCATGTAACGATCGGCGAAGGGGCAATTCTCACGGCCAAGTCGGGCGTGCCGAACGACGTTCCGGCGGGCGAGGTGTGGGGCGGCATCCCGAGCCGGCCGAGCGCAGAGATCCGCCGCATCTGGGCGGCGGAAGCCATGCTGCCCGAGCTGATCAGGAAGGTGCGCGCGCTTGAGAAACGGGTCCGTGAGCTCGAGGGGAAGCGAGACGACTGACATGTTCCATCCGACAGCGCTGATCGATGCCCGGGCGGAGCTGGCGGCCGGCGTCCGTGTCGGCCCGCACTCGGTGATCGGCCCAGAGGTCCGCATCGGGGAGGCGACTGAGATAGGCGCCCACGCGGTGCTCGAGGGGCGGGTCCGCATTGGAGCGCGCTGCCGGATCGGTCATGGGGCGATCATCGGCGCGACGCCCCAGGACTTCAAGTTCCGCGACGGGACGCCGACCGGTGTGAGAATCGGCGACGACACCGCGATCCGCGAGTACGCGACGATCCACCGGGCCACTCACGAGGGTGACGATACGCGCATCGGCGAGCACTGCCTGGTCATGGCCTCGAGCCATATCGCCCACGACTGCGTCATCGGCGATCACGTCGTCATCATCAACTACGCCGGGCTCACCGGGCACGTCATCGTGGAGGACCGCGCGACCATCGGCGGACTCACCGGCATTCATCCGTTCAGCCGCATCGGGACCTACGCGTACATTGGTGGCTGCTCCAAGGTGACCCAGGACGTGCCGCCCTTCACCATCGTCGACGGGAATCCGGCGACCGCGCGCGCCGTCAATCTCGTCGGCATGAGGCGTGGCGGCATCGATGCGGCCGCCCGCCGGCAGGTCCAGGCGGCCTTCCGCGTCCTGTACCGGTCGGGCCTCGCCCCCGGGGCCGCGCTCGCGCGACTGAAGCAAGAATTGGGGAGCGACCCGCTCGTGACGAAGCTCGTGGAGTTCATCCAAGGCTCCAAGCGCGGCATCGTGCCCGCGGCGCGCGCCGCGTCGACGGCCGACGCGGAGCTCGAGGAGAGGATCTTTTGAAACCGCCGAGTGAGCCGAACATCCGCGGGGCCGTCGTGGGCGCCGGTCACATGGGCCAGTATCACGTCCTGGCCCTGGCCGAGCTGTGGGGGGTGGACCTGGTCGGCGTGGTGGACACCGACTTCGAGCGCGCCCAGCGCGTGGCGGCGCCGTACGGCGTGCGCGCGTTCCGCGACCACCGCGAGCTGGCAGGGGAAGTGGACTTCGCCACGGTCGCCGTGCCGACGGAGCGCCATTTCGAAGTGGCGCGCGAGCTGCTCGAGGCCGGCGCCCACGTGCTGGTCGAAAAGCCCATGACCTCGACGTTGGAAGAGGCCAAGGATCTCTTCCGGGTGGCGCGCCAGCGGAACCGTGTGCTGCACGTCGGCCACGTGGAGCGCTTCAACGGCGCCGTGCAGGAGCTTCGAAAGATCGTCGAGCGGCCGATCCTGATCGAATCCCGACGGCTCGGTCCATTCGTCCCGCGCGTGCAGAACGACTCGGTCGTCATGGACCTGATGATCCACGACATCGACATCGTCCTGGGGCTCGTGGACAGCGAGCCGAGGAAGATGACCGCCGTCGGCGCCTCCGTGCACTCGCCGGTGACCGACGTGGCGACGGTGCAGATCGTGTTCGATTCGGGTGCGATGGCAACCATCACGGCCAGCCGGGCCACGGAGGAAAAGATCCGCACCCTCGCCATCACCCAGCCGGAGGCCTACATCCTCCTCGATTACGGCACCCAGGACATCCAGGTTCACCGGCGGGCCGACCAGGAGTACACGCTCAACCGAGAGTCCATCCGCTACCGCCAGGCGTCGTTCGTCGAGCACCTCCTCGTCCACAAGGACAACCCCCTCAAGCTGGAGATCCGTCACCTCATCGGCGCGGTGCGCTCGGCCCAGGCGAGCGGCCAGGTTGAGCTCCCCGAGGCGGAGGACCTCCGGTCGCTCGCCGTCGCGCTGGAGATCGAGCGGATGATCCGCGAGGGCCGAGGCGAAATCGCCTGGCCGAAGGATCTCCCGTGGAGCGTTCCCTCGGCCTGATGGCCGGTGCCGGGGTACTCCCCGGCCGGGCCGCCGCCGAAGCAAAGCGCCACGGGTGGCGCGTCGCCGCGTTCGCTTTCGAAGAGGCGCCGGGGCTGGCCGATGCGGCCGATGACTTCATTCCCTCCCGGATCACCGACATTCAGGCGGTGCTCCAGGGCCTCTCTGCCCGGCAGATCCACGCCGCTGTCTTCGTGGGCAAATTCCCCAAGTCTCGCGTGTTCTCCGACGTCGGGCGAACCGATGCGGCGGGACGGCGGATGGCGTCGCTGGGCCTCTCGGATGCCGCCCTGGGCGAAATGGTGGTCGCCGCCCTCGATGGCATCGGCGTCGAGGTACTGGACCAGCGGCATTTTCTCGCGCCGTGGCTGATCGCCGCGGGCCGGCTGTCGGGACGATCCCCCACGGCCGAGGAGTCTGAGGAGATTCAGGCCGGCTTCGCCCTGGCACGCCATCTGGCCGCTTTTGGCGTGGGCCAAACCGTCGTCCGGGCGCGGGGAGTCACGATGGCGGTGGAGGCGGCCGAGGGCACCGACGAGACGATCCGGCGCGGCGCCCTCCTGGCGGGCCCGGGAGCGGTGATCATCAAGGCCGTCGCGCCGACGCACGATTACCGCTTCGACGTTCCCACCATCGGGCCCACAACGCTCGAGGCCATGACCGCCGGCGGCGCGACGGCCCTGGCGGTGGACAGCGGCAAGCTCCTGCTCGTGGATCGCGAGGCGGTGGTGCGGATGGCCGACGCCGCAGGCATCGCCGTGGTGAGCGTGGATGTCCAGAGCTGACACTCCGGTGATCATGCTCTCGGCGGGCGAGGCATCGGGTGACCTCCATGGCGCTACTCTCTGCCGCGCCCTGCGCGAGCTTGCGCCCGGCGCGCGGCTGGTCGGCATGGGAGGGGCGCGCATGGCCGAGGCGGGGATGGAAGTCGTGGCCGACCCGACGAGCCATGCCGTGGTGGGGATGAGCGAGGCGGTGGGCCGCATCCCTGGGCTGTACCGCGCCTACCGCGCCCTGGTCCGGCGGATATACGAAGAGCGGCCGCGCGCGCTGGTTCTCATCGACTTCCCGGAGTTCAACCTCAGGCTGGCCCGCCAGGCGCGCCGCGCCGGCGTGCCGGTGGTCTATTTCATCCCCCCCCAGCTCTGGGCGTGGCGCCGCGGTCGGATCCGCCAGATGGCCCGTCGGGTCACCCGCGTGCTGGCCGTGTTCCCGTTCGAGCAGGCGCTCTACGAGGAGGCTCATGTCGGCGTGGACTTCGTGGGCCATCCCTTGCTCGACGTCTTGCCACTGCATCTCACCCGCGACGACGCGCGCCGTCGGCTCGGCCTCGATCCGGCCGCGTCCGTCGTGGGGCTGCTGCCCGGCAGCCGGCGCGAGGAGCTAGCGCGTCTGCTGCCGCCGATGCTCGATGCGGCGCGGCGTCTGGCGGCGGTGGATCCGCGCCGACGCTTCCTGATCGGCGCCGCGCCAACGGTGGATCTGGCGCAGGTGGCCGCCCTGCTGGCCGCGACGAAAACCGACGGGCCGCGCGTAGAGATCGTGGAAGGCCTCACCCATGAGCTCATGGCCGGATCGGACGTGGTGCTCATCGCCTCGGGGACGGCGACACTGGAGGCGGCCCTCCTGGGCGCCCCCATGGTGGTCTGTTACCGGGTGTCGCGTCTTACCGAGACCGTGGCGCGGATGCTGGCGCGGGTGCCGTGGATCAGCCTGCCGAACATCGTCGCCGGACGAAAGGCCGTTCCGGAGGTGCTCCAGGACGAGGTGACCGGCCGCCGCCTCGCATCCGAGGCGCTTCATTTGCTAGAGGACGCGGCCGCCGCCACGGCCCAGCGGGCCGCCTTCAAGGAGATCCGCGGCCGATTGGGCGAGCCGGGCGTCGGTCCGCGCGCAGCCCGGGTCGTGCTCAAGGCGGCGCGGGTAGCATGAAACGCCGGCTCACGCTGACCTTCGGCCCGTCGCTGGGAGCCCTGGCCGTGAGACTTCTGGCGCTCACGCTCCACGTCCGGCGCGAGGAGGAGGCGGTGCGGCCCCACTGGCGGTCCGGAGACCCGACGATCTACACCGCCTGGCATGGGCGGATTCTGCTGATGCCCCATCTCTGCGGCCGGCTCAAGGCTCGGGTCCTGGCAAGCCGCTCAGAGGACGGTGAATTGGTGGCCCGCTTCATCGGGCGCTTCGGACTTGAAGTCGTTCGCGGCTCTTCGAGCCGGGGCGGCGCGGAAGCGCTTCGCACGCTCGCGCGGCTGCTCGCCGAGGGCACAGGAGTCTTCGTCGTTCCGGACGGCCCCAGAGGACCGCGGGAGGTGGTCAAGCCCGGGATCGTCATGCTCGCGCGCTTGAGTGGAGCGCCCATTGTGCCGATGGCGCTCGGCGCCTCGCGGGAGTGGCGGCTACGCTCGTGGGACGAGTTCAGGATCCCCAAGCCCTTCGCCCGCTGCGTGATGCGCTTCGGAGAGCCTATCCGCATCCCCCGCAAGCTCGACCGGGCCGGGGAGGAAGCGGCGCGCAAGGAAGTCGAGAACGCCCTCCACGCACTGACATCCCAGGTGGATCAGGAGGCGCGCGCCTGATGTACGCGCTTTACTCGGGCGCCCTCCGCGTCTTGCTCCTCGCCTACCTGCCGGTATTCCTCGTCCGGCGGCTGGGCCGCGGGGGCTACGGCCGCGCCTTCGAGCAGCGGCTGGGCCGGCTCGAGCCCGGGCTGCCGCCCGAGCCACGCTGCTGGATTCATGCAGTGTCGGTGGGTGAGGCCACCGCGGCGGTGCCGCTCGTGGAGGGCATACGCCGCCGGTGGCCGGAGCTGTCCATCGTGGTCAGCACCGTGACTCCGACAGGAGCCCAAATCGTGGGCGATCGGCTGGCAGGGGTGGCGACTCACCGGTACTTTCCGCTGGATCTCCCCGGCTCCGTCCGTCGCGCGCTCGGCGCGGTGCGGCCGCGCTTTTTCATCGGGATGGAAACGGAGCTTTGGCCAAATTTCCTGCGCGCGCTCTCCCGTGCCGGCATCCCGTCCATGGTGGCCAATGGCCGGATCTCGGATCGCTCGTATCGTCGCTACCGTCTTGTCCGGCCCGCGGTGGCCCGGATGCTGCGTGATGTGACGGTGTTCGCGATGCAATCGGACGAGGACGCCAGGCGAATCATCGGCCTCGGCGCGCCACCGGAGCGGGTGATCGTGACGGGGAATCTGAAGATCGACCTCCAGCCGCCGGACTCGCGCGCCGACGCGATCTGGGAGCGTCTCCTCGGGCTGCGTCCGGGGGAGCGCCTCTGGGTCGCCGGCAGTACCCATCGGGGCGAGGAGGCGATGATTCTCGATGCCCTCCTGCGCCTCAAGCCGAGGTTCCCCGATCTGGCCCTGCTGCTGGCGCCGCGTCACCCGGAACGCGTCGAAGAAGTGGAGCGCTTGGTGCGCGAGCGCGGGCTCCAGCCGGTGCGGCGCACCAGCCTGCCGCGTGAGAGAGCGGCGGGCGCGGTGATCATCCTGGACACGGTGGGCGAGCTGGCCGAGTGCTACCGGCTCGCCGACGTGGTGTTCGTGGGCGGCAGCCTCGTGCCAACTGGCGGCCACAACATGTTGGAGCCGGCGCTGCGACGCAAGCCCGTCCTATTCGGGCCCTACACGAGCAACTTTCGCGAGAGCGCCGAGCTGCTCCAGGCGGCTGGTGGAGCCGTCGTGGTGAAGGACGCCGAGGGGCTCGAGAGCGAAACCGGGCGGCTCCTGGCCTCGGCCGAGCTGAGGATGCGGATGGGGGAGGCTGGCTTCGCCGCCGTGGTGTCCCGCCAGGGCGCCGTAAACGAGACTCTCGACCTCGTCGAGCGCTTCCTCCTTGCGAAGGGCGGGGGTGCTGCAAAAAGCGGCAGGACTCGATGACAACAGCCCGCCGCGATCCCGAGATTCTCGTGCGCCAATGGTGGGAGGAGGGCGCGCCGCGCGCGGTCGCCGCAGGGCTCACCGCGCTGAGCGTCGGCTATCGCCTCGGGCTGGCGGTCCGCGAGCGCGCCTATGACTGGGGGCTTCTTCGGACCGGCCGGCTGCCATGCCCAGTGATCTCGGTCGGGAATATCACGCTCGGCGGAAGCGGCAAGACGCCCGCGGTGGAGGCGGTGGCCCTCGCGCTGCGCGAGCTCGGCGCCAGTCCCGCCGTGATCAGCCGGGGCTACGGGCGCCTGAGCCGCGGCGTGGCGGTGGTGGCGGATCGGGACGGCGTCAAGCTCGACGTCCGCCGGGCGGGCGATGAGCCACTGCTGCTCGCCGAGCGGCTGCCGGGCATTCCCGTCGTAGTGGGCGAGAATCGCTTCGAGGCGGGCCAAGCGGCGGTGGAGCGGTGCGGCGCAACCGCGGTGGTGCTGGACGACGGCTTCCAGAATCGCACCGTGAGCAAGGACCTCGAGATCCTCGTCCTCAACGGCCATGCCCCATGGGGCAATGGCCGCCTCTTCCCGCGGGGCCCGCTGCGGGAGCCCCTGGCCGCGCTGGCGCGCGCCGACCTGATCGTCATCACCAATGCGACGGACCCGGACGCGGGCGCCGCGAGGGAACGCGTGAGGCGCCACAACGCGCGGGCCCCCGTGATCCGCGCCTCCTATGTCGCGACGGAAGCCCGGGAGATGAGGAGTGGCAGCCGAGTCGAGGCCAAAGCGCTGGCCGGCCGCCGGCTGCTTGCCTTTTGCGGGCTTGCGTCTCCCAAGAGCTTTGCCGGCACCCTGGCCGGCCTCGGCATCCAGGTCGCCGCGATGATGGAGTTCCCCGATCACCACTGGTACACGGCGGCGGATCTCGACGAACTCGCCCAGCAGGTGAAGGGCATTGGAGCCGAAGGGCTCGTCACCACGGAGAAGGACTGGATGCGCCTTCGCGGACTGGAGCCGCCGTCCGCGCCTCTCTGGGTTCTACCCGTTCGGCTCGCCGTCGACGCAGGGCACGACGACTGGCTCCGGGCGCTCGGGCGTACTCTCGCCTCGTCGGGAGCGAGGCGGGTCTAGCAATGGGAGACTCTGCGGGCATCATCATCGTGCGGGCGCCGAACTGGCTGGGCGATACGGTCATGGCGCTGCCCGCCCTGCGGGCCCTGCGCGGCAGCCAACCAGAAGCGCGGATCTCCATAGTTGGACCGTGGGCTCCGCTGCTCGGCGGCCAGGGAGTGGGCGACATCCTCCTGCCATACCCATCCGGCTTCAGAGCGCGGAGCCGATTCGCCCGCGGGCTCCGATCCGAGGGGTCCGACCTCGCCGTTCTGCTGACGAACTCCTTCGAATCGGCCCTGGCCGCCTGGGGGTGGGGCGCCCGGCGACGGCTCGGCTTCGATGCGGACGGGCGTGGACCCCTGCTGACCGACGCTTTGCCGCTGCCCACGCCTCGCCGGCATCAGATCGACGAGTACGGGGCGCTGCTCGCCTCCGTCGGCATCACGGTCACCGAGACCGCGCCCATCTGGAAGCTCGACGAGAATCCCGAATCGGACGAGGAGGTCACGGCGCTGCTCGCTGAGAGCGGGGCACGCGCGGGTCGCGGCCTCGTGGGCCTGCATTTGGGCGCTGCGTTCGGCAGCTCGAAGCTCTGGCCCGCCGACTCTTTCGGCCGGCTCGCCGCCAGTCTGCTCCAGGACGGGGCTCAGCCCGTGCTGATGGGAATTCCGGCGGACGAGAGGATCGCGACGGCCGTCGGCCGGTGCGCCGGCCGGCCGATACCGTCCCTTCTCGGACGCGACCGTCCGGCGCTGCTGCCCCGGCTCCTGGCGCGCTTGGACTGCCTCGTGAGCGGCGACACGGGAGTGGCGCATCTCGCCGCGGCGCTCGGGGTCGCCACGGTTACGCTCTTCGGCCCCACCGACAAGCGCCTGACGGCGCCCCGCTCGGCCTCCGCGCAGGTCCTGGACCGCGAGGCGCCGTGCGCGCCGTGTTTCCTGGCCACCTGTCCCATCGAGCACGTGTGCCTGCGGACCATCACTCCCGACGAGGTGGAGGCGCGAGTGCGGCGCGCGATCAAGGCGTGAGAATCGTGCTCCACACCGAATCCTCCCCGGGACTGGGCGGCCAGGAGATCCGAACGCTGGACGAGGCGCGCTGGATCGCGGCACGCGGCTGGCGCGTGATCCTCGCCTGCCGCCCCGACGGACGCCTCCTCGAACGTGCCCGAGCGGCGGACCTGGAGGCGGTGCCCGTGCCGATGCGAGGCCCCTGGGACATGATGGCGATTGCGCGACTCGCCGCCCTCGTCCGCCGTGAGCGGGTCAGTCTCGTCCATACCCATAGCTCGATCGACGGCTGGATCGGCGGCATGGCGGCGAGGCTGGCGGGCGTCCCGGTCGTGCGGACCCGGCACGTCTCCATCGCCATCCGACGCGGCTGGAATCCGGTATACACGTGGCTGGCCGATCGCGTGATCACCAGCGGTGAGGCCATCCGGAGAATCGTGCTCGAGGCGGGGGTGAAGACCGAGCGCGTGATCGCGATCCCCGCGGGAGTGCATCTCGAAGCCTTCCCATTCGGCGCCCGCTCGATGGAGCTCGCCGCGAGCCTTGGACTGGGCTCGCCCGTATTCGGCTCGATCGCGATGTTCCGAGGGTCGAAGGGCCACGCCCACCTCATCGAGGCATTCGGTCTCGTCCGCGCCGCTCATGCCGGGGCGAGCCTGCTCCTCGTCGGCGACGGCATCCGCCGTCCCTGGGTCGAAGGGCTGGCTCGGGAAGCGAAGCTCGGCGACGCCGTCATCTTCACCGGGTTCCGGCAGGACGTGCCTGCCCTGCTGGGATGCATGGACTGCTTCGTGCTCGCGTCCACCCGCACCGAAGGCGTTCCCCAGTCACTGCTGCAGGCATTCGCCGCGGGCGTGCCGGTGGTCGCCAGCGGCATTGGCGGCGTCCCGGAAGTGGTCACCGACGGCCTGACGGGCCTTCTGGTCAAGCCGGAGTCGGCGCGGGATCTGGCCCAGGCCATGGAGAGCGTGGTCGCCGATCCTAACGCGGCAGCGCGCCGGGCCCGCGCGGCGCGCGCACTGGTGGAGAGCCGGTTCTCGCACACGGCCGCCGTTGGCCGGCTCATCGAGCTCTACGAGAGCGTGCTGAGTCCCGCCGTCAAGGGGAGAGACGGGTGAGCAGACCGGCGAGCCTCACCGTGCTCCATCTGGTCTCGAACCGGTGGTGGACCGGCAGCGCCGAGCCCGCGATCCGCGTCGTGAGCGCCTTGCGTGGTCGCGGCCACCGGACTCTGCTCGCGCTCATCCCGGGCGACCGGTTCGAGCAGAAGGCGCGGGAGGCAGGGATCGATCCCGTGGCGGGGCTCTCGCTCGAGGTCGGGTTTCACCCCTTCCGCCTCATGCGGGATCTCCTTCGGCTGCGACGGCTGGTGAGCAGCGAGGCAATCGATGTGATCCACTGCCACCATTCCCACGATCACTGGCTCGGCTCACTCGGCGGTCGAAGCGTCGCCCTGGTGCGCACCTTTCACAATGCCCGCGCCGTGCGGACGAGCTGGCCGTCCACCGCCCTCTACCGCCGGACCGATGCCGCGATCGCCGTGAGCGCCGAGATCGAAGAGCGATGCCGGCGCGCCGGCTTCCCGGATGATCGGGTGCATCGGGTCGACGGCGTCGTCGAGATCGCCCGCTTCGACGCGCAGCACGACGGCGCGGCGGTGAGGAAGGAGTTCGGCGTCGGGTCGGGGCCGGTGCTGGGCTCGGTGGCAAGGCTCGCGGCCAATCGCGGCCACGAGCTGCTCGTCCGGGGCTTTCGGTTGCTCCTGCCGCGCCACCCGGGCGCGCGGCTGCTGCTCGTCGGCAAGGGTGAGGCGCGGCCCCGGCTGGAGGCCTTCGTTCGTGAGCTCGGGCTGACCGAGCAGGTGCTCTTCACCGGCTACCGTGACGCCGACCTGCCCGAAGTCCTGCGGGCGCTGGACGTATTCGTCTTGATGGGAGCGGGCTCGGACGAGTCCTGCCGCGCGGCGCTGGAGGCCATGGCGGCCGGGCGGCCGGTGGTCGCCCGGCGCGTGGGAGCGCTGCCTGACACCGTGATGCATGGCGTGACGGGTCTCCTCGTTGAGGGTGAGGAGCCCGAAGCGGTGGCCGCGGCTCTCGAGCGGCTCCTGGAGAACCCGGCGCTGGCGCAGCGAATGGGGCAGGCCGGCCGGCGCCGGGTCGAGGAGGCGTTCAGCCCCGAGCGCCACGCGGAGCGGATCGAAAGCGTCTATCGCGCGGCGCTCGAGCGACGGGGGCGGGCGGAATGAAAGTTCTGCAGCTCATGTCCTGTCGGGGATGGTCCTCCGACGCGTACTGGGCGGCGCGGATCAGCGGCGAGCTCGAGCGCGCCGGCCACGAAGTCACGCTTGTCTGCAAGCGGGGCACCGAGGCGCGGGTGATGGATCGCGCGCGCGATGCCGGAGCCCAGCGCCTCGAAACGCTCGGGTTCGCCGGAGGCCTGAGGCCTGTCGGCGACACGGCCGACCTCAGGCGGATCATCGCGTGGCTCAAGACCTCAGACGTGGTGCATGTTCACCGCGGCAAGGAGCACTGGCTGGCGGCGATGGCCAATCGCGCGTCGGGCAGGCGCCTACCCCTCATCCGGACCCGGCACATCGTCCAGCCCATCCGGCCTCATGCGCTGAACCGCTGGCTCTACCGGGACGCCACGGACCTCGTGGTGACCGTGACCGAGGCCATCCGCCGACAGTGCCTGGCCTCGGGGCTGGCGCCTGCCGAGCGCGTGGTCGCCCTGCCTGGGGGTGTCGATGTCGAGCAATTCGATCCCGCATCGGATGGCTCGGCCTTTCGGCGCTCGCTGGGCCTCGAGATCGACATCCCGCTCATCGGGATCGTCTCGGGCTTGAGAGTGATGAAAGGACATACCGTGGCCATCGAAGCCGCCGTGCGGCTCGCCGCCCACGGCCGTCGGTTTCGGATGGTGTTCATCGGGGAGGGCGCCATGGAGCCGGCCTTGCGCCGCGCCGTCGCAGCCGCGCGCATCGAAGAGCGGATTACCTTCGTCGGCTTCACCCGCGACCTGCCCGCCGCGATGGCCGCCTTCGACGTGGCTCTGTACCCGGCGCTGGAATCGGACGGGATGTCGCGGGTGATCTTCGAGTATCTGGCGATGGGCCGCGCCGTGGTGGCCAGTCGCGTCGGCGTCGTGCCCGAGGTGCTCGCGGACGGTGGGAACGCGCTGCTCGTGCCGGCCGGCGAGGCCGGGCCGCTGGCCCTGGCCGTCGGACGGCTGCTGGACGACGCCAGCCTTCGGGCGAAGCTGGGCGCGGCGGCGGCCGAGCTCGCCAGGACGCGGCTGTCCGGAGCCTGCGTCGCGCGCCGGTTGGTGACGCACTATTCGGCGCTCCGCGGCGGCCGGCGGCTGTGAAGATAAAGATCTCCGTCCTGTGCTTCGACCTGGCCGACAATGCGGCCGGCCGCGCCCACCTTTTGGCCCGCCTGCTCGAGCCCATCGCCAATGTCGAGGTTGTCGGTCCCTGCTCCGGCGAAATGGTCTGGGAGCCCGTGGCCGGCGACGGCATTGCCCAACGTACTGTGCCCGGCACTCGATTCCCGGCCTTCGCGTCTTCCATGCGGGCGCTGCTCGGGCTCGCGGACGGAGATCTTCTCTACGCCTCCAAGCCGCGCCTGGGCAGCGCCGGGATTGGCTATCTCAAGCGGTTGACTGCGCGGCGGCCGCTGCTCCTCGACATCGATGACTGGGAAGTCGGCTTCTTCCTCCGCTCGGGCTTCTGGGGGACGGTGGGACGGGCGCTGAACGTCGGCAACCCCGCCGGCCTGCCGTGGACATGGCTGATGGAGCGCCTGAGGGGCACGGCCGACGGGATCACCGTAGCGTCGCGCTTTCTCCAGCAGCGCTTCGGCGGGGTGCTCATCCCGCATGTGCGCGACACCGACAGCTGGAAGCCGGGATGCGCCGATCCCGGCAGGGCGCGGCGTCGGCTGGGCGTGAACTCGGAGCGGGTGGTGATGTTCCTCGGCACGCCGCGGCAATACAAAGGCATCGACGATCTCGCCGCCGCGATCGCACGGCTCGGGCGAGACGACGTGGTCTTGGCCTTGGTCGGGACCGATCCGGCCTCACCCACCGGACGCGATTTCGCGTCACGCTTTCCTCAGGCCAGGCTCGTGGGCCGCGTGCCGTTCGCCCAGGTCCCGGAGTATCTGCTCGCCGCGGACGTCGTGGCCGTGCCCCAACGCGACACCCCGGACACGCGGGGCCAGGTGCCCGCCAAGATCTTCGACGCCATGGCCCTGGGCCTGCCGGTGATCGCGACGCGGGTGTCGATGATCCCCGAGATCCTCGACGGCTGCGGCGCGCTGGTTCCTCCCGGAGACGTCGAGGCGCTCGCCCAGGGGATTGGGCGCCTGCTCGATCATCCAGACGAGGCGCGGCTCCTGGGGCACCGCGCGCGCGAGCGCTGCATCGAACGCTACAGTTTTACGACGGCGCGTCGCGAGCTTTTCCCCCTGGTGGAGCGGGCGCTGGCCCCGCGATGAAGCTCGCTCTCATCTGCCGGCCCTACTCGTTCCACGGGGGCATCGAGACCGCCACCGCGGGCCTCATGCGCGAGCTCCTGGCCCTCGGCCACTCCCTGGATCTGATCACGTCGGCGGGGCAGGAAGACATGCCGGGTGTGCGGGTGAGGCGTGTGCCGGTGCTGCGGCATCCCTCGGCGCTGAGGCTGCTGTCATTCGCTTTGGCCGCGCGCCGCGCGGTGGAGGGAGAGGGCTACCAGATCGTCCAGAGCCATGAGCGGACGCTCCGCCAGGACATCTACCGCGCGGGCGAAGGCTGCCATCGGGGCTACCTCGAGGCGATGAAGCGCCCGTGGGCTCAAGTAAATCCTTATCATCGACTCGTGTTCTCGCTGGAAAAGAGGATGTTCACCCTCAAGACCGCCCGGCATATCATCGCGATCTCGAACTGCGGAAAAGCCGAGATCGAGCGGCTGTATGCCACGCCGCCGAGCCGGATCAGCGTGGTCTACAACGGCGTGGACCTGGAGCGATTCCACCCGGATAACCGGGAGCGCCTCCGCAAGGTCGTGCGGGATGAATGGGGGATAGCCGACGAAGCCTGGACGGTGCTGTTCGTGGGCTC
The DNA here is from genome assembly GCA_046727155.1 of Candidatus Methylomirabilota bacterium. Classification (GTDB taxonomy): domain Bacteria; phylum Methylomirabilota; class Methylomirabilia; order Rokubacteriales; family CSP1-6; genus DASSSH01. The sequence continues at coordinate 3,157 of JBKPCB010000166.1, read as the reverse complement.
GGGCTTCGAGCGCAAGGGGCTGGGCCCGCTGATCGAATCCATGGACCGGCTCGCCGATCGCCAGAGCCGGCTCATTGTCGCGGGTAAAGGAGATGTCCGGCCGTATCTAGCTCTCGCGGATCGATTGGGCCTGACGGGGCGTGTGCACTGGACCGGGCCGGTAGAGCGCATCGAACGGTTCTACGCCGCCGCCGACGCCGTGGCGCTGCCGACGCGCTACGAGCCCTTCGGCAATGTTCACCTCGAGGCGCTGGCCTCAGGCCTGCCGGTTCTGACAACCGCCACGGCTGGAGGCGCCGAGGTGATTCGCAGCGGCGACAACGGTTGGGTCATTCCCGCGGTGGAGGTGGAGCAAATCGCCAAGGGACTGGAAGCGCTGAGAGCGGCCAGCGCTACCCCTTTGAGCGCCCGCGCCCGGGCCTCGGCCGAGCCTTTCACCTACATGGCTCAGGCCAACCGCTACACGGCCCTCTACCACCAGCTCGGCACCTGAGGCAGGACCCGCCGCCCAGAAACCCCCGATTTTCATTGATCATTCGGGGGCCCCGCATTACACTGCGTTCCAATGCCCCGACGCTCCGCTGTGTTCATGGACCGCGACGGTTGCCTCACCGAAGAGGCAGGGTACGTCAATCATCCCGCGCGCATCCGGCTCCTGCCAAGAACGGCCGAGGCCATACGCCGGCTGAACCGCGCCGGGGTCGCGGCCGTGATGGTGACCAACCAGGCTGGGATCGCCAAGGGCTATTTCTCGGAAGAGGTCCTTCACGCCGTCAATGCCGAGATGGTTCGGCAGCTCGGGGCGCGTCAGGCGCGCCTCGACGGCCTCTATACCTGCATGCATCACCCGGACGACGGGGAGCCTCCATACCGTGCGGCGTGTGATTGCCGCAAGCCGCGGCCGGGGCTGCTCAGGCGGGCCGCAATCGAGCTCGGGCTCGACCTCGGATCGTCGGTGATGATCGGTGACAAGGCATCCGACATCGCCGCCGGGCATGCTGCCGGGACGGCCTCCGTGCTCGTGCTCACGGGCTACGGCCGCGGGGAATGGGAGCACCGCCGTCAGCTCTGGGACGTGAAGCCGGACCATGTGGCCGAGGATCTGCTCGACGCGGTCGAGTGGGCACTGGCCCGGAACGGCGGCAGGTGATGTTTCCGCTCAAGAAGCTCATGGACGCGGCCAGCCGCTTCAAGGGCAGACGCATCGTCATCGTCGGCGACGTGATCACCGACGAATACCTCTACGGCAAGCCCGCCCGCATCTCCCGCGAGGCTCCGGTGCTCATCCTTCGCTTCACCGACCGGGAAGCGCGGCTGGGCGGAGCGGCCAATGCCGCCCACAACGTCCACGCCCTTGGCGCCGCGGCTGTGCCCATCGGCGCGCTGGGACAGGATCCCGCAGGCGACGAGGCCCAGCGGCTCTTCGAGCGCGCGGGGATAGCCACCGACGGCCTGGTCCGCGCGCCGGGCCGGCTGACCCCGATGAAGACGCGCATCATGGCCGGCGGCTATCGGAGCACGCGTCAGCAGGTGGTGCGTCTCGACCGCGAGCCAGACGGGGCCGTGACGCCCGACGTGGAGATCCGGCTCATCGAGCGGCTGAAGGCGCTGGGCGCGGGGGCCGACGCCTTTCTCGTCTCGGACTACGGTTACGGCACGGTGACGCCGCGGCTCTATGAGGCGGTGCTCGCTCTGGGTCGGCAGCGGCAGGTCCCGGTGACCGTGGACAGCCGCTACGATCTGCCGCGCTTCAAAGGCTCGACCGCCGCGACGCCCAACGAGCCCGAGGTGGAGGCGCTCACGGGCCAAGAGCTGAGCGACGAGCCGTCGGTGGAAAAGGCCGGCCGCGCGGTCTTGGAGCGGCTCGATGCCCGGCTGCTACTCGTCACCCGGGGCAGTCGGGGGATGGCGCTGTTCGAGCGCGAGGGGCCCGTGACCTTCATGCCCATTCACGGCGGCGACGAGATCGCCGACGTCACGGGCGCGGGCGATACCGTCATCAGCACGTTCACGGTGGCGCTGTCTGCGGGGGCCTCGCCCGGCGAGGCGGCGTGGCTGGCCAATGTGGCGGGCGGGGTGGTCGTGATGAAGCGCGGCACCGCCACGGTCACGGCCCAGGAGCTGGCCCAGTCGCTGTCTTCCGATGGCGGCGCTCGTCAGCCTTGAGGAGGCCGAGCGCCTGGCCTCGGCCTGGCGCCGCGCCGGCAAGCGGATCGTGCTGGCCAATGGCTGCTTCGATCTCCTGCACGTGGGCCATGTGCGATATCTTCAGTCGGCGCGCGCCCTCGGCGACGCGCTCGTGGTGGGACTGAATTCCGACGCCGCGGTGCGGCGCCTCAAAGGCGCGGGACGGCCGCTGATGCCGGTCGCGGAGCGGGCGGAGATTCTCGGCGCCCTGTCGGCGGTGGACGCCGTGGTGGTGTTCGACGCGGACACGGCCGATGTCCTCATCACCCGGCTTCGCCCCGACGTGCACGCCAAGGGCACCGACTATACCGCCGAAACCGTGCCCGAGCGCGAGGCGGTGGCTGCCGCCGGCGGCCGTGTGGCCATAGCCGGTGACCCGAAGGGCCACTCCACCAAAGATCTGATCGCCACGATTCTCTCGCGCTTCGGCGCCCGCTCCGGATCCGAGAAACCATGAAGATCGCGATCATCAAGCTCTCGGCCCTCGGCGACGTGATCCATGCGCTGCCCGTGGCGCGAGCCCTGCGCCGGACGTATCCGGACGCGCAGCTGACCTGGATCGTGGAAGCGCGGGAGCACGCCATCCTCCGCGATCATCCGGATCTCGATGCCGTGGTGCCGGTGGACACTCGCCTCTGGCGGCGACTCATCTGGCGGCCCGCGGGGGCGCGCCAGGTGTGGGAAAAGCTCGGGCGGCTCCAGAGCCGCATCCGCGCCGCGCGCTTCGACGTGGCGCTGGATCTGCAAGGGTTAATCAAGAGCGGCGTGCTCACCGCCTACACAGGCGCGCCCCTGCGCATCGGGTTCGGCCCGGGCCGGGCGCGGGAATGGCTGAACGTCGCATTCACCAACCGGCATGTCACGCCGCCGGCGACGGCCGTCCACGTGGTAGAGCAGTACCTCTCTCTGCTGGCGCCGCTCGGCGTGACGGAGACCCAGCCCGAATTCCGCATTCCCGCCCGCCCCGACG
>JBKPCB010000165.1:0-6506 GCA_046727155.1 Candidatus Methylomirabilota bacterium | reverse complement strand
CGTGGCGCTGGGCCCCCGACGTCGAGCCCGGGACGGCTCCCCATGAGGCGATGAAGGGGATGCCGGCTCCCCGGAGATAGTCCATCAGCGCCCGCCCCTCGGGACTGTCGGGATGCACCGCCACATCGAGCGCGTCGTGATGGTCGAAGCCCATCCGGTCGTGGAGAGGCGTCTGGCCGAAGGCGCTGATGGGCAGGGGACGAGCGAAGCGGGCCGTGAAGAACTGTTGCAGCTTGGCCGTGCCGGATCGAAGCGACCAGGCGGCCTGGCCGTTGAAGCGGATCAGGAACGCCGTCCGCTGGTAACCGCCGGGGCCCAATGGTGAGAGCGACGCCAGGGTTCCTGCTGCGGCGGCCTCCGCGATGGCATGGTCGGCGACCACGATGTTTCGCCGCGTGTCCTCGACATTCCGCTGGGCGGTCGTCACGGCCGATTCACGTTCCTCGAGTTCGCGCTTGGAGACGAGCTCGCGGGTAAAGAGGTCCCGCCACCGCCCACGCTCCTCGCTCGCGGCGGCAAGATCCTTTTGCTGCAGGGCCAGCAGCTGTTCGAGGCTCGCCCGATATTCCTTCAGCGCGCCGACGAGCTCGGCGGCCCGCTTTATGAGCGGAGTGGGGGCCTGGGCGGTCTCGTGGACCGGCGAATTGGCCGCTGCCCGTGGCGATGATGTCCGGTTCTGAGCGTGGGAAGCGGCTTCGGATCCCAGGATCAGCGCAAGGACGAGCGCCACCGACGCCAGCGTCGCCAGGCGCGCCTTCCCGGCTCCCATCCCCTGTGATGATCGGCTCATGAATCCAGTATATATAGATAGAAGATAGACAGGTGTCCCGACCCCTTCGGAGTCTGGGACAGGGGGGACACGGGGAGGCGGGTGGCGGTATAGTAGTAAATGAAGTCGGGGCATCGCCCGTCTAAGGAGGCGCCGATGAAAAAGTCAGGGTTGATATTGCTCCTGGTAATTGGGTTGCTTGTCCTCACGGCAGCGCCCGGCTTGGCCTGGCATCATGGGCATGGCCGTGTAGGCGTGTTCATCGGGGTCGGGCCTGGGTACTGGGGCCCCTATCCTTATTGGTGGTATCCACCCCCGTACTACGCGTACCCACCCCCGTACTATCCTCCAGCGCCTGTCGTAGTTGAGCAGCCGCCGGCCTATGTCGAGCAGCAGCCTCCCGCGCCGGCGGCTCAGGGCTATTGGTATTACTGCACGAGCGCAAAGTCGTACTACCCCAATGTTCAGAACTGTTCCGAGGCCTGGATAAAGGTTCCGGCTCAACCGCAATAAGATGATGAGGAAGCTCGTCGTTCTTCCCCTTGTGGCCGGTCTTCTGGTCACATCCTGCGCGACCGTGCCCACCGGCCCGAGCGTGATGGTGCTGCCGGGGAACGGGAAGAGCTTCGAGCAGTTCCAGACCGACGACGCGATTTGCCGCCAGTGGGCCGTACAGCAGTCCGGAACGCCGAATCAGGCCGCAGCGCAAAGCACGGTGGGCGGGGCGGTGATCGGGACCGTGGTGGGAGCGGCTGCGGGTGCCGCGATAGGCGCGGCCGCGGGAAGCCCGGCAACGGGCGCCGCCGTGGGCGCGGGCGCCGGACTCCTTGGCGGAACCATGATCGGCGCCGGTAACTCCTATGCTTCAAGCGGCTCGGCACAGCGTCGCTACGACGTGACCTATATGCAGTGCATGTACACCAAGGGGAACCAGATCCCGGTGGCCCGGGGCTCGCAGCCCGCGCGCAGCGCGCCGCTGCCACCTCCACCGCCTCCGCCGCCGGCTTCGACTCAGCTCCCGCCTGGGATTCCTCCGCCCCCCGCGGGATCCCCGCCGCCTCCGCCGCCCGGCCCCACTCAGTAGCGACGGCGGTTCAGGGTAGAACTGCCGTCACGCCTGGCGATCCCGCGCTCTCATCGCGTCCGCCAGTGTCCCTCGATCCAGACGTATCCTCCGCCCCGCGGCGCCCAGTGCCCTGGCACCCAGACGTGGTTCGCCCTCACAGGCTCCCAGAACCCGGGCTGCCAGACATAGCCCCCATGCCGCCATACCCAATGGCCCTGCACCCAGACATAAGCCGGCCCCGGCTGCACCGGGACGACTTCAACCTGTGGCGGCGGCGGCTGCGGCGGTGTTCTCACCACCACCGGCTCGGCGACGACGCAGCCGGTGAGCAAAAGTCCGGCGCCCAGTCCAAATAGCGTGCGGCGCAGATGCTGTCCGCTCATGCACAAACCCTCCTCTTGAGTGGCTCCAATCGGCTTCTGACTGTCCCAACCCGCTCCTCGACGCTCTCGAATCGAGCGTGCCACTTGAGGCGCGCATCGTCCACAGATAGATGAGGCGCTCGCATCGCCGTTCCTCCCCACAGCCCGTGGAATAGAAGAGGCCTGTGGATACGTCCACTCGATAGGGAGGACGTACGATGAAACGACTTTGGATCGCGCTGCTCGCCCTGCTTCTGTCCGGTTGCGCCATCGTTCCGATCGCTCCGTACGGGTACGCTCCAGCGCCGCGCCCGCGATCGGCCTACGGCTACTCGACCTACTCGCATCACTATTATGGGCACCCGTCCTCGCCGTGGCAGGGTCGCTGACAGTCTTCTAGCCATCGCGCTACGGCCGTCACGGCCTAGGGGGTCTCGCCGGCCGACAAGGGGATGCAGGCGCTGGCGGGGACGTGGACACGGACTCGCTCGCCCAGACGGACGCGGGCCGGAGTCGGGCCGGCCGCGCGCAGGACGACATCGCTCAGGTCGAGCTGGACCTGGTAGTCCACGGCGTCTCCGAGATAACTGGCGCGCACGACGGTACCCGTGAGAAGGTTTCCGCCCGCCGCGCCTGCGGGCCCGCCGGAGAGCCCGGATTCTGTGGCCGGGTGCAGCTCAATGTGATGCGGGCGGATGGAAACGACGACCGGGGCGCCGGGCTTCAAGTCGGCTGAAGCGACGTCCAGGCGCAACCGGCCGCGCGCGACGGTGCCGGATCCCTCGGCCAGGCCGTCGACGAGGTTGGTCTTGCCGATGAACTCGGCGACGAAGCGAGTCCGCGGGTGTTCGAAGAGCTCTTCCGCCGTGCCGATCTGGACGACGCGCCCGCTCTGGAGCACGGCCACGCGGTCCGAGATCACCATGGCTTCCGCCTGGTCATGGGTCACGTACAGCGTGGTGATCGCGAACGTCTCGTGCAGCCGACGAATCTCGAAGCGCATCTCCTCCCGGAGATTCGCGTCCAGATTGCTGAGCGGCTCGTCGAGCAGCAGGATCTCGGGCTCGACGACCAACGCCCGCGCGACCGCGACCCGCTGCTGCTGGCCGCCCGACAGCTCTCCGGGATAGCGGGACCCGTAGCCCTCGAGCTGAACCGCCTTCAGCATCTCCGCGACACGCCGCTCCCTGTCGCCCTTCGGTACGCCGTTGAACCGCAGCCCATAGGCAATGTTCTGGGCCACCGTCATGTGCGGCCAGAGCGCATAGCTCTGGAAGATCATCGCCATCCGGCGCCGCTCCGGCGGGATCACCGTCGCCGGCGACGAGAGGCAGCGCTCGCCAACCCAAATCTCTCCGGCTTCGGGCTTGAGAAACCCCGCCACGAGCCGCAGCGTCGTGGTCTTGCCGCAGCCCGACGGTCCGAGAAGCGCCACCAGCTCGCCGGGCTGGACACGCAGGTCGAGCCCCTCGACGGCGGCGACATCGCCGTAGCGCTTGGTCAGGCCCTTGATCGTGACCCCGGGCATGGCGGCTAGGGCGAGACGTTCCCCGACTGCCTCGGCGTGAAGACGTCGCGACCGAGCAGGGTCTGCATCAGGACGACGGTGGCGAACGTCATCACCAGCATGAAGAGTCCGAGGACGGCGATGGCGCCGAACTGGCCTTCCTCCTTGAGATCGAATATCACCACCGACATGACCTTGGTATTGGGTGTGAAGAGGATGATGGATGCCGACAGCTCGCGGATGACGCCGATGAAGATGAAGCACCACGTGGCGATGATGCCGCTCTTCGCGAGCGGCGCAGTGATCTCGCGGAGCACGCGCAGGCGGCCCGCGCCCAGGTTCCGGCCCGCTTCCTCCAGCTCGGGATGGATGCCGCGGAACGTGGCGTCGGACTGGGAGTAGCCGACCGGCATCTCCTTGGTCAGATAGGCGACGAAGAGGATCCAGAGCGTGCCGTAGAGCAGGAACGGCGGGCGCGTGTAGGCGATGAAGAGCGCCACGGCCAGCACGACGCCCGGGATGACGACGGGCGCCAGCGCGAGGAAGCCCAGGAGCTGATGGCCCACGATGATCTTGCGGGTGGTGATGTACGCGAGCAGCGCGGCAAGCCCGGCCCCGACGCAGGCGGTGAGCACGCCCAACTCGAGCGTGTTGAGGATGGCGCTCTGGGTGGAGCTGTAGAGAAACGTGAACGACCAGTTCGCCAGCGTGAAGTTCTCCCAGGTGAGCGGCTGGGCCCAGGCGCGCGAGAAGGCGGCCTTGGCCAGGATTCCATACGGCAGGAACACGGCGCAGGCAAGAACCGCGAGGCAGCCCAGGAGCGCGGGATACCGCCAGGGACCGAGCGGAATCGGTCGGCGCTGCGCGCCCTTGCCCCCCACGGACGCATAGCCACGGCGGCCCAGAAGCTTTTTCTGGACGAGGAGGAGCAGCGCGGTGGCCAGGAGAAGCGGAACGGAGAAGGCCGCCGCCATCTCGACCTTGGGCGGGTATTGGAAGAGCGCCCAGACCTGCGTCGTAATCGTGTGAAAGCCCGCGGGGAGCGCGAGGATCGCGGGGGAGCCGAAGAGCGCCAGCGCCTGCAGGACGGCCAGGATGAAGCCGCTCAGGACGGCAGGAGTCACCATCGGCAGCGTGATGGTGAGCGCCACGCGGAGACGGCTGGCGCCCAGGATGGCGGCGGCCTCCTCGAGATCGGAGGCGATGAGCCCGAGGGTATTGGCGATCATGATGTAGACGTACGGGAAGGTGTAGATCGCCACGACGAAGACCAGGCCGGTCATGGAGAAGATGTTGAAGAGCGGCGCCTCGGCGCCGGTGAGATCGCGGTAGAGCTTGTTGAGGTAACCCGCGTTCGGGCCTGCGAGCATCACCCACGCGAAGGCGCCAAGGAATGGCGGCGTCACGAAGGACGCCATGATCAGGCTCCGGATCACGCGGGAGCAAGGCAGGTCGGTGCGGGCCGAGAGCCAGGCCATGGGCGCGCCGATGGCGAGCGCCGCCAGCCCGGACCAGAAGGCGAGCACCAGGGTGTTCCAGAGGGCCTTTTGGAGCTGGGGATCGGTGAAGACGCGGGCATAGTGAGCCAGCGTGAGACCGCGCTCGCCGCTCACGCTCATGTAGCCGAGCCAGCCCAGCGGGAGGAGGATTAGCAGCCCGAGCGCGGCCGCCGTGATCACCCATACGGGGGCGGAGCGGTCCAGCCCTTCGAGGCGCGAGGGACGAGACCGGGCCGCCGCCTCGTGAACCATGGTTTCGGGATCAGGCCCCGAAGAACTCGACGAAGCGCATCTTGATCTCCTCGTTGCGCTTTTCCAGCTCCTCCGGATCGACCTGGAGGAGCTTCAGCTCGCCGAGCTTCGGCCGATCGGCCGGATACTTCACCTCGGGATGTCCCGTGTAGAGCCCTTCGCTGTCCGCCAGCACCTGCTGGGTGCCGCGGCTGAAGATGAAGTCTGTGAACAACTTGGCCGCGTTCGGATGCGGCGCGAAGCTGGTGATGGCGGTGGGGGAGACGACGAGCGGGACGCCTTCCTTCGGGTACACGACCTCGACCGGGTTGCCCTTCAGCTTGATCTGGTAGAACGTGTAGTCGCCGCCGTTCACCGCGACGGGCCGCTCGCCGGAGGCGACGACGCCCGAGGGATCCACCGCGGACTGGACCAGCATGAGCCGGTTCTGGGCGAGCTGCTTGTAGTAGTCCCAGCCGTAGAGGTGCACGAGCGCCAGCACGTGGGTCGAGATGACGCCGCTGTAACCCGGATGCGCCGTGACGAGCTTGCCCTTCCATTTCGGGTCGAGCAGGTCTTTCCAGGTCCGGGGCGCCTCCGCGGCCGGAATGATCTTCGAATTGTAGGCGATGACGTTCACGGTGGCGCGAAGGGCGTAATGGTAGCCGTCCTTGTCCTTGAAGGAGGCCGGAAAGCTCTCGACGCCGGCAGGCGTGTACTTCATCAGGAGCTTCTTCTCTTTGAAGAACACGTAGTGGCCGGCGTCGGAGGTGTGGACCACGTCCACGTTCTTGATATTGGCCCCGAGCTCCTGCATGACGCGCTGGAGGATGCGGTGTGAGCCGGTGCGGTGCACCTCCACCTTGATCCCGGGATACGCCGCCTCGAAGAGCTTGGCGACCTTTTCCGAGCTGGAGAGGGCAAGGGAGGTGTACCAGACCACCTTGCCCTCCTTCCGGGCGGCCTCCAGGCGCGGATCCTGCGCGCGCGCCTCGACCGCGAGGAGGGCCATCGCGAGGGCCAGTAGCAGCGACACGAGTCGGTGGTGGGTCATTCGCGGACTCCTTTGGGC
>JBKPCB010000164.1:0-5006 GCA_046727155.1 Candidatus Methylomirabilota bacterium | reverse complement strand
CTACTACCTCACCTACGGCCAGGCGCGGCTGCTCGGCGCCACCGTGCCCGTCTACAACCTCGTCGTCATCGCCGCGAGCCTCGTCATCGCGGCCGGGCTGGGCTGGCTGCTCACGCGCACGGCCTTTGGCCGCATCATGCGGGCCACCGCGGACAATCGCGAGATGGCCGAGGCCCTGGGCGTGGACATGCGCCGGGTCTATGCCAAGGTCTTCACTCTGGGCACGGCCCTCGGGACTTTGGGCGGCGCCCTCGTCATCCCGGCCACCGCCGCCATGAGCGAAATGGGCATCGAGCTGATCGTGGAGGCCTTCGCCGTGGTGGTGATCGGCGGGCTCGGCAGCATGCGGGGCGCCGTCGTGGGGGCGCTCGTGGTGGGCGTGCTCCGCTCCGTCGCGATCTCGGTGTACCCCGAGCTCGAGATGCTGCTGATCTACCTGATCGTGATCGCGGTGCTGATCCTTCGGCCCCGCGGCCTCTTCGGCGCCGCCGCGGTATGAGGCAGAGCGGCTCGGCGACACGGGGCGTGGTCCTGGCGGCGGTGCTCCTGAGCATCGCGCTCCTGCCCCTCCTGGCGCCGACCTATTACGTGCTGCTCATGCTGCCGTTCATGGCCCTGGCGGTGGTGCTGCTGGGGGTCAATCTGCTCTTCGGTTACACCGGGCTCGTCTCCTTCGGCCACGCGCTCTTCATCGGCGTCGGCGCCTACGCGGGCGCCTTCCTCACCGCCCACACGACCGTGCGCTCGCTCGAGGTCATGCTGCTGGCGGCCGCCGCGCTCGGCGCCGCGGTCGCGGCCCTGGTCGGCGCCCTGTGCGTGCGCTATGTGAAGATCTATTTCGGCATGCTGACGCTGGCCTTCGGGATGGTCTTCTATACCTTCCTGCTCAAGTTCTACCGGCTCACGGGCGGCGACGAAGGCATGCGCGTGCTGCGTCCGAGCCTGCTCGGCCTGAGCCTGGACGCCATGCCCAAGACCGATTACCTGGCCGGGCCGTACTACTACTACTCGCTGGCCGTCCTCGTCATCGCGGCCCTCGTCATGTGGCGCATCGTGCGCTCGCCCTTCGGCCTCTGCCTGCGGACGATCCGCGACAATCCCGCCAAGGCCGAGAGCCTGGGCGTGAGCGTCACGCGTTACCGCTGGTACGCCTTCGTGATCTCGGGCGTGTTCGGCGCCGTGGGCGGCGCGCTGCTCGGACCGCCCACGGGCAATGTGGACCCGACGCTCGCCTACTGGACCAGCTCGGGCAACCTGGTCTTCATGGTGCTGCTGGGCGGCTTCGCCAATTTCTTCGGCCCGGTGCTCGGCGCCTTCGTCTTCATCTTCCTCCAGGACCGGGTGATGTCGACCTTCCCCTACTGGCGGCTCGTCTTCGGCGCCATCCTGGCGTTCATCGTGATCTTCGCGCCTGCCGGCCTGATGGGCCTGCTGAGCCGCCGGCGCCCGGCCGAGGTCTTCCGCGCGTGATTCCGGGGGCCCGATGATCCTCGAAGCCCGGGACGTGACCAAGTTCTACGGCGGCTTCCGCGCCCTCGCCGGCGTCAGCCTGTCCGTCAAAGACGGCGAATTCGTCTCGATCATCGGCCCCAACGGCGCCGGCAAGTCTACCCTCATCAATGTGCTCACCGGCGCGCTGCGCCCGAGCGCCGGCACGGTGCGATTCAAGGAGCGCGACATCGGCGGCATCGGCCCCGTCGCCCTGGCCCGCCTCGGGATGGCGCGGAGCTTCCAGCTCGTCCAGATTTTTCCCGACCTCACCGTGCTCGAGACGCTCCAGGCCGCGGTGGTCTCGCGGCTCGGCCGCGGCACCCGGCTCTTCGCTTCGCTGGCCGGCGACCGCGAGGTCCAGGCGGGCGCGCTCGAGGTGGCGGAGCTCTTCGGCCTGGCCGACAAGCGCCACGCCCCGGCGCGCCAGCTGCCCCAGGGCGACAAGAAGCTGCTCGACGTGGCTTCGGCCTTCGCGCTGCGCCCCGAGATCATCCTGCTCGACGAGCCCACCAGCGGCGTGAGCACCGCCGACAAGACCGCGATCATGGAGATTCTCGTCGCGGCGTCCAAGCGCGTCGGCCTGCGCGCCATCATCCAGGTCGAGCACGACATGGACATCGTCTTCGGCTACTCGGACCGCATCATCGCGCTGCACCAGGGCAAGGTACTGGCCGACGCGACGCCGGCGGCGATCAAGGCCGATGCGCAAGTGGTGGACACGGTGATCGGCCGCAAGCGGGGGCGGGGATGAGCGCGATGCTCAGCGTTCGGGACCTCGACGTCTTCATCCAGGCCAGCCACATCCTCCGGCGCGTGTCCCTCGAGGTGGGCGAGCGCGAGGTGGTCTGCCTCGTGGGGCGCAATGGCGCGGGCAAGACCACCACCCTGCGCTCCATCATGGGCTACCTCCGGCCGCGCGCCGGCAGCATCGCGTTCCGCGGCGTCGCCATCCAGGGCCGCCGCACGTTTGAGATCGCGCTGCTGGGGCTGGGCTTCGCGCCCGAGGACAGCGCCATCTTCCCCGACCTCACGGTGGCCGAGAACATCGAGATCGCCACGTGGATGCGCACCGACGGCCGGCCCGCCGCCGAGCGGATCGAGCGCGCCTACCAGGTCTTCCCCGTCCTCCGCCACTACATGGCGCGTAAGGGCCCGCAGATGTCGGGCGGCGAGCGGAAGATGCTTTCCATCGCCCGCGCGCTGGCGCTGGATCCGGACATGCTCCTGCTGGACGAGCCCTTCGAGGGGCTGTCCCCGGCCATCATCCCCACGGTGAGCGAGGGGATTGCGGAGATCACCAAACTCGGGCATTCCATTCTCATGGCCGAGTCCAATATCCACCATGTGCCCGAGTTCGCCACGCGGCTATACGTCATCGAGCGCGGCGAGATCATCTTCGCGGGCCGCCCCGACGCCGTCCACGCCGACCCGGCGGTGCTCCGCGTAATAGGAGGAACTCCCTGATGGCCGATCTCCCCCTGATTCCCTCCACCGTCGTGGGCTCGCACGGCAAGCCCGGCTGGTGGTTCGCCACCGTCAAGGCGTACGAGGCCGGCCAGTACGGCCCCGCCGACCTCGAGGAGATGTTCGACGACGCCGCCGACACGGCCATCCGCGACATGGAGCGAGCCGGCCTCGACATCATCACCGACGGCGAGGTCCGCCGGCTCGACGGCTACGTGGATTCCTATTACGCCATCATCAAGGGCATCGAGGCGCTGCCGGTGCGGCGCAAGGCCGGGCCCTGGGGCTACGACCAGCAGACGCGCTACGAGGCCGTGGGCCGCATCGAGACGCCGTCGGCTGGGCTCGGCATCGTCAAGGAGTTCGAGTACCTCAAGGCCCATACCGTCCGCCGCACCAAGGCCACCTGCGCCGGCCCGCTCACCTTCGGCTCCCGCATCCACCCGGGCAAGATGTACAAGAGCGTGGTGGACGTGGCCGAGCGCTTCGCCGAAGTCATCAATGAGGAGCTCAAGGGCCTGGTGGCCGCCGGCGCCGACTTCATCCAGCTCGACGAGCCGGCGCGCGGCAATGTCTCCGGCGAAGAGATGGCGCGGCTCTATAATTTGGCCACCGAGGGCGTCAAGGCCAAGCTCGGCTTCCACGTCTGCTTCGGCAACCGCTTCGGTCGCTCGCGCTTCGACCGGAGCTACCGCCCCTACTTCCCGGGGCTGCTCAAGGCCCGCGCGAATCAATTCGTCCTGGAATTCGCGGGGCGCGAGTTCTCGGAGCTCGATCTCTGGAAGGAATACGGCCAGGATCGGGAGCTCGGCGCGGGGATCATCGACGTCAAGGGCTTCTATCCTGAAACCGCAGAAGACGTGGCCGCGCGCATCAGGCGCGTGCTGGCGGTCTGCCGGCCCGAGAAGCTCTACGTCAATCCCGACTGCGGCTTCGGCTGGTCGCCGCGCTATATGTGCAACCAGAAGGTCCGCTCGCTGGCCGCCGGCGCCGCGCTAGCAAGAAAAGAGCTCGCGGGAAAGAAGTGACCGCCGCCTTCAACTGGCGCACCGACGCGCCGGAGCGGGCCCTCGCGTTCCCGTGTGATCCATACAGATGAGCGTTATCGGATAACGTAGTTCAAGACAGACGGCGTTACGCATTCAAAACATGAGCACCTCAGCGAGGTTGATTTTCTTGTGCGGCAAGATGGCGTCAGGAAAATCCACTCTCGCGAGAGGTTCGGCCGAGCGTGAAAATGCCATTCTCCTTGTACAGGACGAGTTCTTGGATGCCCTGTTTCCTGGCGAGATCACTGATATGCCCGGATTCGCCAAGTACTCTTCCCGATTGAGGAATGCGCTTGCGCCACATATCTGCGCTCTCCTGTCGAAAGGCATTTCCGTCGTACTCGACTTTCCTGCCAATACAAAGGCGCAGCGTGCGTGGTTCCGCGGAATATTCGAGCGTGCAAATGTTGAGCATGAGTTGCACTTTGTAGACGCACCAGACGCATTGTGCAAAGGGCAGCTCAAGGAACGAAGTAAGGGCCTACCTCTTGGCACTCCTTGGACGACGGATGCGGAGTTCGAAGCCATCACTGTGTACTTTCAGCCTCCATCAGAGGATGAACAATTCAATGTCGTCCATCATGAGCGCGCCTAACAACACGCTGGATCTGAAGCGCCTCGCCGAGGGAAGTCAGGCGGCGGGCTTGCGCACCTTTTGATAGAGCGCGGAGACGCCGAGGAGCACGACGGCCAGGACGAGGAAGGACAGGATGCGGTACACCGTCTTCACCGCCGCGATGTCGAAGACGAACACCTTGCCCACGGTGATCCCGAACAGCAGCAGCGCCGCGTAGCGGATGGCCGGCGCCGAGCGGATGAATCCCCAGCCGAGCGCGGCGGCCGCGTAGAGCGTCCAGAGCACTGACAGGCCCACATGCGTCTGCCAGCGGATCTGCCCAGCGACGTCGAACTGGCGCAGGTCCCGCGCCTCGCGCAGCGCCACGTTCTGAAAGAGGATCCACTGGGCGCTCAATACGTAGAACAGCGCGACGCCCGCCACGC
>JBKPCB010000163.1:0-10372 GCA_046727155.1 Candidatus Methylomirabilota bacterium | reverse complement strand
GAGCGCGGAAAAGCCCAGCAGCAGCGCGGTCAGCCATTCGCGCTCGGCCGTGTGAGCCAGCAGCGCCGCCGTGACGAGCAGCGCGGCCAGCGCCACCTCCATCCCCGACAGGGCTCCCCAGACAAGCGGCGCGGCGAGCGCCGTCATCACTCCGGCCAGCAGGCCGAGCGCCGGAATGCCCGTCCAGGTCGACGCCAGCTGGCGGGCCAGCAGCGCCGTCGCCAGGGCCGCGGCTATCCCGATGGCCTTGGCCAGGACGGGGTGGCTGCCGAAGAGCGCAAAGGCCGCCGCGAGGAGCACGGTCCAGAGCGGCGCCGTCGAGCCCGCCACGGGCACGCCCGGGTTGTACGCAAAGCCATATCCCTCGGCCAAGTTGCGCGCAAATTGGAAGTGGATCCAGGGGTCATCGAGCGGAAAGCCACTGAGCCCGAGCGGGCCCGCGATCTGCCGCTCGCGGACGAGGAACACAGCCAGAGCCAGGGCGAGCGCGGCCGAGATCCAGACGGCGCCGGGCGCCGGTCGCAATCTCACTTCCGATCGCGGTCGAAGATGTAGCCGGCGTACTCCGCGCGCTTCCCGATCAGCGGCAGGACGTAAAGGTAGCGGCCGTAGGGCAGCTCGACCTCGCGAAGGCCTCGGGGTCGCGGCTCGATCGGATCCCAGTGGTCCACGAACCAGACGAGCTGCTTCATCCGGCGGGGCACCACGATGCGCGAGCCGGGAGTGAGGATCATGGTGGCGGCGCCTTGGGGCGCATAGAAGCCGCGCGGCAGCTCTCCCAGCTGCACCTGATAGATCCGGTACTCGGGCAGGTAGTACATCGCGTGCCGAAGCCAGGGGTAGGACCGCGGGTTGCCGATCTCGGTGACCAGCACCGTGTCCGACGGGTCGTAGACCACGCGGATCGTGTCAACATAGGTGCGGATCACCGCCTCGTGCTCGCGGAGAGCCGCCGCCGTGCGGCTCAGGATCCAGTCGTGCAGCTCGTCTCTGGCCCGCCAGATCCAGGCGTCGCCCGGGCGATTGTCGAATTCGCGCCGGATCGGCCGGGCGCTGACGAAGAAGCCGGTATTGATGAGCACGAGCGGCACCAGGGCTGCAGTCGTCAGCGCCCACCGCCAGTTCGGCCGCCGGAGGCGCTCGGTGCCGGCGGCAACCGCCTCGATGAGCGCCCGCGCCAGCAGGATCACGAGCGCCGGCAGGAAGGTCAGCACGTAGCCCGCCTGGCCGAAGTGAACGAGCGCGTAGAAGGCGGCGGGCGGGACGATCCAGGCGAGCAGGAACCACTCGCGGCTTCGCCACCCGGCGCGCCGGATCGAATACGGCAGCGCCAACAGCGCCAGCGCCAGCGGACCCAGCCCGACGATCACCGACTCCACCAGATAGCGCGATTGGGCAAAGACGATATCGAGTGGCGCCTCAAGCACGGAGGTGCGCAGCACCACGGAAGCGTAGAGCTGACTCGAAGCGCTGAGATAGGCGTCGAGACCGCCCGTGAGCCAGAGCATGGGCAGGAGCCAGGACAGCACCGAGGCGGCGAGGATGCCGGCAGCCAGGGCCAGCCGCCTCAGCGAGCGCACGCCCAGCAGGGCGCAACCGAGCCAGAGCGGGAAGAGCAATACGAGCACCGACTGGCGCATGCCGCCCACCAGCCCCAGGACCAGCGCCCCCCAGTAGAGGTGGCGAGGGCTTCCCGTCAGGGCGCCATAAGCGAACCACGCGACCACCGAGGCGCCGAAGGCCTCACCGGCATACGTCAATCCGACCGATCCGTAGAACCAGAAGAGCGGGCTCACAGCGAGCAGGGCCGCCGCCGCCAGGGCCGTGCCGCGGTCGTACAGGCGCTTGGCCAGCCAGTAGACGACGAATGTCGTCCCGGCGCTGAAGAACATGGCGAGGGCGACGTAGGCCAGGGTCGCGTCGCCCGTCGTGAAGTAGAGCAGACGGCCCAGCCCCACATAGAAGAGATAGCCGGGCGGATGCGGCTGGTGCTTCGCGATGTCGAATTCGCGCAGCGCCAGCGCGAACTGCACCGCGTCCCAGTTGTAGAGCATGCGCGCGCGGTACGGCCAGCGCGAGACGAGGGTGAGCGACGCCAGGGCCAGGGCCGCGGCCGTGTCGGCGTGAGGCGCACACCGCGCGGCCGTCCACGTCCAGCCGGCCGTCAGCGCCGAGCGCCAGCCGGCCGTCGTCACGGGCCCACCCAGACCCTGTCCGCCGCCCCGAAGATGCCGGCCGAATCACCCAGGGCCGCCCGCTCCACGCGCACGCCGCGCGCCAACACCGTCGTCAGGGCGCGTATCCGCTCGGCCAGCGCGTCGGCGAGAGCGGGCACGGTGATCATGTCGCCACCGCCCAGCACGAGCAGCTCGGGATTCAGCAGGGTCACGTAATTGGCCAGCGCCATGCCGAGGTACTGCTCGGCTTCGACCCAGATCTCCCGCGCGAAAGCGTCGCCATGGGCCGCCTCGCGGGCGACGAGCCCGGCGGTGAGGCGCGCCGGCTCGCCCCCGGTGGCTTCGGCCAGCGACGTCTTGACGCCGGCGCCCAGCGCAGCCTCCAGTCGGCGGACGAATCCGCTGCCCGACGCATACGCCTCGACGCAACCTCGCTGGCCGCAGCCGCAGGGCAGTCCGTCCTTCACGACCTGAGTGTGGCCGAGCTCGCCCGCGACATTATTGAACCCGTGCAGCAGCAGACCGTCCATGACGGCGCCCGAACCCACGCCCGTGCCGACGAAGACGGCGATGAGGCTCTGCGTGCCCCGCCCGACCCCGAAGCGGTACTCGCCCCAAGCTGCGGCGCGGACGTCGTTCTCCACATACGTCGGCAGCCCGAACGCGGACTCGATCTCTTCGCGCAGCGGGACGTCGTGCCAGTCGAGGTTGGGAGCATAGACGACGGCGTGGGTCTTGGGGTGGATCTGGCCGGCCGCCGCGATGCCGATGCCGGCCACGCGGGAGCGGTCGGTGGAATCCAAGAGCTGGGTGACGAGACGTTTGAGATTGGCGAGGACGCTGGCCGGGCCCTTCCAGGCTTCGGTCTGGATCTCGATGCGCCCCGCCAGCTGCCCGCTCTCGGAAAGAAGGCCGGCGCGCAACTTGCTGCCTCCCAGATCGATACCGACTGCGTAGCGTTCGGGAGGCATGTAGGAGCCGGACGCGTCGGGTGCGGGGGGCGGAGCGGGTTACGCCTTCTTCTCGTCGTCTTTCTTGGCTGCCGACGTCGACTCGTCCTTCGATACCTCGTTGATGCCCTTCTTGAACTCTTTGACACTGGAGCCGAGCGAGCGGGCGAGATCTGGAAGACGCTGAGCGCCGAACAGGATCAGAACGATGACGAGAATCAGCAGTAGTTCCTGGTACCCCAAACCGAACATGGTGGGACTCCTTTCATTCTCCCGGGCGCCCTAACACTACGCGTGCCCCCAGGGCTTGTCAACGCCGCACGGGGCGTCGGGCGCCGGGGTCGGGGATGCCCCCGAGCCCCGCTTACGGGCTCCCCCGCAGCACTCTCCGCTCGCCCTGGCGCACCGTCACCCGCTGGGCATCGAAGTATTCCATCAGCGGGATGGCGTACTTGCGGCTGATGCCCAGCAGTTCCTTCACGTCGCCCGGCCCGATGTCCTTCTTCTCCCGCAGGTGCGCGACGATCTTGTCCTGGATGGCTCGGAGCGCCTCCGCGTGGAAATAGAGCGACTCCTTGACCCGAAGCAGCCGCCGGTCTGAGACCAGGAGCTGGAAGAGCTCGTGCTTTTCTGTCCCCCGCACTCCGAGCCGCCCGAGCGCTTCCTCGGGGCTCGGCGGGGCCGCGCCCGCCTTGAGGAAGTCGGCTTCCAGGCCTTTGACGATCCGCTCCTGCTCGGCGCTCAGCCGGATCTCATGGGAGGCGAGGCGGACCTGGTCCTTCTCGCTCCTGACCAGGCCCTCGGCTTCCAGGCTTGCCAGGAGCTGGGCGAAGACGCGCTCCTGGGCATTGCCGGCCCGGCTGCGGAGCTCCTCGCGCGAGATGCCGGTCCGCAGCGGATTCTCGGCGTGGAAGGCTCCCAGCAGTGTGAGGGTCTGGGAGCGGAGCCGCTCATTGGCCTCGCGATGGAGATACCACTCGCGATCCACGGCGACGATCGCCCCAGCCTGCACGAGCTCCTGGAGGAGGGTCTTGAGGCGCTCGGGCCCGTAGGCCGTGCGCGCGCGGAGATCGGCGGCGCGGGCACCGGCCGGGCCCGCCTGCTTGAGATGCTCTTCGAGCACCTCGGTGGGTGCGCCCGTTTCGAGCAGCGCGAGATGGGCAAGCAGGGCCGGCGCCTTTCGCTTGAATCGCGGCGGCGCGATGTCGAGAAGCGTGCCGCCGCCGATGGTGACGATGGGCGAGTAGGAGCGGATGACGAAGCGGTCGCCGGGCAGCGCCACCACCGGCGCCTCGAGCCGGAAGCGGCCGTAGGAGACCTGGCCCGGCTCGAGCCCGGCGCGGTCCACCAGGAGCACCCGCGCCATCACCTCCTGGGTTCCCACGTGGAAGCGCACGCGGTCGCGCGCCTTGAGCGGCCGCGGGGCGTCGGGAAGCAGCTCGAGCGTGGCGTCGGCGAGCAGGGTCGGCACGAGGGTCCCGGGTGGCGCCAGCACGTCGCCGCGCTCGATGGCGGCGCGCTCGACGGCCTGCAGATTCACCGCGGTCCGCTGACCGGCCGCCGAGCGCTCGACTGCCTTGCCGTGGACCTGTAGCCCGCGGACCTTCGACTGGACACCGCGCGGGTACACCTCGACCTTGTCATCCACAGCGACGGTACCGGCGGTGAGCGTGCCGGTGACCACGGTGCCGAAGCCCTTCACGGTGAAGACGCGGTCGATCGGGAGCCGCGCCGTCTGGTCCGTGGCTTTGGCCGGCACGGCGCGGGCCAGATCCGCCAGGGCCCGCCGCAGGTCGCCGAGGCCGGCGCCCGTCTTCACCGACACCGGCACGATGGGGCAGCCGGAGAGGAAGGTGTCCCGAACCAGATTGGCCACGTCGTCGCGCACCAGCTCGATCCAGTCCGGCTCGGCCAAGTCGGCCTTGGTCAGCGCCACCATTCCCGACTTGATGCGGAGGAGCTGGCAAATGGCCAGGTGCTCGCGCGTCTGGGGCATGATGCCCTCATCGGCGGCGATGACGAGCAGCGCCAGGTCGATCCCGCCGACGCCCGCCAGCATGTTCTTGACAAAGCGCTCGTGGCCCGGCACGTCTACGATCTCGATGACGAGCCCGTCCGGCTCTTCGAGAAAGGCGAAGCCGAGGTCGATGGTGATGCCGCGCGCCTTTTCCTCCGGCAGGCGGTCGGTGTCGGTGCCGGTGAGCGCCTTGACGAGCGAGGTCTTGCCGTGGTCGATATGCCCGGCCGTTCCTACCACCACATGCTTCATGCGAGCGTGGTAATGAGCTGCGCGAGAGTCGCGACGTCGCCGGGCAGGACGGTGCGGCAGTCGAGCAGCAGGCGATCGTCGAGCAGCCGGCCCAGCACCGGCGGCTGTCCGGCGCGCAGGCGGGCGTCCAGATCTTC
The DNA here is from genome assembly GCA_046727155.1 of Candidatus Methylomirabilota bacterium. Lineage (GTDB taxonomy): Bacteria > Methylomirabilota > Methylomirabilia > Rokubacteriales > CSP1-6 > DASSSH01. The sequence continues at coordinate 4,839 of JBKPCB010000163.1, read as the reverse complement.
GGCCGGCTGCGAGGGAGCGCCGAGCGTCAAGGCCGCCGTGGGCAGCTCGACCGTCGGCAGCGCGCCGCCACCCACCTGGGAAGTCGCCTCGATCACCGCGGCGCCCAACGCGCGCTGGGCGTCGGCGGGCAGCAGCCGCAAGAGCCGCCGCGCGCGACGCCGGATGCCACCGAGGGGCTCGGTCAGCATGCGGAGGGTCGGAATGGTCTCGATGGCATTGCCGGATTCATAGGCGTAGAGCGTGGCCTCGAGCGCGGCCACCGTGAACTTGTCGATTCGAAGCGCGCGGTTGAGTGGATTGTGGGCGAGCGTGTCGATCAGATCGGCGCGGCCGACGACGATGCCCGACTGCGGACCGCCCAGGAGCTTGTCGCCCGAGAACGACACGAGGTCCACGCCCGCCGCCACCACCTCGGGCACCGTCGGCTCGTGGGGGAAGCCGTAGCGCGTGAGATCGACGAAACAGCCCGATCCAAGGTCCTCCATCACAGTCACGCCCCGTGCGCGGCCCAGATCCACCAACTCCTTGGAGGAGACGGCCGCGGTGAAGCCCACGACGCGGTAGTTCGAGGTATGGACCTTGAGGATGAGCGCGGTCTCGGGCCCGATGGCATTGGCGTAGTCTTTGAGGTGGGTGCGGTTGGTCGTCCCCACCTCGCGCAGGACGGCGCCCGAGCGCCGCATGATGTCCGGGATCCTGAACTCGCCGCCGATCTCGATGAGCTCACCGCGCGAGACGATGACTTCCTTGCCGCGGGCCAGGCTCTCCAGCGCCAGCAGGACGGCGGCGGCATTGTTGTTGACGACCAGCGACGCCGGCGCCCCGGTCAGCCGGCGCAGGAGCCCCTCCACGTGCGCGTAGCGCGACCCGCGCTCCTTGCGCGCCAGGTCCATCTCGAGATTGGTGTAAGCGGCCGAAGCCCGGAGCAGCCGCTCCTGGGCCAGCGGGGACAGGAGCGCGCGGCCCAGGTTGGTGTGCAGCACCACGCCGGTGGCATTGATCACCGGAGCAAGGGAGAAGACCCCGCCCTTGGTGAGATGGGCCACGATCCCACGGCTCAGCGCGTCGATGCCGGCGGGCGGGGTCCCGCCCGCTTCCAGGAGCCGACGGCGCTCTCCCGCCAACACCTCCCGCACGGTCTCGGTCAGCCGACGGCGGGGAATGCCGCGCAGCGCGGGATCGGCTGCGAGCGCGCCCAGCAGCACGTCCACGGACGGCAGCGCGCGCAGGGCCGCCTGCATCGCAGCCGCGTTTCCGGCTTTGCCCTTACCCGCCCGCGGCAAGCTCGGTCTCCACGCGCTCCTTGACGCGCGCGATGACTTCATTGGCTTCACGCCGGATGGCCTCGGAACCGGCGCGCGGCTCGGCGGCCCGCAGCAGCCGGCGCACGGCCTCCTCGGTGAGCCCCGCCCAAAGCTCGTCCAGGTCCCGGGGCGAAAAACCCTGACCGCGGAGCGCGACGGACCATTCGTGCGCGAGCTCCTGGACCAGACGATCCCGCTCGCGCGCCAAGCGGCGCGCACGCTTGATCAACTCGGGCAGACGTGGGGCCACGGCCGCGCTCCTAGGGCTTGACCAGCCGCCGGACGGAGTCCAAGAGGTTGGCTTCCCAGCGCCCGGTGGATACGCATTGAAAGACCCGGTCGGTCTTGAGGGAGCCGGAGCCGCCGCGGCGGTAGGCATGGGTCTGCATCTTCGGATTGATCTGGATCTCGGTGACATTGCGATTAGCCTGGACGAACAACGTGAAGGCCACGAGCGCCTCGCCCTCGATGGACACATCGCCCAGGCGGCCGCAGTCGGCGTAGACGCCGATGGGGGAGACGAAGTCGTCGGACGAGATCACGCCCGAGTCCTTGGCCACCGTTCGCAGCGGCACATTCTCCATGGCGAGCGCCCGGATGAGCGCCCGCCAGGTGGCGTCGTAGGCAGCCGGCGCCTCGTCCCGGTAGGGCGGCGGCGCGATCGGCGAGACGAATGGCCGCGAGCAGCCGCCGAGCGCCGCCAGGCCGGCGGACAATGCCAGCACGACGAGGGAGCCGCGCGCCGCGGGCGTCATGGCGTCATTTTACCCCCGGTGATGGTCGATGCCCCGGTAGGCGCGGATGAATTTCACGACCCGCGCTTCATCGAACTCGTCGAAAGCGTCGAGGCGGGTCCACGCTGTGAGCGCGATCCGCGTCTTCATCCCTGGATAGGGCGCCAGGAGGACTTGCCGCTCGTAGCGTTGGACGATGGTCTTGAGCTTGTCTACGAGGTCCGCGCAGCCTGTCGAGCAGTTGTATTGAACGACGACGCCGCCGTCCTCGAGATTGTGGACCTGCAGCTCCTTCGGAATCGGCTCCGTGTGGATGCCCCAGGGCGCGACGTACGGCAGATGCGGACCCGAGGTGGGCGGGTCGGAGTTATAGGCCGCGTGCGGCTCGGCCAGCGTTTGAATATGCGCATTGCCCAGATCCGGATAGGACATGCCGGGAAGATCCGCCACCGCCCGGTAGGCGAAGTAGCCGACCACAACGGCCGCAACTACCGCCACGGAGCCGCCGACCAGCCACTGCAGCCGGCGCCGTCCCGGGCGGCTGAGCCGCTTGGTCTTGTCAGCCCGGTCTTTCTTGCCCTTGGCCATTTTTACCGTCTCCCCTGATGCCGAGTGGCGGAAGCGTGTGGGAGTCGAACCCACCTCCGACTTGTCTAGAGCCGGACGCCGGATTTGAAGTCCGGGAGGCCCACCGGGATCCTAGACGCTTCCAAGAGGCTAACTCCGCTTCACGACAGCGTTGTGAGTTTACCATCCCACCGGGGATTCCCGACATTCCGGCCGGGATGGCCGAACCCACAGGTCCCTGGAACGCATCTTGCTTAGTAAAGGTTGCAGAGGTAGGAGCAACCGAGCGGAACACGGTTCGAACCGGGGGGAGCACCGCCCCGGAGGAGGTGACGTGATGCTCACGATGCCGATCAGCCCAAGCCGCTCACGCCGGGAAAGTGGACGCCGGAGATCCCGGGGTCTGGAAGCCCCGTCCGCTGAGACGCCGACCATCTCAACCGTATACATCGGATCAGACGGAACCATCTATCACGCCCGCTGCGGCCAAGGCGTGGAATACATGCGCACCCGCAACGGACTGGAGCTGGATTTCTACTGCCTGACCTGCGTGGAGCACGTGACGCTGTCCCTGAATGCTTTGCCCCGGGTGCCCATGGCAGGTCGCATGGTGGTCCAGGGTCCGGTCTTCAGGGGGACAGCCGGCCGCTGATCGTCCGCCTACTCCTCACGCCCGGCCGGGCTTGCGAGCGCGAACGAAGGCGCTCATGAACTTGCCGTCCACCTCGGGCGCGATCGCGTCGGCGTCGATGCCCGAGCCGGCCAGGAACTCGCGCGCATCCTCAACCCGGTAGATCCGGGTCGGCTCCACGTCAATGGCCTCGAAGCCGGCTTTGGCCAGTTTGAGCCGGTACTCCTGCTCCTCGAGCGCACCCGCCACGCAGCCGATCCAGAGCTCGACGCTCCGCCGGATGGCCGGGGGCACCTCGCCCCGCACGACCACGTCCGAGACGGCGAATCGCCCGCCCGGCTTCAGCACACGGAAGGCCTCGGCCAGGACGCGGTCCTTGTCCGCCGAGAGGTTAATCACACAATTCGAGATGATGACATCCACCGCATTGTCGGGGAGTGGAACGCTCTCGATCTCGCCTTTGAGGAACTCCACGTTGTCGAGACCGGCCTTCTTCTGATTCTCCCGCGCCAGGGCCAGCATCTCGTCGGTCATGTCGAGCCCGTAGGCCTTGCCGGCGGGTCCCACGCGGCGAGCGGAGAGCAGGACGTCGATCCCGCCGCCCGAGCCCAGGTCGAGCACGACCTCGCCCGGCCGGAGCTGGGCGAGCGCCGTGGGGTTGCCGCATCCAAGCGAGGCGGCGGCAGCTTCGGCCGGCAGGCCCCTGATCTCACCCTCGGCGTAGAGATTGGACGTGATGGGATCGCATTCGCCGCGCGAGGAAGTCGAGCCGCAGCACGAGCTGCCCGCGCTGGTCACGCGCAATGCCGCCTTGCCGTACTTGTCCTTGACCATCTCCTTGATGTCACGCTCCGCCATCACATCCTCCGTGACGCGATTCCGAGCCCGCCATGCCGCGGCTTGAGGGCGGCCACGAGGCGCTCCAGCTCGACGATCGCGTCGGCATCCAGCGAGTAATAGATCCAGCGTCCCTGGCGACGGTCCCGCACGAGGCCCGCGTCCTTGAGAGTCTTGAGGTGAAACGACAGGCGCGACTGACCGGTGTCGAGGATGTCGGTGAGGTTGCAGACGCACTCCTCGCCGCCGCGCAGTCGCTCGATGATCTTCAGCCGAGTCTCGTCGGCCAGAGCGTGAAACCGGCGTGCGGCCTGTGAGAAGTTGTTATCTGGGAGAGGCGCCATGGCCGGATCGTATCAAGTTTTCTTGATTTGTCAATGAGGCGGACAGGCCCTGTGGTTTACTGATGGGGTGCCTGTCAGGAACCTTCCCCTCGCCAGCGGTGAGCACGCCGGGCGTCACGCGCGGCTCGCATTCTGGATCAATGCCTACAACGATCTGGTAATCGCCGGAATCCAGGAGTTCGGGATCCGTGACAGTGTCTGGGAGATCCCGGATTTCTTCGACCGGCCGAGCTGCAGCATCGACGGCCAGATCTTCTCCCTGAACGATATCGAGCATGGGGTGCTCCGCGGGAACCGGCCCAATCCCCTGTCCGGCCTCCGCCCCTTCGCCTTCGACGATCCGCGGGCGGCACATGCTCTGATCCCGCCGGACCCGCGCATCCATTTCGCCATCAACTGCGGGGCACGCTCCTGTCCGCCC
>JBKPCB010000162.1:0-12063 GCA_046727155.1 Candidatus Methylomirabilota bacterium | reverse complement strand
TGGTTCGGCTCTCAGGACGAGCGCTATTCGGCGCGGCTGAGAGAAATCGTTCAGGACTGCGTGATCGCGCCACCCGCGCCCAAGCCGGGAGAGCCGATCACCGTGTGGCGGCATCTGGTCGAGACGCTCGGGCTCCCGGGCGCCGAAGTCCAGACGGCGCCGCTCGAGCCGCCTGAGCCCTGGCGCGCCGCTGCGCGACGTGCGCTCGAGGAGCTGGGCGCCCGGAGCGACCGGATACTGCTCGTGATCCATCCCGGCTCCGGAGCCGTGTGGAAGCGCCCGCCGGTATCGCGCCTCGCCGAGGCGATTCAGTCTGCCACTCGCGGTCGCGTGGTCGAAGTCCTCATTCATCAGGGACCTGCGGACTCGGAGCCGGCCGGCGAGCTCGCGACAGTCCTTGGCGCCCACGCGCTCCGCCTGATCGAGCCCGAGCTGCCGCTGCTGGCGGGAGTTCTACGCGGGGCGACGGCCTATATCGGGAGCGATTCGGGAGTGAGCCATCTGGCGGCGGCGGTGGGCGCCCCGTCGGTGATTCTCTTCCCGCCGTCAACACGCGCCCAATGGGAGCCCTGGAGCGCCACCGCAGTCGCGGTCGAGTTGAAGGACGGCGCCGACTGGGTTGGAGAGGCCGGGGACGCGGTGCGGAGCCGGCTCGGCGCCGGCCCCGCCCCGAGAGCGGATTAACCCTTCGCGTCCAGGAAGGCCCGCAGCATCCAGGCCATCTTCTCGTGCTTCTCCATCAGGCCGGTGAGGAAGTCATTCGTGCCGGCATCCGCGTACTTGTCCATCACCGTCGACAGGTCGCCGCGCAGCGTGCGGATCACGGCCTCGTGGTCGGCCAGCAGATTCGAGAGCATGGCGGTCGCCGCCGGGTACTGGCCGGGGTGCTCCCTGATTCGCGCGTGCTGGGTGAACTCGGCCAGGGTGCCCAAGGCCTGGCCGCCCAACTGGCGGGCGCGCTCCGCTACGTCGTCCACGAAGACGTTCAGCTCCTCGTACTGCGCCTCGAAGAACTTGTGCAGGTCATTGAACTGCGGCCCCACCACGTTCCAGTGGTAATTCCGCGTCTTGGTGTAGAGGACGTATTCATCGGCCAGCAGGTCGTTGAGGATCTTGACGATGTGTTCGCGATTCGATTCGGCGATGCCCAGATTCGGCGTCATGGTTGGCTGTCCCTCCTCTCGTATTAGATGTCGCGGCGGGCCCGATGGTCGCAGCCCCGGCGTCGCCCGGCCCGCTTCACCCGGGATGAATGCGCGATTCCGGGACCTCGACCCGCTTGACGCCCTTGAAGCTGAAGAGCAGCTCCACGCGGTAGACGGGCGGATCCGCGGAGACCTGCTCCAGGACGGTGCCGATCGCCTTCTGGACGTTCTGGCTGAAGGCCACGCCTTTGATGACGAGGCCGGAGAGATCGACCGTCACGCGCTGATTGGGCTGGAACATTCCGGCTCCAATGGACACATCATACCCCTTCTCGCGCAACCAGCGCCGGCCGGATCACATCGACTCCTGTAGTATCCTCCCGCCATGGCCTTCACGGGGGAGCTCTGGAAGTCCATCGAGCCCATCTACGCGGCGATCCTCCGCCATCCCTTCGTCACCGGCCTCACCGACGGCTCCCTGCCGCGCGAATCCTTCCGCTTCTACGCGGTCCAGGACGCGCTCTACCTCCGCGATTTCGCCCGCGCGCTCTCCCTGGCCGGAGCGCGGGCGCCACGAGACGAGTGGATCATCATGTTCAACGAGCACGCGGCGGGCGCGCTCAGGGTGGAGCGCGCGCTGCACGAGGGCTTTTTCAAGGAGTTCGGCCTCGCTCCCGAGGACGTTGCCGCGACGCCGCTGGCCCCGATCAATCTCGCCTACACCTCGTATCTGCTCGCCGTGGCCTACGGCGCGCCATTCCACGAGGCCGTCGGGGCGCTGCTGCCCTGCTACTGGATTTACTGGGAAGTGGGCAAGGAGCTCGAGCGCCGCGGCTCGCCGGACCCGCTCTACGCGCGCTGGATCGGTACCTACGCCTCGGACGAGTTCGGCGGCATCGTCCGCGCGGTGCTCGAGTGCGCCGACACCCTGGCGCCGCGGCTCCAGGCGCCGGAGCGCGAGGCCATGAAGCGCCACTTCGTCACCACGAGCCGCTACGAGTGGATGTTCTGGGACATGGGCTATCGCCGGGAAGCCTGGCCCGTATGAGAGCAGCGGCCTTGATTGGTGGGCCTCTGGGCTGTTACCTTTGCCACGGGAGCTGACCGGAGTCAGGAGGGCTCATCGATGCTCAGCCACGAAGAGAACGAATTCCTCGTACGCTCGGGCCCGGGCACGGCGATGGGGAATCTCGTCAGGCGCTACTGGATCCCCATGCTCCAGTCCGGCGAGCTCTCCCCGGGCGGGCGCGTCAAGCGGGTCCAGCTCCTCGGCGAGCGGCTCATCGCTTATCGCACGCCTGGCGGTGCGCCCGGCCTCGTCGGTGAATTCTGCCCGCACCGGGGGGCGTCGCTGTTCTTCGGTCGCGTGGAAGAGGCGGGCATGCGCTGCGCATATCACGGCTGGAAGTTCGGGCTGGACGGGCAGTGCGTGGACATGCCGAGTGAGCCCGCGGAGTCGAGCTTCGCCGCCAAGGTCTGCCACACGGCATATCCCTGCGCCGAGCGCGGCGGGGTGATCTGGGCCTACATGGGGCCAGAGGGCGCCCCGCCGCTGCCGGATCTGGAGTGGACACTCCTGCCCGAAGACCACGTCTTCATTTCCAAGCGGGTTCAGGATTGCAACTGGTTCCAGGCGCTCGAGGGCGGCATCGACTCGAGCCACATCTCGTTCCTGCACGCTCCGGTCGACCACACCAATAGCGCGATCACCCGCGACATGGATCGCGTGAGCTTCGGCGTGGGCGCGGCGGTCCAGACCGGTGACCGCGCCCCGCATTTCGAGGTGGTGGACACCGACTATGGCGTGCTCATCGGAGCACGGCGCACCCAGCCGGATGGCCAATGGTACTGGCGAATCACCCAGTTCCTGATGCCGTTCCACACGATGCCGCCTACCGATCTCGAGGAGAAGATCGTCCAGTCCCACATCTGGGTGCCCATGGACGATGCGCACGTCGTGAACTGGATGGTGACCTGGCACCCCGAGCGCCCGCTCACCGCCGAGGAGGTCGCGCTGCAAATCGCGGGCAAGGGCGCGCACGTCTGCAACTTCGCGCCGGCGACCTCCGAGCCCTACGGCGACATCCGCACCGCGGCGAACCGCGACAACGACTACTTCATGGACTGGGAGGCGCACCGCTCGCAGATGTTCTGCGGCATCCCGGGGTTCGGCGTCCAGGACCAGGCCATCCAGGAGAGCCAGGGACTGATCGTGGACCGCAGGCAGGAGCGACTCGGCACCAGCGACACCGCCATCATCCAGGTCCGCAAGCGAGTGATGAGCGCGGCCCGCGCGCTGCAGGAGCGCGGCGCGCGCGCGCCGGGACTCGATGGGGCTTCCTTCCTCGTGCGCTCGGCCTCGGCCGTGCTCCCGCCCAGCGCCGACTGGGTCGAGGGCGCCAAGGCGCGCATCCTCGTCCGGCCCGGGCAGTCGCTCACCGTCGTCTGACTTCGCGCATGCCGGGACGGATGGCGGACCGCGTCGCCCTGATCACGGGTGGCGGCGGTGGAATCGGCGAGGCGACGGGCCGGCTCTTCGCCGAGGAAGGAGGCCGGATCGCGTTAGTGGATGTCGACCGCGCGGCGGTCGAGACGGCCGCGGGCGGCATCACAGCAGCGGTGCGCGGCGCCGAGGTGCTGCCGCTGGTGGCCGATCTGGCCCATGAGGCCGAGGCCCGGCGGGTCGTCGACGAGACCGCCAGGCGCTTCGGCGCGCTCGACTGCCTGATCAATGTCGCGGGCGTCAGGGTCTACACGCCGCTGGCCGAGGCCGAAGCCAAGGACTGGGAGCACATCCTCGGCGTCAACGTCCTGGCGACGGCCTACTGCTGCAAGGCCGCGCTCCCGCTGCTCCGCGCCGCCCGCGGCGGCACCATCGTGAACCTCTCGTCGGTGTACGGCGTCATGGGGCGGGCGGGCATGGGCCAGTACGACACGACCAAAGCGGCGATCCTTGGATTCACGCGCGCGCTGGCGGTCGAGGAGGCGAAACACGGCGTGCGCGTCAATGCGGTGTGCCCGGGCGGGACGATCACGCCCTATCATATCCGCCGCGCGGCGAGCCGCGGAGTTTCCGAGGCCGAGCTCCGCCAGAGTCGCAGCGAGGACAACCTGCTGGGACGCTGGGCCGAGCCGCGCGAGGTGGCCTATCCGATCCTCTTCCTCGCCTGCGGGGAATCGTCCTTCATGACGGGCGCCACGCTCATGGTGGACGCCGGCCGATCGATCCTGTGAGGGGTCAGGTCTTGAATTGCTACATTTGGTGACAAAATTGGTTCGCGCTGGGAGATTCCGAGTGACAACGGTGAGCAGGAAATGTCGTATTTCAAGACCTGACCCCATCGCCGGCCTGGCTCTTCTGCTGGCGGTCCTGACCGCTCCGGCGGCGGGCGCAGAAGTGGTCAAGATGGGCGAGCTGCCCTCGATCTCCAATGCCGGTCTCTACATCGCCATCGAGAAGGGCTTCTTCCAGGAAAAGGGCATCACGGTGGACATCGAGCGGTTCGCCTCGGGCGCGAAGATGATCGCCCCGCTGGCCACCGGACAGATCGACGTCGCCATCGGCACGCCGTCCGCCGGGCTCTTCAATGCCATCGCTGGCGGAATGGACTTCCGGATCGTGGCCGACAAGGGTCAGGCGCGCCCCGGGCACAGCTTCTGCCCCATCATCGTGCGGAAAGACCTCGTGGAGTCGGGGCGCGTGAAGTCACTCAAGGACCTCAAGGGCATGAAGATCGCCAGCGGTGCGAAGGGCATCAACCTGGATTATCTCCTCGCGAAGATGCTCGAGCACGAGGGGGTCGGCTTCGACGCCGTCGACGTCGTGTACCTGGGCTATCCCGACGCGATCAAGGCGCTGGCCAGCAAGGCGGTGGACGCCGCGATCGCGCCCGAGCCTTGGGGCGCCCAGGCCGAGCAGCAGAAGGTCGGCGTCCGGCTCTTCCTGAGCGAGCAGGTACCAGCGGTCAGCACGTTCCAGGTCGCGGTGATCATGTACGGGGGCAAGTTCATGAAGGACCGGCCCAAAGTTGCCCGCGACTTCCTCCACGCCTACGTGCAGGGCGTGAAGCAATACAACGCCCGCGGGCTCAAGGACCTCGAGATCGCCGGATTCATCTCAAAGCACATCAAGGTGCCCAGCGACACCGTGCGCGGGACGATCCCGTTTTACGTCGATCCCGGAGCGCGCCCGCGCGTGCAGGACCTGGCGGCGATGCAGGACTGGTTCCACGCCATGGGCTGGGTGAAGGAGAAAGTGCCCATGGAGCGCGTCGTGGACCTGTCCTTCCTCGAGTAGCCGCGCGTGATCCTCGAGCTCCGGAACGTCGGCAAGGTCTGGAGCATCGAGCGTACGGGGGAGCGCCACGTCGCGCTCGAGTCGGTAAGCCTCGACGTCGCCGAGGGCGAGCTGCTGATCCTGCTCGGACCCTCGGGCTGCGGCAAGTCCACCCTGCTCCAGATCATCGCGGGGCTCGAGCCGCCGTCTTCCGGCGAGATCCGCTTTCCCTCGGCCGGCGCCGGCAACGGCAAGCGCACCAGCATGGTCTTCCAGGACTACGCGCTTTTCCCCTGGCGGACCGTCCTGGGCAATGTGTCCTTTGGCCCCGAGGTCAGAGGCGTGGGCCGCGCAGCGCGCGACGCGAACGCCCATCGGCTGATCGAGCTCGTCAACCTCAAGGGCTTCGAGCACCGCTACCCTCACGAGCTGTCGGGGGGAATGCGGCAGCGTGTGGCGCTGGCGCGCGCGCTCGCCAACGATCCGAAGATCCTGCTCTTCGACGAGCCGCTGGCGGCGCTGGATGCTCAGACGCGGCGGGTGCTCCAGGACGAGCTGCTCCGGATCTGGGCCGAGACCAGGAAAACCTTTATCTACGTCACCCACAGCCTGACCGAGGCCGTCCTGCTCGGCAGCCGCATTGTGCTGATGACCGCCTCACCGGGTCGAGTCAAGCGCATCATCGACGTGTCGCTGCCCCGCCCGCGCCACCTCACCGGCAGGGCGGAAGCGGACATCGTGGAGCGGCTCGACATCGAGCTCGGTGACGAGTTCAAGCGGGCGGCAGCGATATGAGCCACTCGCATCTCCGCAAGCTGGGTTCCGTGCTGCTGCTGCTGCTCGCGTGGCAGCTCCTGGTGCGGTGGGGCAAGCTCAGCGAGCTCTTCCTCCCGGCGCCGCTCTCCGTGCTCGCGACAATGTGGGAGATGACGCGCTCCGGGCAGCTGCCGTGGGCCGTGCTCGTGAGCCTGAACCGCGTCGTGCAGGGCTTCGTGTACGGCGCGCTCGTCGGGATCGTGCTCGGCCTGCTGGCCGGCGCCGTGAAATGGATCGAGGACGTGCTGGACCCCTGGGTGGCCGCCGTGTATCCCATCCCCAAGTCCGCCCTCTTCCCGCTCTTCCTGCTCTGGTTCGGCCTGGGGGATCAGTCCAAGATCGTTACGATCGCGGTCGGCGTGCTCTTCCTCGTGCTGGTGAACACGGTGACGGGCGTCAAGTCCATCAACCCGACTCTGTTGAAGGCCGCCGTGGATCTCGGGGCAACTCGCCTCCAGATCTTTACCAAGGTCATCCTGCCCGGCGCGCTGCCCAATATCTTCACCGGGCTACGTTTGGGGGCGGGCATGGCGCTCATCCTGGTCTTCATCACCGAAATCGAGGCCACCAAGGCCGGTCTTGGCTTCTTGCTCTGGGAGGCCTTCCAGCTGCTCGATACCAAGCAGGTCTTTGTCGGCGTGGTGACCTTCGGCCTATTGGGGGTCGCCTCGACCTGGCTGCTACAGTGGCTGGAACGGCTGGGCTGTCCCTGGATCCAACGCTCGAACTGAAGGAGTACCCATGGCTCAGAGCCTCACCGCCTACCTCGACCTGCTCAAGCGCAAGAGGCCGGAGGATCTCGTCGTCATCTCCCAGGAGCTCGATCCGGCCTATGAGCTCACCGCGCTCGTCGTGAAGCTCGAGCGCCAAGGCAAGCGCCGGCCCGTGCTGCTCTGCGAGCGGATGAAGGGCACGAAGTTCCCTGTGCTCACGAATCTGCACGCCAGCCGCTCGAGGCTTGCGCTGGCCATGGGCTGTGCGCCCGAGGACATGCAGCGCGCCTACCTTCGCGCGATGGAGAAGCCGATCCCACCAAAGATCGTTACCAGTGGTCCAGTGAAGGACGTGGTCCTCACCGGCGGCAAGATCGACCTCCACGCGCTGCCGCCGATCCTCCACCACGAGGGCGACGCGGGCGCTTACATCACCGCCGCCATCTCATTCGCGAAGGACCCGTCGAGCGAGACGTGGAACTGCGCCTACAACCGGCTGATGGTCAAGGGCCGCGACACCACCTCGATCCACCTGACGGCGGGCAAGCACCTCTGGGAGTTCCAGCGCATCGCCGAAGCGCGCGGCGAGCCGCTGCCGGTGGCCTTCGCCATCGGCGTCCACCCGGCCATCGCGCTGGGCGCGCTGGCCATCGGCTCGATCGACGAAGACGAGCGCGCCATCATGGGCGCGCTGCTGCGCGAGCCACTCGAGCTGGTCAAGTGCGAGACCTCGGACGTCCTGGTCCCGGCCCAGGCCGAGCTCGTGATCGAAGCCGAGATCCTGCCCGCCGAGCGCACTGCCGAGGGCCCCTTTGGAGAATTTACCGGCTACAGCCTGGGCGAGCGCCAGCGCGAGGTCGTCAAGGTCAAGGCCATCACCCATCGCACAGGCGCCTGGTTCCAGGACATCTCAGTCGCCCACCTGGACCACCTGCTGCTCTCCACGATCCCCATCGAGGCCAATCTGTACCGCGCGGTCCGCGCGATGGTCCCATCCGTGAAGGCGATCAGGGTGCCGGGCCCCTTCACCTGCTACGTCTCCATCGAGCAGCGGCTGCTCGGCCAGGCGAAGAACGCCATCCTGGCGGTGCTCGGCGCCGACCTCTACATGAAGCGCGTGGTCGTCGTGGACCAGGACGTGGACGTCTTCGACGACCGGCAGATGACGTGGGCGATCGCGACGCGCTGCCAGCCGGATCGCGACGTCACCATCATCACGCACGCGCGCGGCTCGGACCTCGATCCCTCGACGAAAGAGGACGGCTACTCGGCCAAGTGGGGCATCGACGCCACCGCCAAGCCTTCGCTCGCGGCCTATACGCCGCGGCACCGCGTGCCGCCTGACGCGTGGAAGCGGATCAACCTCAAGGACTTCGGTCTCCAGTGAATCTCGACGTGTTCAGCACGTGTGACGGGTGGGTCCTGTCGCCGCAGCCGCCCCGCGCGGCGGGCTCCGTCACCCACTCGCCGGAACGCAGCTCTTCGAGCTGCGGACAGGACTCGGGGGGCCCACTCCGCCCACCGCGCGGGGCGCTCCGCGACGCCACCCACCCGGCTCCACCAGCATTGCCCATGCCCGGCCCAAGCGTCGCCGCGTTACACGAGGAAGATTAGTGGGCGAGAGCGTCGGCGAGCGCCTGGACGCCGTCGCCCGCCGCCGGCCCGACAAGCCGGCGCTGGTCTGGGACGGCGGTGCGCTGAGCTGGCGGGAGCTCGATCTCCGCGCCGGCGGTTTCGCCCGCCGCCTGTCCCGGCGCGGCGTGAGAGCCGGCGATACCGTCGCCCTGTCGCTGCCCAATGGCTGGGGCTTCGTCGTGGCGCTCTGGGGCGGGCTCAAGCTCGGGGCGACGGTGGCCCCGCTCAATCCCCTGCTCGCGGCCGAGGAGCGCGACCAGGTGCTGGCGCACCTCACGCCGGCGCTGGTGGTGGACGACGTGCGAGCCGAGGAGGCCATCGTGGACGCCACCGGCGGGCGCGCTCCCGCCCTGATCCTCTATACCTCGGGCAGCACCGGCCAGCCCAAGGGCGCGGTGATCTCCCACCGCGCGGTCACCGAGGCCAATGATTCCTGGGCCGGACCCGTGATGCGCCTCACTGCCGAGGATAGAGTCCTGGCGGCGCTCCCTCTGGCCCACTCATTCGGTCTCAACGGCGCTCTGCTCGCGCCGCTCTTGGCCGGCGCGACGGTCGTGGTCCTGGCGCGCTTCGGGCCCGAGGATGCGCAGGCGGCGATGGGGCGCCATCGCGTCACCGTCTTTCCCGGCGTGGCCACCATGTTCCGGCGGCTTCTCGACTCGCCCGCCCTCGCGCCGGCCGATCTCTCGAGCCTCCGCTTTGCCGTCTCCGGCGCGGCACCCTGCCCATGGGATCTCGCAGAGGAGTGGCGGCGCCGGACCGGCGTGAGGATCCTGCGCGGCTACGGGATGACCGAGATCTTCCGGCCGATTTCCTATCTGGCGGATGACCCGCGGGATCTGCCGGATGCGATCGGGCTGGCGGTTCCCGGAGTGGAGCTGCGATTGATCGACGAAGACGGCCGGCTGCTCAAGCCCGGCGGAGTCGGCGAGCTCTGGATCCGCTCGCCGGCCGCCATGGACGGCTATCTGAACGCCGCCGATGAGACGCGCGCGGTGCTGCAGGATGGCTGGTTCAGGACCGGCGACCTCGCCACCGTCTCATCCGACGGCTTTGTCAGGATTGTGGGGCGAAAGAAAGAGCTGATCCTCCGCGGCGGCTACTCTGTCGTTCCGGGCGAAGTCGAGGCGGCCCTGCTGACGCATCCGGCGGTGGCCGAGGCCGCGGTCATCGGCATCCCCCACAGCGAGCTGGGCGAGGAAGTCGCGGCCTTCGTCACCCTGCATCCGGCGGCGACGGCCCGCCCGGAGGATCTCGTCGCCCACTGCCGGGAACGGCTGGCCGCCTTCAAGTACCCGCGCCAGGTTGTCATCGTCGCCGCGCTGCCCAAGAGCGCGACAGGCAAGATCCTCAAGTCGCGACTCGTCGTCTAGAAGCAGCCGTCCCAAGTACCCGAATCTCCTAGCTTTCTCCTTTTCGATAATTTGATCTTGACTTTAACTTTAACTTACATAATATTTATATTAGATGGTTAATATGAAAAGGCAAGGCGAATCAACGACCATGGAGAAATGGCCCGAGTTCCTGAGCGAAGAGGACCTGGCCTTTGTGAAGCGGTTCGTCCTGGCGTCGGGTTCCCTCAAGGAAATGGCCAAGGTCTACGGGATCAGTTATCCGACGGTGCGCCTGCGGCTGGACCGGCTGATCGACAAGATCAAGCTGCTCGACAACCAGGAGATCAGGAGTGCCTTCGAGCGGGTGGTCCGGGCTTCGTACGCCGAAGGGAAGATCGAGATGGAGACAATGAAAACGCTGCTGGCGGCTTACAGGGAAGAAAAAGGAGGGTCGTCATGAAGGGCCTCGTGATCGGGCTGAGCCTGCTCCTGTCCGCTTCTGCCGTCTCGGCCGAGGAGGTACTGCGCGAGTTTTCTTGGACCGCGGTGAGCCGCCCGGGGCCGTCGCCAGCTGGCGAGGTGCTGCCGGCGGGGGGAGCCGCGTCGTTCGAGCAGCTGAAAGTCCAAAACTCCCAGGGCCAGCCCCTGATCGTGAATGTCCTGACCGTGGAGAGCCCGGCGATTTCGAGCGCCCGGTATGCGATCACTGGCCAGGTCCGTTTCGACGGCGTCGAGGGAACCGGCTTCTTGGAGATGTGGAGTCATTTCCCGGACGGAGGCCGATACTTCTCACGAACGGCCGCGACGGTGGGGCCCATGAAGAGTCTGAGCGGCTCGTCGGGCTGGCGCCAATTCGTCCTCCCCTTCTTCAACAAGGAGGGCGGGCCGCCGCCCACCAGGCTCGAGGTCAACATAGCCCTGCCAGGTCGCGGCACGGTATATCTGGGCCCCGTCCGTCTCGTGCAATATGCGCCGAACGAAAACCCATTGGCCGTGGCCGGACAATGGTGGGGTGACCAGGGCGGGGGACTGCTGGGCGGAATCGCCGGCTCGATCTTGGGCTGCCTGGGTGCGCTGGTGGGATGGCTGGCTGCCACGGGGCGGGCGCGCCGCGTCGCCCTCGGAACGCTGAAGGTCATGATCCTGTTGGGCGTCATCGCCCTGGCGGGGGGCGGCTTCGCCCTGCTTCGATCGCAGCCCTATGCCGTCTACTACCCACTTCTGCTGTTGGGATTTCTCTGCGTCGTGATTCCGGCGGGGCTCTTCCGCGCGATTCGAAAACGCTATGAGGAGATCGAGCTGCGAAGGATGCGGGCGATGGATCTCCCGTCACGGCCCTGATCGATCCGGCTCAGCGCGGCTAGAGGCGCGAAGCGGCGCGGGCTCATCCCCGCGCCGCTCCTCTGATCCGATGCTTCGGTCCCCGCGTACTACTGCTTAGTCGTCCCGCTCCCCTGCTCGGTGCTCGCGGGCTCCTTGATCTCAGGGGACTTCTTGGGCGCCTTCTTCACGCTCTTCTTCTTCGCGTCGTGCTTCGACTTCACCTTCTGGCCCGACTCGCTAATATTGGACTCGGGTGACTTCGACATGTCCGAGGGCTGATCCCTCGGCATCTGCGGCGTCGGCGGATTTGGCGGAGTAGCCTGCGCCAGGACCGGCGAGACGCTGGCGAGCGAGAAGGCGGCCACGACGACGGTTGCGAGGATGCGGCTCATGCTCATGGGATTGCTCTCCTTCTTCTGTCCCTCACGGGATCACGTTAGTTGTTCTTGGAATCACTGCTAAAGAGGCGCGTGAAGAAGGTCTTCACGCTGTGGCCGAAGGCCACTGCGCCTTCGCGGGTTTTCTCCCAAGCGGTCTTGGCCTTGGGCTCCGCGGCGTCACCGGCCTCCTTGATCTTGTCGCCCGCCTTCTCGGCGCCGCTGGTCACAGTCTTGCCGATGCCCTTGGCGGTGTCCTCGACGCCCCTGCCGATTTCCTTGGCGCCGCTCTGGACTTGCTCGGTGCCCTGCTTCACCTTGGAATCGTCCTTCGCCTTGGAGTCGTCGGCGGCTACCGCCGGCCCCGTCCCGAGCAGACTGAACACCAGCGCTAAGGCAGCAAGAGTTGCCAGAATCTTCATGACATGTACCTCCTCGGCACCC
>JBKPCB010000161.1:0-21084 GCA_046727155.1 Candidatus Methylomirabilota bacterium | reverse complement strand
GAGGAAAGCCGGGACTGGAAAGTCGAGAACGGGATGGACCCTTCGAGGTTGAGCTTCTTGTACTTCTCCGCGTCGTCGTAGCCGCAGACCAAGAGCGCCTCGCTGGCCTTCACCTTTCGACGCGCTTCCTCAACGCCGATCCGCTGAACGTCTGCCATAATTCCCTCCTTGGATAGGGAAACTCTCCGGCTACGGTCAATTATTTGATGCTCAAGGCGGCCGCCGGGTTGCAGCGACCGCCTAGGGAGGGGGAATAAAAGGTCGTTTAGATTTGCTGCGCGCTAGAAGCCGGCGCGGCGCAAGGCGAGCTCGATCGTGTCCGGCGCCGGTTTACGGGTGCCGGCATCGATCTCCCCGACGAGGCCGATCACGGCCGCGGAGACGGGCGTGGCAACTCCCGTTTCCTTGCCCTTGCTTGCCACGTGGCCGTTCATGTAGGCGATCTCCGTGCGGCGGCCCTTGATCACGTCCTGCGCCATCGAGGCGCGCCAGTTGCGGCCCGAGCCTTCGCGCGGCATCAGCATCGTGTCGAGCTCTTTGTACACGGCCGGCCGGCCGGCCTCGGCCCACTGATCCGCCGGCGCGCCGCCGAACTTCGGAATGCGGAGACCCAGTCCAAGGCCGACGCGCGCCGACTCCTCGGCCAGGCGGATGGTGATCTCACGGCCGCGCGGGTCGGCGGCGATCTCGAGGCTGCCCAGCCCGCTCATGGCCTGGACCGGATTGCCCATGCAGTTGGCGCAGAGCTTGGACCAGCGCTCGCCCCAGAGATTATCCGTCGGCTTCGCGCCGTCGATCACCGAGAGCATCCGGGCCAGCTCCTCCACCCGCGGCGTGATGCGGCCATCGTGCTCGCCCGGACGGAAGACGTCGTGGCCGGCGCCGGCGCCCCGTTCCGCGCCCCGGCCGACCTGGCCGGGCTCCCAGCAGGCCACGGCGATCCTGGACATGATGAGCCCCACGGACCGCTCCGGTCCTGCGATAGAGGCCACCAGCGGATCGTTCCAGCAATTCTGCGCGGCCACCAGATAACCTGAGGGCGCCAGGTGGCGCAGGGCCAGGTGCGTCGCCCAGGCGGTGTCGTAGGACTTCATGGCGACGAATGCGATGTCGAAGTCGGCGCCGAGGCGCTGTGCCTCATGAAGATGCAGCGCCGTAACCCGTTGGGTGAACGGCTCATGTGGCCCCGTAACCGAGATGCCGCCGCGACGGATGGCCTCGATCTGCTCGGGCCAGGGGTCGACCAGGGTGACGTCGTGACCGGCCCGCGAGAGGAACGCACCCAGGTAGCTGCCGATGGCGCCCGCGCCGACGAAGAGGAGCCGTGTGCTCATGTGCCTATCATACATAAGCGCTTGCGGTGGGGAAGGGGCATCATCTATCATCGGCAGTCCGATGCCCAGCGACGTGATCCTCGAAACCCAGGACCTGACCAAGGAGTTTCGAGGCTTCGTCGCGGTCAAGGATGTCCACCTGAGTGTCCGGCGCGGGAGCATCCACGCCCTCATCGGTCCCAACGGGGCGGGAAAGACCACCTGCTTCAATCTGCTCACCCACTTCCTGACTCCCACGCGCGGGCACATCAGGTACAACGGGCGCGACATCACGGGCTCGAGGCCTGCCGACATCGCGCGGCTTGGGCTGGTGCGCTCCTTTCAGATCTCGGCGGTCTTCCCGCACCTGACCGTGCTCGAGAACGTGCGGATCGCGCTACAGCGGCGGCGGGGCCGCTCCTTCGACTTCTGGCGGTCCGAGCGTGTGCTGGAGGGCCTCAACGCGCGGGCAATGGAGCTGATCGACGCCGTCGGGCTCAGCGCTTTCGCGGGCACGCCCGCGGTCGTGCTCCCCTACGGCCGCAAGCGCGCCCTCGAGATCGCCACCACGCTCGCTCTCGATCCCGAGATGATGCTGCTCGACGAGCCCACGGCCGGGATGGCCCACGACGACGTGGACCGCATCGCGGCGCTGATCAAGAAGGTCGCCGCCAACCGCACCGTGCTGATGGTCGAGCACAATCTCAGCGTCGTGGCCAACCTCTCCGACACGATCACGGTGCTGGCGCGTGGCGAAGTGATCGCCGAGGGCGACTATGCCAGCGTGTCGAGACACCCAGCCGTGGTGCAGGCCTATATGGGGTCGGAACATGCCTGAGCCGGCGGCGGCGCCCCTTCTCGAGGTGCGCGACTTGAACGCCTGGTACGGGGAGTCCCACATCCTGCACGGCGTGGCATTCGAGGTCCGCGGCGGGGAGGTCGTGACGCTGCTCGGCCGAAACGGCGCCGGCAAGACCACCACGCTCAAGTCGATCATGGGGATGGTGCCGCGGCGCGAGGGCTCGGTCCGCTTCGGCGGCGAAGAGCTGATCCACCAGCCCTCCAATGTCATCGCGCGGCTCGGCATCGCCTTCTGCCCGGAGGAGCGCGGCATCTTCGCCAGCCTCAACGTCGAGGAGAACCTGCTGCTGCCGCCCGAGGTGCGGCCGGGAGGCTTGCCCGCGGATACCATCTTCACCCTGTTTCCCAACCTCAAGGAGCGCCTGAAGAGCCAGGGCACGAAGCTCTCCGGCGGCGAGCAGCAGATGCTGGCGATCGGCCGCATCCTGCGCACCGGCGCGCGGCTGCTCCTGCTCGACGAGCCCACGGAAGGGCTGGCGCCGGTGATCGTCCAGCAAATCGGCGCCACCATCCGGCGGCTCAAGGCCGACGGCTTCACGATCCTGCTGGTCGAGCAGAACTTCCGCTTCGCCGCCACACTCGCCGATCGGCACTACGTCATGGAGCGCGGCCGCGTCGTGGACATGATTCCCAACGCCCAGCTCGAGGCCAGTATGCCCAAGCTGCACGAGTATCTCGGGGTATAATGCGGCTCCCGCTCGAACCCATTCACCGCCGAAAGGAGCAGTGCAAATGATCCAGAAACTGCTGATGGCTTTTGCGGCAGCCCTCGTGCTTGCCGCCGCTCCGGCCCAGGCCCAGATCTCGGACGGCGTGATCAAGATCGGCGTGCTGAACGACCAGTCGAGCCTGTACGCCGACCTGACGGGACAGGGCTCTGTGCTGGCCGCGCGGATGGCGCTGGAGGACTTCGGCGCCGCCGCCAAGGGTCTGAAAGTGGAGATCATCTTCGCCGACCATCAGAACAAGGCCGACGTCGGCGCCAACATCGCGCGGCAGTGGTACGACGCCGACAAGGTGGACGTGATCGTCGATACACCGAACTCCGCCGTGGCCCTGGCGGTGAACCAGATCACGCGGGAGAAGGGCAAGGCCTTCCTGGTGTCGGGCGCCGCGACCTCGGACCTCACCGGCAAGGCATGCTCGCCCAATACGATCCACTGGACGTACGATACCTGGGCGCTGGCCAACGGCACCGGCAATGCCATCGTCAAGACGGGCGGCGACACCTGGTTCTTCATCACCGCGGACTACGCCTTCGGCCACGCCCTCGAGCGCGACACCGAGGCCGTTGTCCTGAAGAACGGCGGCAAAGTGCTGGGCAAGGTGCGCCATCCGCTCAATACGGCGGACTTCTCGTCCTTCCTGCTGCAGGCGCAAGCCTCGAAGGCCAAGATCATCGGCCTGGCCAATGCGGGCGGCGACACGACCAATGCCATCAAGCAGGCGGCCGAGTTCGGGATCGTCAAGGGAGGCCAGAATCTCGCCGGGCTCCTCGTCTTCCTCACTGATGTCCATGGTCTCGGCCTCCAGACTGCGCAAGGCTTGATCTTCACCGAGTCGTTCTATTGGGACTTGAACGAAAAGACGCGCGCCTGGGGGAAAAAGTTCGCCGAGCGAAACCGTCAAATCCATCCGACCATGATCCACGCCGGCGTCTACTCGGCCGTAACGCACTATCTCAAGGCGGTGACCGCGCTCAAGAGCGACGACGGCACCAAGGTCATCGCCAAGATGAAAGAGACGCCGACGGACGACCCCCTCTTCGGCAAGGGGACGATCCGCGTCGACGGGCGCAAGATTCACCCGATGTATCTCGTCGAGGTGAAGAAGCCGGCGGAGTCGAAGTATCCGTGGGATTACTACAAGATCCGCGCGACGATTCCCGCGGACCAGGCGTTCCGGCCCATCGACCAGGGCGACTGCCCGCTCGTTAAGAAGTAGCCGATCCTCTCCCTCTCCCTCCTCTGGAGGGAGAGGGGGTCGAGCCCATGTCCACCGTCTTCGGCGTCCCGACCCAGGCGCTGTTCGGCCAGCTGCTGATCGGCCTGATCAACGGCTCGTTCTACGCCATCCTGAGTCTGGGGCTCGCCGTCATCTTCGGATTGCTCAATATCATCAACTTCTCCCACGGCGCCCAGTACATGATGGGCGCCTTTGTCGCGTACTTCCTGCTTCAGTGGGCCGGGCTCGGGTACTGGTGGGCGCTCCTCATCGCTCCACTCGTTGTCGGGCTGTTCGGCATCGTGCTGGAGCGCACGATGCTCAAGCGGCTGTACCAGCTCGACCATCTCTATGGGCTGCTGCTGACCTTCGGCCTCGCGCTCATCATCCAGGGGCTGTTCCGCAACGAGTACGGATCCTCCGGGCTGCCCTATTCGATCCCGTCGCAGCTCACGGGAGGGCAGAACCTGGGATTCATGGTCCTCCCCAATTACCGCGCGTGGGTGGTGGTCCTCTCGCTCATCGTCTGCCTGGGCACGTGGTACGTCATCGAGCGGACCAAGCTCGGCTCCTATCTCCGCGCCGCCACCGAGAATCCGGCGCTGGTGCAGGCCTTCGGGATCAACGTGCCGCGCATGATCACACTGACCTACGGCTTTGGCGTGGGACTCGCCGCGCTGGCCGGGGTGCTCGCGGCGCCGATCTATCAGGTCAACCCACTGATGGGCGCCGACCTCATCATCGTGGTCTTCGCGGTGGTGGTCATCGGCGGGATGGGCTCCATCATGGGCTCGATCGTCACCGGCTTCGCGCTCGGCGTGATCGAGGGGCTTACCAAGGTCTTCTATCCCGAAGCCTCGAACACTGTGATCTTCGTCATCATGGCCCTGGTGCTGCTGGTGAAGCCGGCGGGCCTGTTCGGCAGGGAGCGCTGAGATGGCGGTGGCCAAGGAATCGGCCGACGCGGCCGCGGTGGCCCCCAACCTTCCGGAGACGCCCCGGCACCAGT
Source organism: Candidatus Methylomirabilota bacterium (assembly GCA_046727155.1). GTDB lineage: Bacteria > Methylomirabilota > Methylomirabilia > Rokubacteriales > CSP1-6 > DASSSH01. The sequence continues at coordinate 15,957 of JBKPCB010000161.1, read as the reverse complement.
ACCTGGCCTTCGCCGTCATGGTCGTGTTCTTCGCGGTGGCGCCCTACGTCGTCTACCCGCTCTTCCTGATGAAGGCGCTCTGCTTCGCGCTCTTCGCCTGCGCCTTCAATCTGCTCATCGGCTATGTGGGACTCTTGTCCTTCGGCCACGCGGCGTATCTAGGCTCGGCCGGCTATCTGACGGCCCACGCCGCCAAGGAATGGGGCTGGCCGCCCGAAATGGCCATTCTCGCCGGCACCGCCACGGCGGCCGTGCTCGGCCTGATCGTCGGCGCGCTGGCCATCCGCCGGCAGGGCATTTACTTCGCGATGATCACGCTGGCGCTCGCTCAGATGATTTACTTCTTCTGCCTGCAGACGCCGTTCACTCATGGCGAGGACGGCATCCAGGCGGTGCCGCGCGGCATGCTGCTGGGCCTGCTGGACCTGCAGCGGACCATGACCATGTACTTCGTCGTGCTGGCGATCTTCCTGGGCGGGTTCCTGCTGATCTATCGGACGATTCACTCCCCGTTCGGGCAGGTGCTCAAGGCGATTCGCGAGAACGAGCCCCGTGCAGTGTCGCTCGGCTACACCGCCGATCAGTACAAGCTGATCGCCTTCGTCCTGTCGGCCACGCTGTCCGGGCTGGCGGGCGCCACCAAGGCTCTGGTCTTCCAGTTGGCCTCCCTCACCGATGTGCACTGGACCATGTCGGGCGAGGTCGTGCTCATGACTCTGCTGGGCGGCCTCGGCACGGTGTTCGGCCCCGTGGTCGGCGCCGTCATCGTGGTCACGCTGGAGAATTACCTGGCGCAGCTCGGATCGTGGGTCACCGTCGTGCAGGGCTTTATCTTCGTGATCTGCGTGCTCACCTTCCGGCGCGGCATCGTGGGCGAGCTTGGCAACATCCTCAAGAAGCCCCTCTAGGTAGCCGAGGTCACTTCAACGGCTGCAGGTAGTTCTGCACCGTGTAGTCAGCGATCTTCCGTCCCATCTCCCTGCCGACCTTGGTCGAGAACCGGTAGTGGATGCCCGACCAGATGCGGGCGTTCGACGGCTCCTCGATATAGTCCTCCAGGCGGGTCCACCGATGCGTGACGCCGGGCGCGGTCGGTGTGGCCAGCGAGAACTCCGGGAGCGTCCCGGTGCCGAAGAAGGCCTGCATGACGGTTCCGGCGGCTCCGGCGACGATGCAATGGGCGCACGGATATTCCGGATGCATCGGTGCCGGCCCCAGCGAATCCCAGGAGGCGTCGCGCTCTGTTTGCGGATTGCCGTCGATATCCCCGTTGCGGATGGCCGTGATCGGCCGCCAGAACTCGTAGTGGTACTTGGCGTCGAACACCGCCACCATCGCGTCGGCAGTGGCCATGCTCAGCAGGGCGAAGAGACGCGCATTCTCGTTCACGCTCAGCCCCTTGGCCTGCGACAGCTGGACGGCGAGCGGCATGAATGTCCCGGGCCCGGTATAGAGCCAGAGACGCCCGGTCTCCGTCTGAGCCGCGTTGCGCTTCGTGCTGTTCTTCGCGCCAATCTCTTTGATCTCGTTGTAGTTCTCCGCCCACTCTCGGCTTTTCAAGCTGATCGGCGGTCCGGGACGGAATTGCGACGCGCTCTTGAGCGCAAAGGGCGTCACCTGGCCCCACATGGGAACCACCACCGGCGCCGTCGGGATGTACCGCCCCGCGGTGGTGCGCGGGCGATAGCTGTCGGGCGCGCTCGAGCCGTCGTTAGCGCGCATGGTCAAGACCCCTTCCGCGACCTTTTGCCCGAGCGCGATGCCCTCGTTCTTTGCCGGGCCGTCCGGAATCTGCGCGAGGTACTGCTTCAACTCGGCGTCGACCTTCGCCTGATCCTCCGGATGCAGCTTGGAGAGCACGACGGCGGCGGACACCGCGGCCGCCGCCTCCTTGGAGGCCGTCGCCGGAGCGTCCAGCTTGGCCTTGTACGGCTCATAGCGCGGCTCGATGGAATTCACGCATTGGTACATGGCCAGGTGCATGATCGCCAGGTCTCGGTAGCTTGGCGCGCCGAGGCTGTACTTTGTGACGATCGGCACAGCCTTCTGGTTCCAATCCGTGATTACGTCGGCTCCGGCCGGCCCTGCCATGGCGGCCAAGGCGAATCCTGCGATCAGCAGCAGCTTGCCGCGCGAAGCCTTCACGTGTATGTCCCGCATAGACGCCTCCCCCTGAAGCTCGCCCGTTCTCGACACTGACGCTGTGAGTCTCGGCAGGCTCGCATCCGAGAATCGGCCGAAAGAGGCCGTGTGTCAATCCGGGGGCATCGGCGGGCCACCGGTGAGCGGTGGGCTGAGCGCCCGCCGTCGCGGCGCCCACGTGATGCCCGGAGAGCCCCTCTCAGCCCTTCAGCGCGCCGAGGGTGAGCCCGCGGACGATGTGCTTCTGAACGAACAAGGCCAGGAGGAGGACGGGGAGCGTGATGATGGTGGCGGCGGCGGTGAGGCCGCCCCAGTTGATCTCCTCGTAGGAGAGAAAGCTGTACACCGCGATGGGAAGCGTGCGGGTCTTGAAGCCTGCGATGATGAGCGAGAAGAGGAAATTGTTCCAGGAGAAAATGAAAGATAGGATCCCGGTGGCGACGATGCCGGGCTTGGCCAGGGGCAGGGCCACGCGCAGAAAGGCTGCCCAGTGCGAGCAGCCGTCGATTCGCGCCGCCTCGATCAGGTCGCCGGGCACGTCCTCGAAGAAGCCGATCATCACCCAGAGCACGAGCGGCAGCGCCACGATCAAGTGGGTGAGGATGAGCGCCGAGTAGGTGTCGATCATCTTCGCCTTGGTGAAGAGGATGAACCACGGGATCAGATAGCCGATGCCGGGGGCCATCCGCGCCGTGAGAATGGCGAGCGCGATGCCGGTACGCTTGAAGCGCGCGATGGCATAGGCCCCCGGCAGCCCCAGGAGCAGCGCGAGCCCCGTCGAGCCCGCGGCGACGACCATGCTGTTCCAGGTGAAGGTGAAGAACGGATTCTTCTGGAAGACCTCGCGATAATTGCCGAGCGTGGGGGTGAAGATCCAGACGGGCGGATAGGCGGTGTTCTGCACCTGCGTCTTGAGCGAGGAGAGGAGCATCCACCCGAGCGGAAAGAGAAATGGGATGAGGAGCGCCACCAGCAGGGCATAGGTCCATGCGCTCACCCGGTCCTGTCTCCAGCTCGCGGCGCTGCTCATCTCACCACGACCCCCGCCGCACCTTGATCAGCACGAGGCTGACGCCGAGCACCAGGGCAAAGAGGATGACCAGGAGCGAGCTCGCGTAGCCGATGTGGAAGTAGAAGAGCCCGACCTGGAAGGTGTAGACGTTGAGGGTCTCGGAGGCAAACCCCGGGCCGCCCTGAGTCATGACGTAGATGATGTCGAAGGTCTTGAGGCAGTCGATGGCGCGAAAGAGGAGCGCCACGATGATGGTCGGGCGGAGGAGCGGCAGGGTGATCCGCCAGAACATCTGAGCCGCGGAGGCGCCGTCGATCACCGCGGACTCGTAGGGCTCGAGCGGCAGGCTGGCGAGGCCGGCCAGCGTGATGAGCGTGATGAGCGGCGTCCATTCCCACGTGTCCACCACCGCCAGCGCCGGCACGACGATGGCGGCATTGCTCACCCAGTTGTACGGGCCGAGACCGACGAGCCCGACCAGGTAGTTCATGACGCCGAGCGTTGGGTTGTACATCATCATCCAGACCAGCGCGATGGCGACGGGCGTTGCCACCATGGGAAGCAGAAAGATCGAGCGCACCACCCCTTTGCCGCGGAAGGGCCGGTTGAGCAGAAGGGCCAGCGCCACGCCGAGCACGAGCTGGAGCAGGGTGGCGAGCGCGGTGAAGTAGACGGTGAGCCAGAGCGCGTTGCGGAACCGCTCGTCGTCCAGGAAGGCGCGCCGGAAGTTGGCGAGGCCGACGAACTCCGGGCTCGTGAGGCTCGAGGCGTACCAGGAATGCACGCTCATGTACAGCGTGTAGAGGACGGGGAAAACCATGAGGACGGCGACAACGACGACGGAGGGCAGGGTGAAGACCGGCACCGGGTGGCGATCGGTGAATCGCGACCACCCGATGCCGGAGGGCACGGCGCGCTACTTCTTTTCGGTTTCGGCCATGATCCGCTTGACGTCGGCGGCCGCCTTGTTGGCGGCAACCTTCACGTCGCCGCCCTGGATCGAGGTGACGATGGCGGCGCCGATCGCGTCGCGACATTCCGCCACGGCCACGACGGGCGGGTTCCAGAGCGGGGTGCCGACCTTGGAGCCGACCGTGAGCGACTCGCGCAGGTCGGCCGGAACCTTGGTCAGCCCCTTCGGGTCCCTCCACACCGACTCGCGGGCCCCGAGGACGCCTTTCTCACTCTGGACGGCGAGCACCTGCTCCTTGGCGGTCGCCCACTGCATGAAGAGCCAGGCCGCCTTCTGGTTCTTGCTGCTCTTCGGCATGGCGAGGCCCCAGGCGGCCACGGTCGAGCCATACTGGCCCTTCGGCCCGCGCGGGAAGAGGGCGTATCCAACCTTGCCGACTACTTTCGACTTCTGCGCGTCCTCGATCACCGGGAACAGCGAGTTGGCGTCCGTGTACATCGCGGCCTTGCCCTGCGAGAAGATCGAGGAGGCTTCATACCAGTGATTGTTCTCCGAGCCCGGGGGGCCGTAGGCGCGCAGGAGCCGGCCGTAGAGCTCGAGCGCCTTGATCCCGTCCTCGTTGTTGAACATCGGCTCCCTGTTGGGGCCGATCCAGGTGCTGCCCATCGCGTGCAGATAGGCGGCGAACTGCGAGGTCGCGGCCGCACGCTTGCCGCGGGCCACGATGCCGAAGCCGGGCTGGCCGTCGTCGGTCATGGCCTTGCCGTTGAGGGCCTTGGCCGCGGCCTCGAGCTCGACCAGCGTGGTCGGCACCTTGACGTTGTATCTCTGGAAGACGTCCTTCCGGTACATGAGCGAGGTGTTCTCGACCTGAATGGGCGGGCCCACGAGCTTGCCCTCGATCACCATCGCGTCTCGCGTCTTTTCGAGGAAATCGTTCCAGTTGTAGTCGGGCGCCGTCATAGCGGGGTTCTTGAGGAACTCGTCGACGGGCTGCAGCCAGCCCGCCCGCATGTACTTGAGACCCTCCTGCGCGGGCATGCTCATGAACACGTCGATCGAGCTCGCGCCGGAGGTCAGCTCGACCAGGACCTTGGCCCTGAACTGATCCTCCGGATAGACCTCCGTGACGAGCGTGATTCCCGTGAGCGTCTCGAACTCTTTCAGATGCGGCTCGATGGCCGCCTGCCACGGGTGTTTGTTTAGGAGCACGCGCAGCTGCGTGCCCTTGGCTTGCTGCCAGTTGAACTGCTGGGCGAGCGCCGGGGAAACCAGCGCCAGCGCCAGCACGATGGAGAGGATCGACCATTTCCGCAGGGCTTGCATGAGCCACCTTTGCCTTTCGTCCCGTGGCGGCGCGGCCCGCCCGGGATCAGCCGCTGGTTGAGCGGTCGGTCAACGCTTTTCATTCATGAAGGAGGCGGCGTCGAGGGGCGCCCGCACCTTCACCGGCTGCCGATAGTATCACGAGGGGTGGCCGCACTTGCGGGCATCGGCGCCCTCACTTATAGTGCCCCATAGCCGTGTCTTCACGGGAGTCCGAATGCACTACCTGATCATCGAGCATTTTCGCAACGGAGATGCGCTGCCCGTGTACCGCCGCTTCCGTGATCAGGGCCGCCTCGCGCCCGAGGGACTCCGGTACATCGCGAGCTGGGTGACAAACGACCTCCGGCGCTGCTTTCAGGTCATGGAGTGCGAGGATCCGAAGCTTCTCGCCCAGTGGACAGCCCGCTGGGAAGACCTCATCGAGTTCGAGATCATTCCGGTGCTCACATCGGCTGAAGCAGTGGCCGCGACCGCTCCCGGGCTATGACTCACGGTGGTCTGGAACGGTCTCCGGCGTGACCATGTTCGGGCTCACCGGGAGCCGGAGGAGCAGCTTGACGAGAAGGGATGCCGGCGGGCGATGAACAGCGCGATCGAGCAGACCATCCATGCTGCGCAACCTTTTCCGCGCTTCCCATGATACCGTACCGGCCGTGAGGCCGGTTGCCGGATCCGCTCGCCTCGGATGGCGGGGCCCCAGCCCCACGACGTCCTGCGGCTCGCCCGACGCGGAGGGAGTTTCGTAGCCCAAGGGGAGGAGAACCAATGAGACGGACACTGGCTCTGTGGCTGGTCGGACTTCTCGTGGCAAGCGGCTTGGCCCTGGTTCAGGGCGCGATCGCGCAGCAGCCCGTCGCGGGTGGCGTGGTGACGTTCGCCGCAGGCTCCGATCCGGATAGCCTGGACCCGCAGAACACGCAGTCGAACCCGGGCGAGCAGGTCAACCGGATGATGTATGACAACCTGGTCCGGTTCAACACGAAGATGCAGATCGAGCCGGCCCTGGCCCAGTCGTGGACCCATTCGCCGGACGGCCTGACGTGGACGTTCAAGCTGCGGAAGGGGGTCCGCTTCCACGACGGCACGTCGTTCGACGCCAAGGCGGTCAAGTACTTCTTCGACCGGGTGCTCGGCGACGAGAAGCCGTTCAAGGCGAGCCTCTACACGCCCTTCGTGCAGGGCGCTCAGGTCGTGGACGACGACACCGTCCGGGTCATCCTGAAGCAGCCGTTCGCCGCGTTCCTCTTCCGGCTCGCCCACTCCGCGGGCGCGATCGTGTCTCCCGCCGCGCACCAGAAGTGGGGCAAGGATCTCACTCTCCATCCCGCGGGCACGGGACCCTTCAAGTTCGTTGAGTGGGTCAAGGGCGACCGCGTGGTGGTCGAGCGGAACGACGCCTACTGGGGTGGCCGTCCCAACCTCGACCGGGTCGTGGTGAAAACGGTCAAGGAAGACTCCGCCCGGGTGCTTATGCTCGAGTCCGGCGACGCGGACCTCATCATCAATATCACCCCCGAGGATATCCCGCGGCTCCGCAAGGATCCCCGCTTCACCATCGAGTCGATCCCCACCGCCCGCGCGCTCTTCATCACGATCAACGTGAAGAAGAAGCCGTTCGACGACGTGCGCGTGCGGCAGGCATTGAACCATGCCGTGAACCGGGAGGCGATCGTCAAGAGCATCTACCAGGGCAATGCCGAGGTGATCCCCGGCATCGTGGCGCCGCTCCAGAACGGCTACGTGAAGCTCGCGGGCTACGCATACGACCCCAAGAAGGCCAAGGAGCTCCTTGCGAAGGCCGGCGTGCCGACGCTCAAGGTCAAGCTCTGGTCGCCGAAGGGGCGCTACGTGAAGGACTTCGAGCTGGCCCAGGCCGTCCAGCAGGATCTCGCGGCCGTCGGCATCGAGGCCGCGCTCTCGACCATGGAATGGGGCGCCTATCTGTCGGCCACCAAGACGCCTGCCGAGCAGACGGACCGCGAGCTCTTCCTCCTCGGCTGGTCGCCGTCCACGGGAGAGGCGCACTGGGGGATTTTCCCCTTGCTCCACTCTTCCCAGCAGGCGCCGAAGGGCGACGATCGCGGCTTCTTCGCCTCGAAGGCCCTGGACGACGCGACCGACAAGGCGGGCACGGCGACCAGCGACAAGGCGCGCCTGGCCGCGCTGCGTGAGGCGCAGCAGATCGTCATCAACGAAGCGTCACACGTCTTCCTCATCTCCCCGAACATGATCGTCGGGGCGTCGAAGAAGGTGCATGGCGTCGTGAACCTGCCCCTCGAGCTCACGTACCTCACCGAGAAGAGCTGGAAAGAGAAATAGCCGTCGGCGGCGGCCGCGGGCGCACGAGGCGCTCGCGGCTGCCGGTTCACCGTGGTCACGTACATCGTCCGCCGGCTGATCCTGCTCCTTCCCGTGCTGCTCGGGGTGAGCCTCGTCTCCTTCGGGCTTCTCCAGCTCGTGCCGGGCGACCCGGCGCTCATCCTCGCCGGTGAGGAAGCCACCGAAGAGGTGCTGACGCGCATTCGGCACGAGTACGGATTGAACCAGCCGCTCCCCGTCCAGTTCCTCGCGTATCTGCGTCATGCCGTGACGGGGGACCTCGGCATCTCGATCCAGTCCCGCCAGCCCGTGGCCGTCCTGCTCGGGCAGCGCTTCCCCTTCACTTTGAAGCTCGCCTTCCTGGCGATTCTGGTGTCAGCCACTATCGGGGTCATCGCTGGAGTGATCGCGGCGACACGCCGCAATTCGCCCCTGGATCTCGCGGCGCTGCTGGGCTCCCTGGTGGGGATTTCGCTGCCCATCTTCTGGCTCGGCCTCCTCGCCATCCTCGTCTTCGCGGTCAAGCTGCGCTGGCTGCCGGCGGGGGGCACCGGGACGCTGGCACATCTGATCTTGCCGGCCCTCGTCCTGGGCGCCGCATCGTCGGCGGTGATCGCCCGAACCACCCGTGCCTCGATGCTCGAGGTTCTGAGGCAAGATTACGTCCGCACGGCGCGGGCGAAGGGTGTCGGAGAGCGCGTCGTCATTTACCGGCACGCCCTGAAGAACGCGATGATCCCGATCCTGACCGTCTTCGGCCTCGAGTTCGGCTACAATCTTGGGGGCGCAGTCCTCACAGAAACGGTTTTCTCGCTGCCCGGCGTGGGGCGCCTGATCGTGGAAGGTATCTTCGCGCGCGATTACCCGGTCGTTCAGGGCGCGCTGCTGCTCGTTGCCACGACCTTCGTCCTCGTGAACCTCCTGACCGATGTCGCCTATGCCTTCTTCGATCCCCGCATCCGCTACGATTGAGCCGGCGCCGGCGGAGCGCGCCCGGGCCCCAGGCTTCTGGGCGGATTCCGTCCATCGCCTGTTGCGGAGCCGCGCCGCGGTGGCCGGTGGGCTGATCGTGACGGTGTTCGTGGCTGTCGCTCTGCTGGCCCCCGAGTTGGCGCCCTATGAGCCGCTCCGCGGGCAGCTCGACCAGCGGCTGATGCCCCCGAGCGCGGACCATTGGCTCGGGACAGACGAGCTCGGCCGTGACGTCCTCTCGCGCGTGCTCTACGGCGCCCGGATCTCGCTGCAGATCCAGCTGGGCGCCGTGGTTCTGGCGCTGGCCGTCGGCCTCGCCCTCGGTCTCGTGGCCGGCTACATAGGGCGCTGGCCCGACCTGCTGATCATGCGCGTCATCGACGTGATGATGGCCTTCCCCGGGATCTTTCTGGCGCTTGCCATCATTGCGGCCCTCGGGACGGGGTTGGCCAATGTCATCATCGCCGGCGCGATCTCGCTGGTCCCTCAGTTCGCGCGTGTGGTCCGGGGCTCGATTCTCACGCTGAGGGAGAAGGAGTTCGTGGAAGCGGCCCGAGCGCTCGGCGAAGGCGACGTGAAGATTATCGTGCGCTATCTGCTGCCGAACTCGCTGGCGCCGATCATCGTCCAGACCAGCCTCCGGATGGCGACCGTCCTCCTGACCGCCTCCGGCCTGTCGTTCCTCGGGCTCGGCGTCCAGCCCCCGAGCCCGGAGTGGGGCGCGATGCTCTCGAATGCCCGGACCTACATGATCACGGCCCCCCACGTCGCCGCCGTCCCGGGCCTGGCCATCATGCTCGTGGTGCTTGGGTTCAACCTGCTCGGCGATGGTCTGCGCGACGCCCTGGACCCTCGCCTGCGGGAGTAAGGGCCTTGCTGAGTGACCGCTAAGCCAGGCGGTATTTCTTCTCCGCGTCGGCCGGCAGCGCGATCCCGTGCCCGGGCCGCTCGGAGATTCGGAAGGCGCCGCCCTCGCACTTCGGCATGCCCTCGAAGAGATCGGCCGGCGCCCAGTCGATCCACTCGACCAGGAAGGCATTGGGCAGCGCGGCCGCGACGTGCAGCGACAGCTCGTGCACGACGTGGGGGGACAGGGCGATCTGGTGGGCCGCGGCCAGCTGGCCGATGCGCAGCGTCTCGGTGAAGCCGTTGGCGCGGCAGACGTCCGGCATCAGGTACCGCGCGGCGCGCCGCTCGATGAGCTCGCGGAACTCGAAGCGCGAGTAATTGTTCTCGCCCGTGGCCACCGGGATCCGGATGGCGCGCGCCACCTCGGCGCAGGCCGCAGGGTCGTCGGCCAGGGCCGGCTCCTCGTACCAGATGAGGTCGAGATCCTCGAGCAGCTGCGCCTGGCGGATCGCGCTCTGCACGTCGAGCTTCTGGTTGACGTCCACCATCATTCGCACGCTATCCCCAAGCGCCCTGCGCACCGCCTCCACACGCTGGCGATTCACTCGCGGGTCCGGGTGGTGGACCTTCATCTTGTAATAGCGACAGCCCGCGGCCGCGTAGCGCTTGGCCTCACTGATCAAATCATCGATCGAGTACGACCCCCAGCCGCCACTGCCGTAGGCATCCACGCGGTCCGTCGTCGCGCCCCAGAGCTTGGCGAGCGGAAGATTGGCCGTCTTGGCGGTGAGATCCCAGAGGGCGATGTCGAGCGCGGAGAGCGCGTAGCCGGCCAGGCCCACGCGGCGGATGCCGCGGTCCGCGCGGTACATCTTGTCCCAGAGCCGGCCGACCAGCAGCGGGTCCTCGCCGATGAGGAGTTCAGCCAAGCGGCGGCAGTAGGCCTCGACGGCCTCCGAGCCGCTGCCGCCGAACACCAGCGAGTAGCCCAGCCCCTCCGGACCGGAATCGCTGTGGATGCGCGTGACGACCAGACGATGCTCCGGCAAGTCCAGCGCGATGGGCTTGGCGGTCGGGATGCGGAGCGTGAACGTGTCAATGCCGATGATTTTCATGGGTGTGGGCCCTCGCGTGGTCAGCCTTGCATGAATCCGTTCAATTCCGGCGTGGTCAGGGTGTGGTCGAGGTAACCGAATGTGCCGTTCTCCTTCACTTCACGGGCGACCTCGACCAGCCCGCTCATCGCGGCACGATAGAGCGAGGTCGCGAGGCTGATCCGCTTGACGCCCGCTGCCGTCAGATCCGCCACGCTGAACGACTTGCCCTTGATGCCGGCCATGAAGTTCACGGGCTTCGACACGGCGGCGCAGACTGCGCGCACCGCCGCGAGGTCGGGCAGGCCGGGCGCGAAGAGCACGTCGGCGCCGGCCTTCTCGAACGCCTGCAGGCGCCTGATCGTGTCGTCCAGGCTGGGGTTCCCGCGCAGATAGTTCTCCGCCCGCGCTGTCAGGGTGAACGGAAAGGGGAGCGCTCGCGCCGCCTCCACCGCCGCCGCCACGCGCTCCGCCGCGAGGGTCAAGTCATAGAGTGGCTTGTCTTTGTCGCCGGTCGCGTCCTCGATCGAGCCGCCGACCAGCCCCACCTCGGCGGCCAGACGGATGGTCTCCGCCGCCACGGCCGGCGCATCGCCGAAGCCCTTCTCGAGATCGGCCGAGACGGGCAGATCGGTGGCCGCCACGATGGCACGGGCATGGGCGAGCGCTTCGTCGCGCGTCACCTTGCCGTCGCGCCGGCCGAGAGTACCGGCCGAGGCACCGCTCGACGTGGCGAGTGCGTCGAAGCCGAGAGCGGCGAGGATGCGCGCCGAGCCCGCATCCCAGGGATTTGGAATCACGAATGCGCCTGGACTCTTGTGGAGAGCCTGGAAGCGCGCCGCTTTTTCATCCTGACTCGTCGCCATGAAGTTCCTCGGAGTGCTTACGGTCGTCGTCGGGCGTAACCGACGATCGCAAGCAAGATCAGAATAGAAAACGGGATTGCCGCAAAGAGGAATTGAGAGTGGAGCAGAAGTGTGCCGGTGGCCCCGATCATCACCATGCTCAAGACTGCGGCTCCATAGACCGCCGTTCGGGGAATCAGGAGGGCCAAGGCACCCAGCGTCTCCATCGTGCCGGTCAACAAGTAGAAATGGTTGGGATAACCGTACTCTCTAAACCCTTCCACGACCTCCGGCCTGCTCATCAGCTTGGGAATTCCCGCAAAGAGGAAGAGCAAGCAGAGCAGGATCTGAAGGACCCTCAGGCCGATCTCCTTGCCCTTGCTCATGGCGACTCCGCAGTTGAGGCGGCGGGACCCATCTTGGCCAGTTGGGCCTCGAGCCGGTCGAAGTTCTGTTCCTTCGCCTCGATGGCGAACGCCTTGACCTTGTCGCATTCAGCGGCAGACTCGAAGCGCATGCGAAAGGTGAGCTCGGTCTTTCCGGATTGCTCGCCGAAGCTGACCACCACCTGAAAGCGCGGACCCGACACATGGTCGAAGATGATCCGCTCAGGATTCACGACCTCGACAAAGACGCTCTTATTCTGATAGTCGACGCCGTCGGGGCCGTGCATGACGAAGCGCCAGATGCCGCCCGGCCTCAGGTCGAACTCGTGAAAGGTGTTCGTAAAGCCCTTTGGCCCCCACCAATGCACCAGCTGATCCGGGTCGGTCCAGGCTTTGAACACACGCTCCCGGGGCGCATTCAATACGCGCGTGGTGACGATGTCTCGGTCGGCAGTATTCGTCTTGTCATTATGTGTTGTGTTCATATATGTCCGCTGACGCTACTTGCCTGTCCAGCGCGGGGGGCGCTTCTCGAGAAAGGCGCGCACGCCCTCGCGGAAATCGGCGCTGCTGTAGGTGGTGGCGATGAGGTCCTCGCCGCCCGTCGCGCGGCGCTGCTCCTGGATCCGCCGGATGGCCTCCTTGGTCACCCAGAGCGTGATCGGCGCGTGCGAGGCGATCAGCTCGGCCAGGGCCTGCACGCGCGCGCCGATCTGATCGGCCGGCACGATCTCGTGAACGAAGCCCGCGGCGTGCGCCTCCTCCGCCGGCATGAGCCGCGCGGTGAAGATCAGCTCTTTGAGGCGCGACGGGCCCAGCAGGTCGAGGAATCGCGAGTAGGCCTCCATCGAGAGGCAGTTGCCGAGCGTGCGCGCGATGGGCGCGCCGAATTTCGCCTCGGGCGTCGCGATGCGCAGGTCGGAAGCCGCGGCGATTCCGAAGCCGCCGCCGACGGCGTAGCCTTCGATCTGGGCGATGACGGGCTTCTTGACGCGCTCGAGCCGCCCCGTGCGGCGCTCGCCGCCCCGCTCGTACTGGATGCCGTCTTCGGCCGTCTCGAAGGCCTTGAACTGGCTGATGTCGGTGCCGGCCACGAAGGCCTTGCCGCCCGCGCCGCGCAAGATCAGCACCCGCACGGCATCGTCGGCGTCCACTTCCTCGCAGGTCTCGTAGAGGCGCTCGTACATGGCCCAGGTCAGGGCGTTGCGCGCCTCGGGACGGTTGAAGGTGAGCGTGACGATGGGACCGTCGCGGGTGACGAGGACTTCGCTGGTGTCCACGTGGCAATCCTCCTTGGAGCGATCGTCGCGGATTGTATCACCGGGCATAAAATCGTGTTAGCCTACGACGGTTGCCGGTGACGGCGCTGAGACTTCCCCTGGCACGGAGCGCGCCCCCAATGATGGCCCTCGACGGACTCCGCGTAATCGACCAGACGCAGATCATGGCCGGGCCCTTCTGCGCCATGCTGCTGGCCGACATGGGCGCCGACGTTATCAAGGTGGAGCCGCCGGAAGGCGAGCACACTCGCCGCACCGGGGTCGAGATCAAGCCGGGCGTCTCGGCGGCCTTCCTCGCTGTCAATCGCAACAAGCGCGGCGTCACCGTCAACCTCAAGAAGCCCGAAGGCGTGGCGCTCCTCAAGCGTCTGGTCGCGACGGCCGACGTGCTCATCGAAAATTACCGGCCGGGAGTCGCGAAGCGGCTCGGCGTGGATTACGAGACCTTGAGCGCCATCAATCCGCGGCTCATCTATTGCTCGATCTCGGGCTTCGGCCAGACGGGTCCGTACGCGAGCCGCGGCGGCTACGACCTGATCGCCCAGGGCATGAGCGGCATCATGAGCGCCACGGGCAGCGAGGACGGCCCGCCGGTCAAGGTGGGCGTGCCCGTGACGGACCTGGGCGCCGGGCTCTTTGCCGTGGTCGGCATTCTGTGCGCGCTGCGCGCCCGGCGGCTGACGGGCCGCGGTCAATTCGTGGACACCTCGCTCTTCGAGGCCGGGCTGGCGCTGTCCCAGTGGGAGGCCACCGAGTACTGGTACACGGGCGAGGTGCCGCGGCGGCTCGGAACGGCCCATCGCCTCAATGCGCCGTATCAGGCGTTCAAGGCCAGCGACGGATACTTTACGGTGGGAGCGGCCAACGAGCGCCTCTGGCCTCGCTTCATGGGCCTCCTCGGCCTCGAGGACCTCACTCGTGACCACCGCTTCAACAATCTCGCGGGGCGCGTCCGTCACCGGGGCGAGCTCGAGCGACTGGTCGAGGACGTCACGCGGCGCGAGCCGCGTGCCCACTGGCTCGAGCGCTGCGAGAAGGCCGGCATCCCCGCCGGGCCAATCTATAGCGTGCCCGAAGCCCTGGACGATCGGCACGCCCGCGCCCGTGGCATGGTGCAGGAGTACGAGCATCCGCAGGTGGGGCGCGTCAAGTCGCTGGGCAATCCCGTGAAGCTCTCCAAGACGCCGGCCGCAACGCGCAAAGCCGCGCCGGTTCTCGGCGAGGACACCGAGGCGGTCCTGGGCGAGCTCGGCTATGGCCCGGCCGACATCGCCCGCCTGAGAGCGCAGGCCGTCATATGATCCGTGAGGTGCCGGGCCGCAAGCCCCGCATCCATCCGGGCGCCTTCGTGGATCCCGCCGCGCAGGTGATCGGGGACGTCACCATCGAGGAGGGCGCCAGCGTCTGGCCCCTCACCGTGCTGCGCGGCGACCAGGACAATTACGTCACGCTCGGACGGAACTCCAATGTCCAGGACAATTCGGTGCTGCACGTCACGCCTCAATTCCCTTGCATCGTCGGCGCCGGTGTCACCATCGGCCACCGCTGCGTCGTGCACGCCTGCACCATCATGGACAATGTCCGCATCGGCATCGGGGCCGTGGTGCTCACCGGCGCGGTGGTCGAGGAGGGCGCGCAGGTGGGCGCCGGCGCGCTCGTGCCGCCCGGAAAGGTCGTGCCCGCGGGCTGGCTGGTGATGGGCGTGCCGGCCAAGCCGGTGCGCAAGATGGAGGCCGACGAGCTCGAGGACATCCGGCGCAACGCGCGCGAGTACCTGGCGCTCTGGCAGCGCGACTATCAGCCTCCGCAGCCGAAGGAGATCGCCCCGTGAAGCCGCTCGAGGGCATCCGCGTCATCGACCTCACCCAGGCCATGGCGGCGCCCTTCTGCACGCTGAACCTGGCCGACATGGGCGCCGACGTCATCAAGATCGAGCCGCCGGGGCAGGGAGAGCCCACGCGCCAGCTCGGCTACGCCCAGCAGAACGGCCACAGTGCCACCTTCATGACGATCAACCGCAACAAGCGCGGTCTCACGGCGGACCTCAAGCGCTCCGAGGGGGTCGAGATCATCAGACGGCTGGCGAAGACCTCCGACATCTTCGTTCAGAACTACCGGCCGGGAGTGGTCGAGCGGCTGGGACTCGGCTATGAAGCCCTCCGCGCAATCAACCCGCGGCTCATCTACTGCGCGATCTCGGGCTTCGGCGGCACGGGCCCCTATGCCTCTCGCGGTGGCTATGACCTCATCGCCCAAGGCATGAGCGGCATCATCAGCGTGACGGGAGATGAGGATGGCCCGCCGGCCAAGGCAGGCGTGCCGCTGAGCGATTTGGCGGCGGGACTCTTCGGCGCCTACGGCATCCTCTGCGCCCTCGAGCATCGCGAACGCAGCGGCGAAGGGCAGCTCGTGGATACCTCGCTGCTCGAAGCGGCGATGGCGCTCACGGTGTGGGAGTCGAGTGAGTACTGGGTGACGGGCAAGGCGCCCAAGGCGCTCGGCTCCGCGCATCGCCTGTCGGCACCCTATCAGGCGCTTCGCGCCAGCGACGGCTACTTCACCGTGGGCGCCAATACTGACAAGCTCTTCGAGAGCTTCTGCCGCGCCATCGGCCGACCCGATCTGGTCGAGGACGGACGCTTCACCGTTGGGAGCGGGCGGCTGGAGAACCGCGCGGCGCTGATCGCCGAGATCGAAAAGACCACGGCGGGCGAGACGCGAGCCCATTGGCTCGAGCGGCTGGATCGCGACGGCGTGCCCGCCGGACCCATCAATACGTATCCCGAAGCGCTGTCCGATCCCCATGCCCTGGCCCG
>JBKPCB010000160.1:0-5375 GCA_046727155.1 Candidatus Methylomirabilota bacterium | reverse complement strand
GTCCAGGGCTGCGCGGGCTCGGTCCAGGTGCTCGCTGAGCTTGTGCTCGTAGACGGAGCCACCCAGGAGCTCGGATACGTGCGCAGTGACGGCTACGACCAGCACCTTCGCGCCCAGCCGCTTGGCGAGGTCGAAGCCCTCCGAGAGGGCCGCCTCGGAGCCCCTGGACCCGTCCGTTCCGACGACGATCGTTGCCATCGGTCCCTCCTTCGGTTCGCCTGGACCACGACGTTCCGGGCCGAACCGCGCACACCTACAGCGACGAAGACCCGGCCTGAATCGTAACGCCGGGCCTGTAGGTGGTGTTCACCTTCAAGCTGGAGCGGCCGAAGCGCAACGCGCTCCGCGGCTCGAGCAGACCGTGAGCTCCGCCCGTCTGCTCGGCCGCTACATGGTCGAGACCGCCACCGAGACGGCTGGGGAGGCGCTCGCGCGGTTACAGGCTTGCCCAAGCGGACAACGAGGAACGACCCTCAACTGAAGTATCGCGCGCGCGTGCGCGCACGAGGGGCTTCGCTCAGGACTCGCCTTTCCTGGTCGAGCGCCCTCATCTGGCTCGGCAACAACCTGGCCTTCGCGCTGCTCTACTGGCTGATCGACAGCGGCGGCCCCGTCGTCCGGTCGACGCTCGAACGCCCTGTCGACTTCGCGTTCACGCAGCAGATGAGCCCCGAGCTGGCGCCGCCGATTGGCGGCCCGTCTTTCTCTGATATCTGCACCTCGGGTTCACGAACGCGACGGCGTTCAGTCCCACCGACGTGATGCCGCTCATGCACCGGGCGAAGTACGTGATACCGGTGCAGTCGAACGTGGCGCTCGCGTTGTTCGGGCTCATCGTGGCCCGAGCCGTGAACGTCGTTCACGTAGAAAATCGGTCGGTCAGTCGGCGCGGACACCGACGTTCGGATGGGCTGACGCCGGGGTGGGGCGACGCGCGACGGCGAACGACCAGGCGCCGAGTGCTGCTGCGACCGCGGCGGCGACCATGTACACCGAATGCAGCTCTACACCGCTGTCCAGGAGTGGCCCGACCCCGAATGCCGCGATGCCGTATCCGGCCTGATAGGCGGCAATGATCCCTCCGGCGACGACCGCGGCCAACGCGTCGAACTCTTCCTGGCCGAAGCTGATCGTGAGCGGCAGAAGCGCCGAGCAGCCGAGACCGGCGAGCCCAAACGTGAGCACACCCAGGGCCGAGTCTCCCTCCGGGAGCGAGGCGATCAACACGAACGCTCCCGCCAGCACGAACGGAAGGACGTGGTAGGTCACGCGCGCCGGTATCAAGCGCTGGACCGCGGCGATCAGAATTCGTCCAACGGTGACCATCAGCCAGAACACGGTGAGGGCGAGCGACGCGATCGTCGTCGATGCACCGAGCTCGGTCGTCATGTCCAGTTGCGCCCAGTTCCCGTTCAAGGTCTCGCAGACGCCGTAGAGCACGGCGAATCCGGCGTAGACCCAGAAGCGGCGCGGAAGTCTCGGGCGTGCGCGGGTGCCGAGCGCGGGCGCCGCTTCGACCCGGAGGGGGAGTTGCAGGCTGACGACGACGAGGACGCCCAGGAGCGCCGTCGAGGTCACCGGCAACCCCCACCAGAAGCCGAGACCGTCGAAGAGCGCGACGAACAGCGGCGCCAGCACCGTGCCGAGCCCCAGGAGCGCGTTCAGGACGAGGATCGACCGGTCGACGGCGCGCGGGTGGAATGCGGCTGCAAGGGAGTTGAGCGCCGGCACCGCGAGGCCGAAGCCGGTGCCGAGGCATGCCGTGGCCAGTAGGAGAAGGGCGTACGCGAGCCTCTGGTGCGACGTGAGTGCCGCGCTGACGAGGAGCAACACCATCGAGGCGAGACCCGCGGCGAGGCCGATGAGGTAGACGCGCTTCGTGCCGATGCGACGGGCGAGGGTCGTTCCGACCACGGCCGAGACAATCGCCGTGACGACCTGCGGCATGAACAGGAAGCCGTACTGGGTGCTCGAGAGGTCGTACTCCGAGGGGTTCGTGAAGACCGTGCTCGCCGCCGGGAACGTCACGAGCACGATGCCCTGAACGACGCCGGCCGCGTAGACGACGTTTGCCTCCTTCCTCGTCGCCATCACGCCGCCCGGCCTAGATCGTCACGCCGCGCCGTCGGTTCGGTGACGAGCGGCTCACGCAGCCGCGGGCTCTGCAGTGGCCGAGGTGAGCGGCTGCGTGACGTCTTCGAGGGACTTGCCTTCGGCGTTGATGCCGAATGCGATCTCCACGACGCCGCCGAGGATCATGATTCCTGCTCCGACGAGGTAGCCGACGAAGAGGCCCGTTCGGCTGGAACCGTCGCCGATCAGCGCACCGTACAAGACCGGGCCGAGCGCTCCAAAAGATCTGCGCAATTGCAAAGTACACCGCAATCGCCTCCGCCCGAATCTCGATCGGCCATGTCTCGCTGACGGTGAGGTAGGCGGCGCTCGCGCCGGCGGACGCGAAGAAGAAGATGACGACCCAGACGAACGTCTGTGAGGTGGCGTCGAGATCGTGGTGCTGGAAGAGCCAGCCGCTCACGGCCAGGAGCGCGCCCGAGAGGATGTACGTCCCGGAGATCATCGGCTTCCGCCCGACCGAGTCGAAAAGCGGCCCGAGGACGAGCGGACCGATCAGGTTGCCGATCGAGAAGGCGAGACCGTAGATCGGCACCTTGGTCGGACTGACCCCGTAGAACTTCGTCAGCACGAGCGCGTACATGAAGAAGATCGCGTTGTAGAGGAACGACTGCGTGATCATCAGCGAGGCGCCGAGGATCGCCCGCTTTGGATACGTGTGGATGACGAGCCTGAGGAACTGGATGTAGCCATAGCGCTTCTCGGGAACGAGCTCGATCGCCGCCTCGTCGGCGACCTCCTCGAGGGTCTGACCCGACTTGATCGCCGCCGCCTCGATCTTGGCGAGCTCTTGCTCGGCCTCCTCGACACGCCCGTGCGTCATCAGCCAGCGCGGGCTTTCCGGGAGGGTGCGACCGACGATGAGGACAACGAGCGCGAGCACCGGGCCCATCAGAAATGCCAGCCGCCAGCCGACGTTGACCGCAAACGCGTTCAGGAAGATCAGCGATGCGAAAGAGCCGAGGATCGCGCCGGCCCAATAGGTTCCGTTGATCCAGATGTCGACTCGCCCGCGGTACTTCGACGGCATCATCTCGTCGATCGCCGAGTTGATCGCGGCGTACTGGCCGCCGATGCCCATACCGGCGATGAACCGGGTCGCGTAGAAGAAGACGAGCCAGCCGGTGTGGTGGCCGGTGACGAATGCTGCGAGCCCGGTTCCGCAGAGGTACAGCAGGAGGGTGACGATCAACAGTCGCTTGCGCCCGAGCCTGTCCGACATGCGGCCGAACACGAGAGCGCCGACCATCTCGCCGATCAAGTAGATCGAGGCGATCAACCCGATCTCGGTCGATGTCATGCCAAGCGTCGCAGGCTTGGTCAGCTCGCCCGTGACGGAGCTCGAGATCGTGATCTGCAGGCCGTCCAGGATCCACGCGGCGCCGAGCCCGGCCACCATCCGCGTGTGGAACGGTGACCAGCTCAACCGAGTGCTCGGGTCATCGGTCCGCGCTGGCGTGGTCGTTCTGTTGCTCGCGTCGAACGGCGCCGGCGCTGCCGTCGCGTCGACGAGCGTCGATTTCGGCGACATCTCTCACAAAGGGCTGACGGGCCTCGGGCCTGCTTCGGCAGGGCTGAAGCTGTCGCTCGAGTTGGGTCTGATCGCCAACCGGCAGGGCATCGCAAACGCCGTGAAAGCAGCGAGCGATCCTTCATCGTCGAGAAGTTCACCGGACGCGGTCTCTCGAACAGCTCGATCAACCACACGTTGCGTTGCCTCTCGATGATCTTGGACCAGGGCATCGACTACGGCCTGCTCCCGTCGAATCCCGCGATCGGGAGGAGGCGGCGGCTCAAGACGACGCGGCCCGCGCGGCCATGGATCGAGCCGCAGCAACTGATGGCGTTCCTGAACGGCGCCGACGGTGTCGGCCGCGTGCTGCTCGGCATCCTCGTCGGCACCGGGCTACGGATCGAGGAGGCGCTCTCGCTGACCTGGGCGGACGTCGACCTCGGCAGCGGGCATCTGTACGTCAGGAAGGCGAAGACGCCGAAGGGCGTGCGGCGTATCCCGCTCTCCCCCGCTCTTCGCGAGGAGCTCGCGCTTTGGCGCGACGAAACACGCCACTCGGCTCCGGCGGACTTCGTCGTTCACACGTCGACCGGGGCGGAAGCACAACCCGTCGAACCTCCGCCGCGACGTGCTCGCCTCGGCCGTGAAGGCAGCTGACGTCCAGCCCGCGAAGCTCGGCGTTATGCCGATCAGGCACGTCACGTTCCACGGCTTGAGGCGGACGTTCGCGAGCCTGCGCAGCTACGGCGGGAAGTCGCACCGGCAGACGGCCGACCTGCTCGGCCACGAAGACGTGCGGTTCACGCTGAACGTGTACGCGCAGTCGGGCCTCGAGCCGGACGAGATGCTGCCACCGGTGCGTCAAGCCTTCGAGGAGGCCCTTGAATGGGCAGCAATGGCCAGCAATGGGACTCGAACCCACGACCTTCTGCATGGCAAATGCCAGCGATGTTCGCGCCCGTGCGCGCCCGTTCGCTCAAACCGTCTGATTACACCGGTTCCGTCCGAGCGAACGCCACCGAACGCGAGCGAACGACGAATCTTGCCATTCTTGCCACCCCGTCCGGAGCTAGGATGACTTCCGTCGTAGGTTCATGGCCGTCGGCGATTCGATTTGTCCGTCTTTGGGTCGATCCAAGAGACGGTGCCGTCGAGCGAGTTCGCGACTCACACCGAGCCGGCGCCGAACGCGATCCCCGTTGGCCTGTTGCCGACGGCCATCTGTACGACCGTACCGCTGGCGGGATCGATGCGAGCCAAACCCGGCGCCGACCGGCGTCGCCGATCGAGACGTCGGCCACGAGCCGATTCGTATCCTCCCCCATCAGCGCGACCGCGTTCGCCCGCGCCGAGCTGAGGCCGGGGCTGCCGCCGGTCACTTCAATGACCAGCACTACGAGCGCCGCTCCGAGGAGGAGCGCCGCGCCGATCGCGATCAGAATCCCGCTTCGGCGACTCGGTCGGCGGAGAGGCGGGGCAGGTCGGAGAGGGGTCGAGCTGCGGGTCGTGCCTCAAGATCGCACGCTCGAGCTCCTGTAGCTTGCGGCCGGGTCTTGGTAGAGCGCGAGCATCAGCCGAGCCGCCAACTGCTCTGGCGACGGGTTGTGTGCGCGCGAGTAACTCGAACTCCGGAACGAGCTCTGCGTGGCGCCCGAGCGCAAGGTCGGCGTCGATCCGCTCCCTAGAGAGCGGCGAGCCGAAGCTCCTCGAGCCGGGCCATCTCGACGGC
>JBKPCB010000159.1:0-34510 GCA_046727155.1 Candidatus Methylomirabilota bacterium | reverse complement strand
GGCCGTTGCCTTCGGGCTCGTTCTGCTCGCGCTGGCGGGTGAGTCGTCGCGGGCGCAGTCCGGCCCGCCGTTCGAGATCGTCGCCACGGGCGTGCCGCGGCCGCTGCAGTTGGTCTACGACGGCCGCGCGCTCGTTGTCCTCAGTCCTGGCCGTGAGGGCAATGTGGCGGGCGAGCTCTACCGAGTGCCGCTCGATGGCGAGGCGCCGCTTGACCTTGCCCGCCAGCCTCGGGTGCGCACGCCGTTCACCGGGGCGCGACCAACCCCGCTCGGCAGCCTGGCCCTGCACCCGCAGACCCGAGAGATCTTCCTCGGCGAAGAAAATGGCACGCGCGTCTACCGTCTGGCCGACAACGGCCGGCTCAGCCCTTATGCCACGGGCCTCCATCGGCTCGGTGGCGGCAGCACCATGGTTTTCGATGGCCTGGGCCGCCTCATCGTTCTCGACTACGTGGACCCAGCGCTTTCCGAAGACGAAGAGCGCCCACCGCCCGGCCTCGAGCAGTTCCGCGACGAGGATTACCGCGGCCCGCTGGTATTTCGGATGGCGGCCGAGCCCGGCATCCCGCTGCCGCGCCGCCTGGGCTGGCAGGTGCCGCTCTTCCCTCGCGCCTGGGGCGGCCGGGAAGGCGGGGCGATGCTGCCGAAGTTCATCTCGGTGTTGCCGGTCGGCCGGGACGAAATGGTGCTGCTCACGTCGGGGGGCGCGCTCTACCGGCTGGACGGCGACCGGCAGCTCAGCCTCTTCACGCGGCTGCCACGCGGCCAGTACGCCCGCACTCACATGGTTCCGGCGCCAGATGGATCCATCTTTGTGAGCGCTGGCTTTCACGTCGGCACGATATACGGGGTTGCGCCCGACGGCGCCGTGACGGTGGTGGCGAGCGGGCTTGCCGATCCCGAGGGCATCGCGCTCGATGCCCGGGGAAACATCTACGTCGCCGAATCCTCCTTCCACCGCATCGTCCGGCTACGCGCCCTCCAGCATGGCGGCGGTTAGCCCACTGACATAGCTGCGCGCGAAAATCGCGCAGGCCGCCACCACCGGCAGCGCGGCCAGGTTGACCCCCGCCACTGTCACCAGCTCCTCGAGACTGACGTCCATCACGCCGAGCCCCGCGGCCACCGTCTGCTTCGTGGGGTCGAGGAGAAAGATCGAGGCGAGCATGAAGTCGTTGCCGATGGTTCCCACCGTGAACAGCCCGGCGGCGATGAGCACGTTGCGGCTCATGGGCAGGATGATGCGCGTGAAGGCCGTCGCCGGACTCGCGCCCTCCACCAGCGCCGACTCCTCGATCTCCCGCGGGAGATGGTGGTAGTAGGCCGACAGGATCCAGACGCAGAAGGGCAGGGCCAGCGTCGAGTAGATCAGGATCAACGCCCACTGATTGTCGTCGAGCCCCAGGGCGATGATCACCTGGTAGAGGGGGACGAAGAGCACGGTGTGCGGAATGACATAGGTGGCGAAGAGCGCCCGACGCCACCCGCGCCAGCCTGGCGGCTGCAGCCGGCCCAGCCCGTAGGCGGCCAGCACGCCGACGAGCAGGGTAAGCGCCGTGCTCGCCAGCGTGACGACGGCCGAGTTGGCGAGCCAGACGGCGAAGGGGACGGTCGGCACGATCACGTAGCCGCGTACCCGCGCCGCGCCGCGTTCGAACAGCTCGGTGTAGTTCTCGAACGTGGGATCGGCAACGTAGAGCGGGCTGCCGAAAACGTCCTCCTGGGGCGTCTTCAGCGACTGCACGGTGATGAAGTAGATCGGGAAGAGGCTGTAGAGCACCGCCAGGGCCAGGAGCAGCCCGTGACGCCAGCCGCGGAGGCGGCGCGTCACGCGGGCCGCTCCTGCGGCCGGTCGAACCAGCGGAAGAGGACCATGAGGGCCAGCACCAGCAGCGGCACCAGCGAGAGCGACCAGGCCGCGGCCTGCGCCAGCTCGCCGGCGCGAATGCCGAGCCAGTAAGCCCGCGTGCCGATGAGCGGGAAGACCACCCTTCCGCCCGTGAGCATCCACACATTGGCCAGGTCGGCGAAGGCGGTGGTGAACGAGAGGTAGAGGGCCAGCGCGAAGTAGGGGCGCAACAGCGGCACGGTGACGCGCCAGAAGCGCTGCCAGGGGCCCGCCGTCTCGAGCCGCGCGTAGTCGAAGAGCTCGGTCGGCACCGCATTGATCCCCGCCAGGAGGAAGACGGCGGTGAACGAGCCGCCGCGCCAGACATTGAAGGCCGCCACGCTGAGAAAGGCCCAGGCTCCGCCCCCCAACGCGCCGTCCACGGCATGCTTCAGCTCGGCGGCCAGCACGCTGTAGGAGGTGATCAGCGGGGGATTCAGCATCCAGTACCACGCGATCACCGCCACCCCGCCCGGATAGGCCCAGGGCAGGAATACCGCGAGGAAGGCCAGGGCGCGCCCCCGTGACGGGCGCGCGAGCAAGAGCGCGAGCCCGGCGCCCAGCGCGAGCTTGGCCGCCGCCGTGACGGCGAAGTAAAGGACGGTCGCTCCGAGAGCGCGCCAGAACTCGGCGTCGCTCAGGAGGCCGGCGTAGTTCGCCAGCCCGATGAAAGCGGGGCGGGCCGTAGAACGGCTCGAGAAGTCGGTGAGGCTGATCCAGATCTCCCAGCCCAGCGGATACGCGAGCACGCCCAGCACGAGCGCGATCGCCGGCGCCATCAGCAGGTACGCGGTGACGACGTCCCGTCGGCGCGCAGCCGAGCGGCGGGCGAGCATCGTCAGCGGGCGGGAGGCTGGGCGGGAGCGGTGGCGCGATCGCGCGGATACACCACCACGTGCCGGCCGTTCTGGATCTGGACGATCACGCGTTCGTAGAAGAGCGGATCGCCTTTGGCGTCGAACTTGACACGGCCGAGCGGCGTCATCACATCGGCGGCCGCGAGGGTGTCGCGCAGCGCGTCTCCGGTGAGTGGCCTGCCGCCTCGAGCCACCGCCTCGAGGGAGGCAAGCAGGGTCCGGGCCGCCGCATACCCGTGCATGCTCAGTGGCACGGGCGCGCCGCCAAAGCGCTTCGTATAGGCCTCGATAAAGGCGCGCGATTCGGACTCCTGCCCGCCCAGGTGCACGCCCGGCTGCCACGAGGTGGTGCCGTAGAGGCCCTCGCCGGCCTGGCCCAGCTCACGGATCACGCTGGGGAACTCCATCCCGAAGGCGCCGAGGAAGGCGCGCACCTTGATCCCGGCCTGGGCCATCTGTCGCACCAGCAGCAGGTGGTCGGCGAAGAAGGTGTCGGAGAGGAGGGCCTGCGCTCCCGCATCGCGCACTCGAGCCAGCAACGGGGTGAAGTCCGACAGCCCGGGGGCGAAGGGCTCGAAGACCGAGACGCGGACTCCGGATTTCTCCAGTGTCTCCTTCTGTCGGCGCGCCAGCTGCGAAGCGCCCGGGGTGTGCGAGTAGAGGATGGCGACATTGTCGGCCTTGAAGACGTCGAGGACGACGCCCGTCGTGACCTTGACATAGGAGCCGAGGCTCGAGACGCGGAAGAAGTAGCGGTTTCCGCGCTCGGTGAGGCGCTCGTCGAGAGAAGCGGTGGCCAGGTAAGGCACGCGCGCCCGATCCGCGACCTCGCCGATGGGGCCGACCAGGGTATCCACATAGCCGCCGATGAGGGCCACGGCGCCGTGCCGGCCGGTCAGCTCTTCGGCCGCGGCCAGGGCCCGCTCCGGCCGGCCTTCGTCATCCCGCGACACGAGCGTGATCGGGCGGCCGGCGATCCCGCCGCGGGCGTTCTGCTCCTCGACGGCCAGGCGGATGCCCTGCTGCACGCTCAGGCCTTGGAGGGCCAGCGCGCCGGTGAGGGGATTGATCTCGCCGACCACGATTGGCTCGGCCGCGAGCGCGACCGAGCCGGCCAGCGAGAGAGCGAGGGCGAGAGCGAGGAGGAGGGCCCCCGCGGCCCTCATCCTTACTTGATCACCTGCTCGGTCTTGGCGTCGAAGAAGTGGATGCGCTCGGGCACGAAGGCCAGCCGGATCTTCTCGTGGGGCCGCGCCTTGACGCTGGGCTCCACACGGGCGACCACCGACTGGTTGGCGACGGAGACGTCCAGCAGGATCTCGGAGCCGAGCGGCTCGACCACGTCTACCATGGCGTCGAAGGAGAGATCGGCCGAGTCGGATCCCGCGGTCACGCGCAGGTCCTCGGGACGGATGCCAAGGGTGACCGGCTGGCCCTTGTACGGGCCGAGGCCCGCATTGCGGGCGGACGGCACTTTGACGCGAATCCCGTTGGCGTCGGCGTAGAGTGTCCCGCCCGAATCGCTGATGGTGGTGGGGATGAAGTTCATGGCCGGAGAGCCGATGAAGCCGGCGACGAACCTGTTCTGGGGCCGGCTGTAGATCTCCATCGGCTCGCCCACCTGCTGGACCCAGCCGTCCTTCATGACCACGACCCGGCTGCCGAGGGTCATCGCTTCCACCTGGTCGTGCGTGACGTAGATGGCCGTGGTCTCAAGGCGGTCGTGAAGGCGCTTCAACTCCACCCGCATCTGGACGCGGAGCTTGGCGTCGAGGTTGGAAAGCGGCTCGTCGAACAGGAAGACCTGGGGGTGCCGCACGATGGCCCGTCCGACGGCCACGCGCTGGCGCTGGCCGCCCGAGAGCTGGCGCGGCTTGCGCTTGAGCAGCTCCTGGATGCCGAGGATGTCGGCCGCTTCCCGCACGCGCTTTTCGATCTCGGGCTTGGCGAATTTCCGCATCTTGAGGCCGAAGGCCATGTTGTCGTACACGCTCATGTGCGGGTAGAGCGCGTAGTTCTGGAACACCATCGCGATATCGCGGTCCTTCGGCGGCAGGTCGTTCACCACCCGGTCGCCGATGGAAATCTCGCCTCCCGTGATCTCCTCGAGGCCCGCGATCATCCGGAGCGTCGTGGTCTTGCCGCAACCCGAGGGGCCCACGAACACCATGAACTCCTTGTCGCGGATCGTGAGGTTCACGTCTTTGACCGCGTGCACCTCGTCGTACTTCTTGTTGAGATCCTTCAAGACTACCTGTGCCATGGGCGACCTCGCTGTCCTCTGGATGGGTTGGTGATGTCCCGAGCCGATGTTACCCCTTGACGGAGCCCGTGAGCCCCGTGACGTAGTACTCGACGAAGAAGGAATAGACCAGGGCGACGGGGATGGAGCCCAGCAGGGCTCCCGCCATGAGCTGGCCCCAGAAGTAGATGTCGCCGCGGATCATCTCCGACACGACCCCGACCGGCACGGTCTTCTTCTCGGGCGACGACAGGAACACGAGCGCGTAGATGAACTCGTTCCACGAGAGCGTGAACGCGAAGATACCGGCCGACAGGATGCCCGGGATCGCGATGGGGAAGATGATGCGAACCATGGCCCCGAACCGGGTTGCGCCGTCGATGCGCGCGCACTCCTCGAGCTCCTTCGGGATGGTCTTGAAGTAGCCCATGAGGAGCCAGGTGCAGAACGGGATCAGGAAGGTCGGGTAGGTGAGGATCAGCGCCCAGGGGGTGTCCCCCAGCTGAAAGGTGCGGATGATATTGGCCAGCGGAATGAAGAGCAGCGTCGGGGGCACCAAATATGTCACGAAGATCGCCGTTCCCAGCGTCCCCGCCATGGGGAACCTGAGGCGCCCCAGGGCGTAACCCGCCAGCAGCCCGCAGAAGAGCGAGATCGCCGTGGAGGCGCAGGCGATGAAGAACGTGTTCCACAGCCAGTAGGGGAAGTTGGTCTTGGCGAAGAGATCCTGGAAGTGCCAGAGCCCCGGATGAAGAGTCCAGAATGGCGTATTGTTCACGGCCCGCCAGGATCGGTAGAGCTCTTCGTCCGGGCGAACGGAGGTGATGAACATCCAGTAGAATGGGAAGAGCGTCCCGATGATGAAGAAGGTAATCGGGATGTAGAAGTACACCCACCGCTTCCACTTTCGCTCGATGACCACTATTCGAATCTGGGAGGGAGCGAACGCCGCTCCTCCCCCAGGCCCCCCCACCGGTCCGCTCGCCGAGGACGCTGCTCGCTGGTCTGTTCGCCGCGCACAATCTCTCGGTGCATGTTAGGCGCCCTCGAGGCGGCGGAGATAGCGGAGCTGTACCCACACGACGATGAAGAGCACGGGCAGCATGAACAGCGAGATGGCGGCGCCTTCGCCCAGCAGGCCCGTGGCCACGCCAATCTGATAGGCATAGGTCGCGAGCAGGTGAGTGGCATTGGCGGGGCCGCCGCCGGTGAGCACGTAGATGAGCTGGAAGTCGGAGAAGGTCTGGATCACCGAGAACACCACGACGACCACCGTGACCGGCTTGAGCAGCGGCCACGTCACGTGCCAGAAGCGCTGCCAGCCATTGGCGCCGTCCAGCGACGCCGCCTCCTGCAGATCCGTGCTGATGGTCTGCAGCCCGGCCAGCAGCGTGATGGCGAAGAACGGCATGCCGCGCCAGGTATTGACCACGATGGCGCACCACATGCCGTAGGTGCCGTCGGAGAGGAACGGCAGCTTGGTGGTGATGAAGCCGGTCTGGTACAGGAGCCAGTTCAGCACGCTGAAGGTCGGGTCGAACATCCAGCGCCAGGCGAATGTCGAGAGCACGGTGGGGACGATGAACGGCAGCAGCATGGCCGCCCGGACGATGCGTTTGCCGCGGAAGTGCCGGTTCAGGAGGAGCGCCAGCCACATCCCGAGGGCGAGCTTGAAAATCGTCGCCCAGAACGTGTAGAAGAACGTGTTCCCGAAGGCGGTTTGGAAGATGGAGTCGTTCCACGCCTTGACGAAGTTGCGGACGCCGACGAACTCGCCGGGATTGCCCACGCTGGTATTGGACAGCGACAGCCAGACGCCCATGACGAACGGGTATGCGATGAACGTCCCGAGCAGGATCACGGTCGGGGCGAGCAGGACCGCGGCCAGCAGGCTCTCGTGCTCGAGGACGCGCGTCAGCCGTGCCGGGCGGGAGGTGCCCGGATGGGGGAGCGCCACCTCATAGCCGGCGGCGCCCCCCGATCCTCCAGCGATGTTCTTCTTCACCAGTTACCCGTAGATCTTCTTCAGCTCGCCCGCCGCCCACTTGACGGCGTCTTCGGCCTTCGTGCCCTGGCAGGCCTTGGCGTACATGTCGACGAGGACGTACTTAGTATACGCCTCGGTCGCCCTGGCATTGGACGGGCCCGCATAGCCGATCATCCGCGACGCGGCCGCCGCCTGTCGGTAGATCTTCATCGGCTCGTCGATGGTGCTCCAGAGCGGATGCTGCTCCCAGAACTTGGTCGAGCCCACCGAGAAGCCCTCGGCGACCTGGAACCACTTGCTGAACTGCTCCTTGCCGTGGAGCCACTTGAGGAAGTCCTTGGCGAGCTTCGGGTTCTTCCCGTACTTCAGCACTGCGTGCGAGAAGGCGACGTGATAGGCCCAGGTGCCGCCCGGGCCGCTCGGAATCGGGCCGTGCTGGATGTCGCGCACCATCGGCTCGCCCTTCTCGTCCTTGATCTTGTCCTGGCCCCGCTTGGCGGCGATGTAGATGCTGGCGCCGTTGAGCGTGGCCGAGATCTCGTTCGACAGGAACGCCCGGTTGTTGCTCGTGTCGTCCCAGGCAAATCCGCCCTCGTCGCAGGCGTCCTTCCAGAAGGCCTGCATGAACTTGGCGGCCTCGATGACTTCCTTGCTCTCGAGCACGACCTTTTTGCCGCTCTTGTCCACCTCGGCGCCGCCAAATCCCCACGTCAGCGGGTAGGCCCAGGCGGGCGCGTCGCCGAACGTGTGCCCCAGAGTCTGGCCGATGGGATGGCCCTTCTTCTTGAGCTTCATGCCGACCTGGCGCAGCTCCTCCAGCGTCTTGGGCCAGGAGGTCGCGCCCACCTCGTCGAACCACGATTTGCGATAGGCGAACTGCAGTCCCACGATGCCATGGGGCAGCGCCAGCCAGCGCTTGCCCTCCTTGGCGGCGGCCTCGGACTGCCCGTAGTAGCCGCCCTGGTCCTTGCCCTGCCATTCCCCCAGGTCGGTCACGTCAACCAGGCCGTTCTGATAGAGGTGCGGCCAGTTGTGCAGCATCATGATGATGTCGGGACCGCTCCCGGACTGGATGGCGGCGGTGATGCGCGGCTGGAGGTCGTTGGCATTGATGAATTCGAACACGACCTCCGCTCCCAGGGCCTTGGAGGCGTCACCCGCCTGTCGCTTCAGCTCGACATCGCAGGCAGGAATGAAGTCCACCCAGCGCAGGATATTGAGCCGGGTGCCCTGGGCGTACGCCGGAGCGCGGCGCGCGGCCAGGATGCCCTCGAGCCCCGCGGCCGCGGTGACGCCCGCGGCGGCGGTGGCCGAGATGAAGGTTCGACGGGTCAGACCGGATGGCCCGCTGGTCGCGTCGTCGCGCTCCGGAGTCGCCATAGACTCCTCCTCAGAGAAGTGAGGGGTTAGACCTCGTAGATCTTCTTCAGCTCGCCTTCCGCCCACTTCACGGCGTCCTCCGCCTTCATGCCCTGGACGCCCTTGGCGTACATGTCGGTGATGATGTATTTCGTGAACGCCTCGGTGGACTTCGCCGTGGACGGCCCCGCATAGCCGAACAGCCGCGTGGTGCGGGCGGCGGTGCGGAACATCTTGAGCGGCTCGTCCAGCGTGGCCCACATCGGATTCTTCTCCCACTCCTTCGTGGCGCCCACGCTGTAGCCTTCCTGGGTCTTGAACCACTTGCCGTAGTTCTCCCCCTTGTGGAGCCAGCGGAGAAAGTCCTTCGCGAGCTTCTGGTTCTTCGAGTACTTCATGACGGCATGGGACTGGTTGAGGAAGAGCAGGAAGGCGCCCGAAGGCCCGGCCGGCAGCGGCGCGTGGCCGATGTCCTGAAACATGGGCTCGCCTTTTTCGTCTTTGATCTTGTCCTTCTGCCGCTTGGCGACGATATAGATGCTGGCGCCGTTGAGCGTGGCCGAGATCTCGCCGGCGTGGAAGGCGCGGTTGTTGTTCGTGTCATCCCAGGCCAGGCCGCCCTCGTCGCACGAATCCTTCCAGAAGGCCTGCATGAACTTCACCGACTCCACGGCGCCCTTCGTATTGATGACGACCTTCTTGCCCGTCTTGTCGGTCTCGGCCGCGCCGAAGCTCCAGAGCATCGGGTAGGTAAAGGTGGGGGCGTCGCCGAAAGTGTGGCCGAGCGTCTGACCGTAGGGCTTGCCCTTCTTCTTGAGCGCGGGGAAGAGCTTGCGGGCCTCCTCCCAGGTCTTCGGAAATTCGCTCGCACCCGCCTCTTTGAGCCAGGACTTCCGGTAGGCGACGGCATTGCCCACGATCGAATGCGGCACCGCCAGCCATTTGCCGTTGACCTGGCAGGACGGTGGGAAGATCTCGTAGAAGCCGCCCTCGGTTTTGCCAAGCGCGCTGGCGACATCGCTCACGTCCACGCAGGCATTGGCGTAGAGCTGGGCCCAGTTGTACTGGAAGTTGAAGATGTCGGCGCCCGATCCAGACTGGATGGCCGCCGTGATGCGCGCCTGGAGATCATTGGCATTGATCGTCTCGAACACGACCTCGGCCCCGAGCGCCTTGGACGCCTCCGGCATCTGCCGCTTCAGTTCCACGTCGGACTCGGGGATGAAGTCCACCCAGCGTACCCAGTGCAGCTTGGTGCCCTGGGCAAAAGCCGGCGCGCGGCGTGCGGCCAGGATGCCCTCGATGCCCCCCGCCACGGCGGCCGCGGTCCCCGCAGTCTTGAGGAAGGCGCGCCGGTCGATGCCCTGCTGGGAGGGAGTCACGTCCTTGTCTTCTGGTTTGTCCATTCCTGGGGTCCTCCTTGACCGGTAAACGGCTGTTGGTGTGGATCTGTTCCGTTGAGCACTAGCTGGACGGAGCCCGGCCCTCGGGGGCAATGCCCCGATCGCGAGAGTGAAACCTCGTGAAGGCGGTCACAGAGTGTTCGAGTGGTGAGAATTTGGCCGTAAAGCGTGGCCGATTCTTAACAAATAACCCCCCCGCTGTCAACCGGACTATCAATGGCCAGCGAGACCACGGCACGGTCAGGCGGCCACGCGGGAACGCGGTCGGGGCGGCCTCAGGCTGAGCCCCACGAAGACCGCGACGGTGCCGATGGCGAACGAGCCCAGGAAGAGCCATCGGTAGGAGCCCAGGACATCATGGATCGCGCCGCCGGCAAAAGAGCCCACCCCCATCCCGATGCACGAGATGAAGAAGACCGCCCCGTAAGCCGTGCCCATGACCTTTTCGCCGAAGTATTCTCGGGTGATCAGAGCGTAGAGCGGCATGGCGCCCCCGTAGGCTATTCCGAACAGCAGGGAAAGCCCGTAGAGGGCGCCCACGCTCGACACGAAGAGATAGGCGACGATGAATCCCGCCTGCAGCGCCAGGGCGGTGAGCAGGGTGCGCTTGGCGCCCACACGGTCGGCCACGATCCCGGTGCCGATCCGGCCGAAGATCGAAGACAGGCCGGAGGCCCCGAGGATGCCGGCCGCCGTCATCCTGGCGACGCCCTGATCCATTGCATAGGTGACCAGATGGAAGAGGGGACCCGAGTGAGCGGCGCAGCAGGAAAAGTGGGTGAGCGCTATCCCCCAGAACGGCCAGGCGCGCAGCGTGTCCCTCACGGTTTGTCCGGCGCTGGGGGAGTGCGGGAAGCCGGCCACCTGGGCCCCCGCAGATGGAGATGCATCGGCCCCCGGCACGCCAGGCGGATTCTTGAGGACAATGGCGAGCGGGATCACCGTGAGCCAGGCCAGATCGCCCAGCACCACGAAGGCCATGCGCCAGTCGAACTCGTTGATGAGCCAGCGCGACAGCGGCGACAGCACCAGGATTCCGAAGCCATTGCCCGCCGACACGATGGCCGCCGCCATGCCCCGCCGCGTGTCGAACCACTTGATGGCGAGCACGGTGAGCGGCACGTAGAAGGCGCTCACGCCGGCCCCGACCAGCACGCCGAAGGTGAGATAGAACTGCCAGACCTCGCGCGCATGGCCGGAGAGCACCAGGCCCAATCCGAGCACGCCGCCGCCCACCAGCGCCACCCCGCGGGTGCCGAAGCGGTCGGAGACATAGCCGGCCACGATTCCGCCCACGCCCATCACGATCCAGTTCAGCAGTCCGATGGCGCCGATGCTCGCTCGGCTCCAGCCCATGCCGTCCTCGATGGGCTTGAGGAAGACGCCGAGGGTGAAGAGCGTGCCGATCGATATCATGATGATGACGAAAGCCGCCGCCAGCACCACCCAGCCGTAATAGATTCCGCGTTTCATGCGGTGGCTAGCCCTGGCTCCCGAACGGAAGTGAGCAAGGCGATGGCGATGACCATGGCGCCGGCAAGCCCGAACCAGGGCGCGGCGTAGCCGCCCGTGCGCTCCACCGCCAGCCCGAAGAGCGGCCCGGACAGGGTGACCCCGGCCGAGGAGATAGCCAGCCCCAGCCCCACGGCGGTCCCGGCCGCGCGCGGGCTCACCAGCTCGGCCATCATCGTGTGCTGAACGCCGTTCCAGCCGACGCCGAAGAATCCGAAGGCGAAGGTGAGAGGCGCGAGCAGCCAGGGGCTGATGCCGGGGCCCGTGGCTCCCATGAGCAGCGCGCAGGCACCCGAGCCCAGGGCGGCCAGGATGAGCACGATGCGCCGCCGGCCGCCGAAGGCGCGGTCCGAGAGCAGGCCGAAGACAACGCGCCCCGCGATTCCCAGCATTTGCGCTCCCACCAGATAGCGACCCGCTCCCAGCAGCGGCATTCCCAGGCCATCGCGGAGATAGAGCACGAGGAAGGAGAGAAAGGCCGTCTGCACGCCCGCGAAAATGAGCGTCGCGAGCGCGATGAGCCAGAGGTCGCGGTTTCCCAGCACCTCTCGGAGAGAGCCCGATGTATGGGCTCTGTTCTCGAGCTGGCTCCGGGGCGGGTCGCGATACAGCAGCCAGGTGCACAGGGCCAGCAGCGCGATCATGGATGCCGAGATGGCGACGGCGGCGCGCCAGCCCAGCGCCAGGCCCAGCAACGGCATCAGGAGGGCGCCGACGGCCCCGCCCAGCGGCAAGCCGACCTGTTTGAGTCCGACCGCGGTCGCGCGCTGGCGGCGCGGGAACCAGGCCATGGCGGCCTTGGCCGAGGTGGGGTTGAGCATGCCGTAGCCTCCGCCCGCCACGACCAAGATCAGGATCAGGAGCGTAAATGTCGGCGAGGCGGCGGAGGCGAGCAGCCCGAGCGCGATCACGGCCTGGCCCGCGACCATGGTTCCCAGCACACCCCAGCGGTCGCCCATCCAACCGGCGGGCAGGGACATCAGCGAGGCCCCCACGTAATAGGCCGAAAGAAAGGAGCCGGCCTGCGCCACGGTGAGGGCCAGGTCATCGCGGATCAGCGGGGCGATGGCGGGAAGGCCGAGCGGCCCGACATTGGCCATGGTCTGGGCGGCCATGATGAGAGCGAGGACCGCCCAGCGGTTGCTCACCGGCCGCGGGATGCCAGCAGGGCCTCGACGGCCCGGAGATCCTCCTCGGTGTCCACCCCGATGGTCGGTTCGGAGGTCTCCACCACGCGGATCGGAATTCCCGCCTCGAGGAGCCGGAGCTGCTCCAGCTGCTCGGCGCGCTCGAGGGCGGACGGTGGCAGCGAGTGGAAGGCCTCGAGCACCGCGCGCCGGTAGGCATACAGGCCGATGTGCTTCCAGTAGACGACGCTCGCCTTCTCGTCGCGGTCGAAGGGAATGGGCAGGCGCGAGAAGTAGAGGGCGTCGCCGTGCACGTTGGTGACGACCTTGTTCGCCGTGCGGCTGGCCACTTCCTCGGGGGTGGCCCGGATCTTGAGTGTCGTGACCTGCACTTCCGGCTCGCGGAGGAAAGGCCGCACCATGGTCTCGATGTGCTTGGGGCTCACCAGCGGCTCGTCGCCCTGGATGTTCACGTACACGTCGGCCGCGCGGGCGCGAGAGACCTCCCACAGGCGGTCCGTTCCCGACGAGTGGGAGGCCGACGTCATCACCGCCGGGACATGGTGGGCGCGGCACACCTCGATCACCTCGTCGCTGTCGGTGGCGACCAGCACGTCGGACAGCAGGGAGCAGCGGCTGGCGCGCGCGAAGACGTGGACGACCATGGGGAGCCCTGCGATTTCGCGCAAGACCTTGCGCGGCAGCCGCGTCGACTGCAACCGGGCCGGGATCACTCCCAGAATTATCACCCCGCTAACCTACCAGAAGTCCCGCGGAGGCGTGGATCCAAGACGTCGCGGAGCGCGTCGCCCAGCATGTTGAAGCCGAACACCGCCAGCGAGATGGCCGCGCCCGGCCAGAAGGCCATCCAGGGCGCGCGCTGCATGTAGGAGCGCCCCGAGCCCGCCAGCATGGCGCCCCAGGACGGCTGGGGCGGCGGCACGCCCAATCCCAGGAAGGACAACGAGGACTCGGCCAGGATGACGCCGCCCAGGCCGATGGTGGCCAGGATGAGGATGGTGGCCGTGACATTGGGCAGAACGTAACGGACGATGATGCGCAGATGTCCGCCGCCCAGCGCGCGCGCGGATTCGATATACGGGTTCTGCATGACGGAGAGCGTTGCGCCCCGGATGACCCGGGCGGACTGCGCGGCGACCAGGATGGAGAGCGACAGGATGAGATTCAGCACGCCGGGCCCGAGCACCGCCAGCAGCGACAGGATGATCATCAGGTAGGGGAACGACATCCAGGCATCCACCACGCGCTGGACCGCCATGTCGTAGACGCCGCCAAGGTAGGCGCTCGACACGCCGACGGCGGTGGCGACGAGGGTCGCCAGCGCGATGGTGACGAAGCCCACGGTGACCGAGACGCGCGCGCCATACACGACGCGGCTCCACACGTCTCGGGACAGATTGTCCGTGCCCATCCAGAACTGGGGACTCGGCGCTTTCATGCGGGCGCCCGGAACCGAGGCGTCATAGTCGTAGCGGGCGATCCAGGGCGCACCCAGCGCCATCACCAGCATCACGGCGACGATGGCGCCTCCGATGGCGCCGAGCGGTTTTCTGCGGCAGAAGAGCAGCAGGGCATGGGCCGCTCCCCCGAGCGCCCAGGTCTCGCGGGGCACTTCCGGCAGGATGTACGCGTCCGCGTATTTGGCCATTCAATTGGCCATTCAGGAGTATCTGATCCTCGGATCCAGCACCGCGTAGGTGAGATCCACGAGGAGGTTGAGCAGCACGATGATGGAAACCACCAGGAGGTTGATCCCCTGGATCACCGGGTAGTCGCGCTGGAGGATGGCGTCGAAGAGGAACCGGCCCATGCCGGGCAGCTGGAAGATCGACTCGATGATCACCGTCGCGCTGAAGATCTGGGCGAACTGGATGCCGAACACCGTGACCACGGGGATCACGGCGTTCTTGAGGCTGTGCTTGAGCACCACGGCGCGCTCGCGCAGGCCCTTGGCCCACGCGGTGCGCACGTAGTCCTGGCGCAGTACCTCGAGCAGCATGGCGCGCGTGAGCCGCATGATGCTGGCCCCCGAGGCGATGCCCAGGATGAGGGAGGGCAGGATGAACTGGAGGACGTGAGCCGTCGGATTCTTGCTGAATTCGGTGAATCCGAGATGCGGCGTCCACCCCCACCACAGCGCGGGCAGGATGATGACGAGAGTCGCGAGCCAGAACCCGGGCACCGAGAGTCCGAGGATGGCCGCGCTCCGCGCCGCGTAGTCGCGCAGGGTGTCCGCGCGAACCGCCGACAGCACGCCGATGGGAATGCCGATGATGACGGCAAAAGCGGCGGCCATCCCGCCCAGGAGGAGAGTGACCGGAAGGCGCGCCGCCAGCTCCTCGGCCACGGTGCGCCGCGTCCAGAGTGACTCGCCGAGGTCCCCGCGGACGACCTGGCCGAGCCACGCGAAATACTGCACGTACATCGGCCGGTCCAGTCCGAGCTTGTGCCGCAGCTCGTCCAGATCCTTGGCGTACGCCTTCTCCTCCAGCATGAGCTGGACGGCGTCACCGGGCAGCAGACGCGGGAGCGTGAAGACGATCAGCGACGCGATCAGGAGCGACGGAATCGCGACGACGAGGCGCTTGAGGAGGTAGCGCCTCAGCACGGGATCAGCGGTCGAGCCAGGCCACCATCAGGCGCCCGCCGTAGTCGTGGCCGATATTGGGACCGAAGTTCTTGACATAGGGCTCCCAGGCCGCCACTGCGCTGACCGACGGGCCGTAGAGTCCGTACACATGCTGGGCGACATAGCGCTGGATGTCGTAGACGATCTCGCGGCGCTTGGCCGCGCTGAATGTCCGGCGCTGGAGCCGGATCATCTCGGTGAGCTTGGGATCGTTCACCCCGGAGGCATTGAGAGCCTGTCCCGGCATGAGGTAGCGGTAGAGGTAGCTCTCCGGGTCCGCCCAGAGGCCGAAGAGCCCGCCGCCCATCTTGTCGAACTTGCCGAATATCGTGCTGGATATGAAGGCGCCGTACTCCTTCAGCTTGAGGTCGGCCTCGATCCCGGCCTTCTTCCAGCCCGCCAAGGTCACCTGCACCGCGTCCATCCAGTCGGGGCCATAGCCAGCAGTGGTCTCGAGCGTGGTCTTGAACCCGCTCGGATGGCCGGCTTCGGCCAGGAGCCGCTTGGCCTCACGTGGATCGTAGTCATATAGCTTCCGCCCCTCGGGCGGCAGCTGATCGATGGGGATGGACCAGTCCCTGAAGGCGGCGGGTATAGCCGGGTTGGGCGCCCCATGTCCCTGAGACCACGCATTGGTCTCGAGCACTTCCTTCCAATTGGTGGCAATGGCCAGTGCCCGGCGCACCCGGACGTCCTTGAACGGTTCCTGCTCGAGCTTTATCCACGTGATGCCGCCAAAGCCCACGATGTAGTCCTGCATCTGGAGGCCGGGCTTGCGGGGCTTGACGGCGTCGAGATCGCTCCGGCGCACGACCATTCCGTACTCGGGGGCGAAGTCGTAGCGGCCCGCCAGCCATACGGCCAGCGCCGTGGCCGGATCCGTCTCGAGCGCCATGTCCACGCCGTCGGCATAGGGCAGCCCCGGGAGAAAGTAGTTGGGATTCCGCACCCAGGTGAATCGCACATTGGGCTCGTAGCGCTCGAGCATCCACGGCCCCGTGCCCACGCAGCTCTCCCACCTCTTGAGATCCCCGTACTGCTCAACGGCCTCCTTGGCGATGATCCAGGTCGAGGTGGAAGCCAGCGCGTCGAGGAACCAGGCGAAGGGCTCTTTGAGCGTGAACTTGACCGTGTGCTTGTCAACCGCCTCGATTTTGTCCACCTGCTCGAGCAGGCCGCGATTGGGATTGCCCGGCACCGTGAGGAAGCGCTCGTAGGTGTACTTGACGTCCTCGGCCGTCACCTCGCGCCCGTTGACCGGAGGCTTCGGGTGCCAGCGCACGCCGCGGCGGAGCTTGAAGACATAGGTCGTGTCAGTGGGCTGGGTCCAGCTCTCGGCGAGGTCGGGCTCGAGTGGGGTGGTCCCGGGCTTCACCGAGGAGCCGGCCTTGACCTTCACGAGCCGGCTATGGCTGAAGGACAGGGGCACCATGGTGGAGAACGCCACCGTCTGTTGCGGATCGAAGTGGACTGGACTGACGTTGAGGCGGAGGCGGAAGGTGCCGCCGCGCTTCGGAGTCTGAGCGACCGCGGGTTGCGCGGCGAGCAGGCCGGGGCCCGCCGTGCCGGCGGCCAGCGCCGCGCCACCGAGCTTGAGCATGTCACGACGGGTCAGGGACGACGCGGGCTGGTCCATGGCGAACCTCCTTGCCGCCGGTTAGCGGTCGAGCCAGGCGGCCAGGAGCCGCCCGCCGTAGTCGTAGCTCACGTTGGGCCCGTAGTTCTTCAGCGCCGCGTCCCAGACCGCGATCTGGATCGCCGACGGCATCTGGACGTAGTACTGCTGCTTGGCCAGGTAGCGCTGAATCTCGTAGATCACCTCGCGCCGCTTGGCCGCATCGTGGGTCCGGCGCTGGCGGACGAGCATGTCAGCGACAATCGGGTCGTTGATGTGACTCTGGTTCTTGATCTCTCCGGGATAGTACTGGCCGTAGAGGAAGTTGTCCGGCTCCTGGAATCCCGTCTGCGGGCCGAAGGCCATGGAGTCGTACTTGCCGTAGAAGGTGGTCGCGATGTACGCGCCGTACTCCTTGGTGTTGAGCTTGGCGTCAATGCCGACGTCCTTCAGGTGCTTGAGGATGAGCTGCGTCGCGTCGATCAGGATCTGGGAGCCGTAGGTGGTGAAGTCCATGGTCGCCTGGAAGCCGTTGGGATGACCCGCTTCGGCCAGGAGCTTGCGCGCCCGGGCCGGATCGAACTTGTAGTACTGCGCGCCCTCGCCGAGCTGAGCGAATGGCACCGACCAGTCCTTCAGCGCGGCCGGCACGGGCGGATTCATCGCCGCCGCCCCTTCGTACACGGAATCGATGATGTCCTGACGATTGATGGCGAGCGACATGGCCCGGCGCACCCGCACGTCGCTGAACGGCGTCTTGTCGGTTCGCATGTAGAGGTGGTTCATCACGGCGTTCGGGTATTCGGCCGTCTGGAGCCGTGGCCGCTTTTGCTTGAGGTTGTCCTTGAGCCCGAGCCAGTCAGTGCGGTTGATCACGCCCTGGTACTCCCAGCCCAGATCGTACTTCCCGGCGAGGAACGCCGCCATCCGCGAGGCATTGTCCTCGTCCACCGCGACCTCGACGCGATCGATGTGGGGCAGTCCCGCGAGAAAGTAGCCGGGATTCCGGACATAGGTGAAGCCCACGTTCGGCCGGTAGCTGTCGAGCATCCACGGCCCGCTGCCCACCGTGGCCTCGGGCTTTTTCAGGTCGCCGAACTTCTCCACGCATTCCTTCGCGATAATCGCCACGGCATGGGAGTTGGCGAGCATGTCGAGGAACCAGACGTAGGGTTCCTTCAGCGTGAACCTGACCGTGTGCCTGTCGGGGGCTTCGACCTTGTCAAGGGATGCCAGCATGTAGGCATTGGCATTGCCTTTGATCGTCCGGAAGCGGTCCACGCTGTAGAGGACATCCTCCGACGTCAGCTCGCGGCCGTTTACCGGTGGCTTGGCCTGCCAGCGGACTCCCTTCCTCAGCTTGAAGATGTACGTCGTCTCGTTCGGCTGGGTCCAGGACTCGGCCAGATCGCCTTCGATCGGAAAGGTGCCCGGCTGGACGGCCGGCCCGGTCTTGTGCTTGAGAAGCCGGCTGTGGGTAAAGGAGTAGGCGATGTGGGTCTTGTACGAGACGGTCAAGTAGGGGTCCCAGTGCGGCGGGTCCCAGAGCCTCAGGCTCAATGTCCCGCCGCGCTTGGGCGTTTGGGCGTGGGCGCGGCGCAAACCGAGCTGGGAGCCGATGGCCGCGGTGGCCAGTGCCCCGCCCCCTGCCTTCAGCAAGTCGCGACGCGTGAGAGCGGTCTCGCGACGGCCGCTGTTCATCGATGCTTCTCCTTCGCCGTCGCTGACGCGCGGCGCGGCGTCCCCCTACTGGAGTTGCGACACTCTCGCGGCAAACCGTTCCGCTGTCAAGGGGGGCGGCGGCTCAGTCGAGCAGGCCGATGCGGCGGTAGCCCGGCGCGACACGCTCGGACATGAGCCCGAGCCGCCCCAGGCGTGGGATCAGCACCTCGGTGAAGAGGAAGCGGTTGAAGGCCTTCATGGTGGGCGCATTCGCGATGAGGTCGCGCCATGTCTGCTCCGGGTCCCAGCCCATCTCGCTCCAGACGGTCTTGATGGACTGGAAGCCCGTGCGCTCATCCCGGCCGTACATGGCGTCGCAGGCCTCGAAGGCGAAGTCCTCGAGCAGCTCGCGCCGGCTCGCGTCCATGGCCGGGATCGCGCGCTTGAGGGCGAAGTAGCCGAAGTTCACGTGCCGGCCCTCGTCCTGGAGCACGTAGTCCAGCACGCTGGCCAGCGTGGGGTCGCCGGTCTGCCGGCGCATCAGGTTGAAGGCGGCGATGGCCAGCCCTTCGATGAGCATCTGCATGCCGAGGAGCTTGAGCTCCCACAGCTCTGAGCCCAGGATCCGGTCGATCAACCCCTTGAGGAGCGGGTCGATCGGGTAGATCTTGTGGAGCTTCTTGACGTAGCGCTCGAAGACTTCCACGTGGCGCCCCTCGTCCACCACCTGGGTCGAGGCGTAGAGCTTGCAGTCCAGCTCGGGAACGGGATTGACGAGCTGGCTGGCGACCAGCAGCGCGCCCTGCTCGCCGTGGAGAAACTGGGACAGGCGCCATGACGAGATCTTGATCTCCACCTCCTGCCGCTCGGCCTCGGTGAGGCGCCCGTAGAAATCCGTGCCCTGGAAGGCCGTCTGGATGTTGAGGACCGGGCCTTCCTTGCCGATAGGACGGCTCCAGTCGATGGCCGTGCTCCCATTCCACTGATTCTTTTTCGCCGTCTCGTAGAGCGAGGTCAGTTCGTCGTGGGTGGGCTCGTAGTCGAAGTCCCACAGCGTGTCCATCTGGTACGAGACCCGGCGCGCCGCCGCCGCCTGCGTCGTCGTCATCGAGCGCCTCCATCGCGTTGGGGATCGTGAGCCGAGCCCAGCATACACCGAACCGCCGTCAGCTTCCGCGCAGGCTCGGCAGCAGTCCGCCCGTCGCGCGCTCGAGCTGCTGTATCTGGTCGGCGCCCGCGAAGCGCAGGACGACCTGGCGCGCGCCGGCTTCGACGAAGCCCGCGAGCCATTCCCGGCAGCCGGCCGCGTCGCCCGCGTAACAACCCTGGCGCGCCGCGATCACCTCGTAGGGCAGGCCGTAGTACGTCTCGACGAACCGCGCCATCTCTTTCCGGGCGACCTCGAGATCGTCGTCGAGCCTGACCGTCGCGTACAGTGCCGGGACCACCGCCGCCGACGGGCGCTTGGCCTCCCGCGCCGCGTCGAGGACCATCCTCCATCCGCGGCCGAAGGCCTCGGCCGTGGGGCTGGTCGGGAACCAGCCGTCGGCCGTTTGCCCCGCTCGCCGGCAGGCGATCTCCGAGCTGCCGCCCATCCAGATCGGCGGGCCGCCCATCCGATGCGGGAGGGGCAGCACCTGGACGCGATCCAGAGTCCAGTACTTGCCTTCGTAGCTCACCCGATCGGCCGTCGAGCGCCCCGACCAGAGGCGGCGGCAGATGGCCAGCGATTCGACCATTCGGCCGGCGCGCTCGGCGAAGGGGACGCCCACGGCCTCGAACTCGCGGCGGGTGGGCGGCCTGTCCGTGGCGACTCCCACTCCCAGCACGAGCCGCCCTTCGGAAATCCGGTCCAGCGTGCCGACCGCGTGAGCCAGCAGGAGAGGATGCCTGAGCGCCGGAAGCAGGACCGCCGTGCCGAGGGTCACCCGCCGCGTCCGCGCCGCCGCGGCGGCCAGGAGCGTGAGCGGCTCGAATCGGGGACGCGCCAGGAGCGAGTCGCCGGCCCATACAGAATCGTAGCCGGCCGCCTCCGCCCGCTCGGCCATCGCGAGCAGGGGCTCCGCCTCGGAGCGCCCGGACATCACCGCCTCGCGGGTCGGCAACAGGATGCCGACCCGCACCGGAGCGCCCGCCATGTCAGCGATTGTCTTCGGGCTTGTCGCGGCCGGGCTGGGACTCGGGCGTGGACTTGAACAGATCCAGGATCTCGGGCAGGTCCGCCGGCTGGGACATGACCTCGAGGCGAGTGATGCGGGTCATGCGGCTGACGATCTCCTCGACCCGCTTCACCGCCTCCCGGGCGCGCTCGATGCGACCCAGGGCCAGGGGATTGGAGGAGACCTGATGGCTGAGCAGGTCCAGGTCCACCATGATGACGGCCAGCGGATTATTGATCTCGTGGGCCGCCGCATTGGCCAGGCGGGTGACCGAGCGCAGGGCCTCGCTGCGCCGCTCCGCATCCTCGGTTCGGCGGCGCTCCGTGATGTCGCGGACGAAGCTGCGGATGATGGGCGGCCCCTCCAGCGGCACGCGCGCCACGGCCAGCTCGACCGGGAACTCCCCGCCGCCCGCGCGCATGGCGGTGACCTCCACGCGCTGGCCCGCCCGCTCGCTCTGACCCGCTGTCACGAGCTGCGTCAGGGCGCGGCGGTAGCGCTCGCGCCCGGCCGGCGGCACGATCAACTCAGTGATCTCACGCCCGATCGCGTCCGCGCGCCGGTATCCGAACAGGCGCTCGGCCGCCGGGTTGAAGTCCAGCACTTTGCCCTCGTGGTCGATCGTGATGATGCAGTCAACGGTGGTCTCCAGAATGGTCCGCTCCCGCGCCTCCGCGCGTCGCCGCCGCTC
Source organism: Candidatus Methylomirabilota bacterium (assembly GCA_046727155.1). Classification (GTDB taxonomy): domain Bacteria; phylum Methylomirabilota; class Methylomirabilia; order Rokubacteriales; family CSP1-6; genus DASSSH01. The sequence goes on along the minus strand of JBKPCB010000159.1, from coordinate 13,358 downwards.
GTGGAGGGAATTGATGAGGGCGGCGGACAGCGCGAAGGAGGCCACCCGGACGGTTTCCTCCAGCCCCTGCGAGAGATTCTGGACCGGAGGGATGAAGTAGTAGTCGATGGCGAGGGTGCTGAGCACGGTGGCCACCAAGCCGGGACCGAGGCCGCCGAAGAACGAGGTCAGCGTGACGGCGGCGAAAAACAGCGCCGTGGGCAGCTTGTGGAGGGGAGGCGCGGCGAGCGTGAGCGCGCACGCAAGCGCCGCCGTGAGCACGGCGAAGCCGTAGCGGCGCCAGGCCGGAGCGGAGTCGCTCAGCACGGCTGCCGGACGAACCGGCCGCGAGGGAGTGTCGGGAGATGGCTCACTGGATGACGGGTGTGAGAACGGATGGAAACCCCTCTGACCTAAACCTAGGGCCGAGGTTCCCCTATGTCAAGTCAATGGGGCGTGACCCGGGGAGAACCCCGGGCCACGCCGGTCGGCGGGCTCAGGCCTTCAGGTGCTTGCTGAAGAAGGCAAGGCAGCGCTTCCAGCCGTCCTCGGCCGCCTCCTTTTTGTAAACCTGTGGCCGGTCGTCGGAGAAGAAGGCGTGCGCCGCGCCGGGATAGAGCACGAACTCGACATTGGCGTTCTTCTTCTTGAGCTCGGCCTCGAAGCGGCGCACGTCGTCGGCGGCGATGCCCGTATCGGCTTCGCCGTAGAGGCCGAGGATGGGCAATTTGAGCTGGTCAGTCAGCGCGAAGAGATCCAACCCGGGCTTGTCCCTGTACGTGAGTTTCAGGTGGCCATACCAGGACACGGCGGCGGTCACCCCGGGATACTCGGTCGAGAAATGCAGTGCGGTCGCACCACCGCTGCAGAAGCCCGTGGCGCCCAGCCGGTCGGCCCGGACCCAGGGTTGCTGCTTGGCGTAGTCAGCCGCCGCGGCGATGTCGCCCAGATACTGGGCGCGGGTGACTTGGCGCGAGATCTTGGCCATCTCGGCGAAATCCTTGCCCTGCATGCCGCCCTCGCGGAAGAAGAGCTCGGGCGAGATCGCGTAAAAGCCGGCGTGGGCGAAGCGGCGCACCACGTCCTTGTGCTGCTCGCTATTGCCCGTGAAGCCCGAGATCACGACGACGACCGGATATCGTCCCTGGGCTTCGGGGCGCGCGTCGTAGGCCGGAATCATGGTTCCGGCGACATTGAGCTGGATGTCGCGGGCCGTGATTCCCTTCGTTTCGGTGACGACGGCCTGGGCCAGCGAGATGCCGGGCGTGAGCACGCCGCCTACCGTGGTGTACGCGCCGAATTTGAGAACCTCTCTGCGGCTCAGTGGATTGCTCATGAGTCCTCCTTGGCAGGTATGTGGGGCCTGAGACAGCCTCGGGGGTACCAACCACGGGCTGCGGCCCGCGGTTCCCCGCCGGGATTGTACCCCCACGCTCGGAGGAACGCGGCCCTTGACACGAATTGCGTAACGCGTTACTCATTCCGCACATGCTCGCTTCGCTCAAGGGCCGCTCGCCTCGCCGAAGAGATCGCCGCGCAGATCCGGAACGCTGACCAAGGAGGGGACCATGGGGTCACGACGACTCGCATCACTCCTGACTCTCACGCTGGTCTTGGTCGCGGGCCTCGCCCCGGGAGCCGCGTGGGCTCAGGCGCCGATCAAGCTCGGTGAGATCAATTCCTACAGCGGCATCGGCGCGCCGTTCACCGGCCCCTACCGGGCTGGCGTGGAGATGGCCGTGGAGGAGATCAATGCCAAGGGCGGCGTGCTGGGGCGCAAGCTCGAGGTGATCTTCCGCGACGACAAGGGGCAGCCGGCCGAGGCGGTCAAGCATGCCCAGGAGCTGGTGGAGTCCGAGAAGGTGGCGCTCATCGCTGGCACCTTCCTGTCCAATGTCGGTCTGGCCGTCTCGGACTGGGCCAAGCAGAACAAGACCATGTTCGTGGCTGCCGAGTCGCTCACCGAAGCCATCACCTGGGCCAAGGGGCACGATCACGCCGTGCGCCTTCGGCCCAACACCTACGAGCAGGGGCGCATGCTGGCCGAGAAGGCCGGGAAGATGAAGTACGTCAAGTGGGCCGTGATCGGCCCCAATTACGAATACGGCAAGCGCGCGTGGGAAACCTTCCGCGACCGGCTCAAGGAGCTCAAGCCCGACGTGCAGGTGGTGGGCGAGCAGTGGCCAACGCTGGGCAAGATCGAGCCAGGCCCCATGGTCACGGCCATCCTCAACCAGAATCCCGACGCGCTCTACGTCTCGCTATTCGGCAGCGACTGGCTCGCCTTCGTCCGCGAGGCGCAGAAGCGCGGGCTCTTCCAGAAGACGTTCGTCGTCGGCATCCTGCTGGGCGAGCCCGAGTACATCGACCCGCTCAAGCTCGAGGCGCCGGAGGGCATGCTGGTCACGGGCTATCCCTGGTACGACATCAACATCCCCGCTCACAAGGACTGGGTCGCCCGCTACACCAAACGGACCGACAAGACCCCGGTGCTCGGCTCGCTGATCGGCTATGTCACCTACCTGTCCGTCGCCGAAGCCATCAAGAAGGCCGGCGGCACCGACACGGACAAGATCGTCGCGGCCTTCAAGGGGCTCAGGGTGGAGACGCCCATCGGGTCGATCATCTTTCGGGCCTCGGACGGGCAATCGACCTTGGGCGCCTGGGTGGGCACGACGAAGATCGACGCCAAGCGCGGCGTCGGGATCATGGTCAATCACGAGTACATCCCGGGCGAGAAGGTGTTGCCGTCCGATGAGGAAGTGAAGAAGCTCCGCCCGGCCAACTAGATCGGGACCCTCACCCTGGCCCTCTCCCTGACACGGAGAGGGATCAAACTCCCTCTCCCCTCTGGGGAGAGGGCTGGAGTGAGGGGCGAGTCCCCATGTCCTTCCTCTTTATCCAGCTGCTGAGCGGCGTGGCCAACGCGATGGTGCTGTTTCTCATCGCCTCGGGTCTCACCCTGATCTTTGGTGTCACCCGCATCGTGAATTTCGCGCACGGCTCGCTCTACATGCTGGCGGCGTATCTCACCTACTCGCTCGTGAGCGCGCTGCCGCTGGGGCCGGCGGGCTTCTACGTCGCCGTGCTGGTCGCCGCTGCGCTCGTCGCCCTGTTCGGCGGGCTGGTCGAGGTCGTCCTGCTCCGGCGCGTCTACCAGGCGCCGGAGCTCTACCAGCTCCTGCTGACCTTCGCCCTCGTGCTGGTCGTGGCTGACGCCGTGCGCTTCGTCTGGGGCGCGGACAATAAGACCGGGCCCGAGGCTCCAGGGCTCGCGGGCTCTGTTCGCATCGCCGGCCAGCTCTTCCCCACCTACGATCTCGCGATGATTGCCTTTGGGCCGCTGGTGGCGCTCGGGCTCTGGTGGCTCTTCTACCGGACCCGTTGGGGCATCCTCATCCGCGCCGCGACCCAGGACCGCGAGATGGTCGCCGCGCTCGGCGTGGACCAGCGGCGGCTCTTCACCGGCGTGTTCGTGCTCGGCTCTTTCCTCGCCGGCCTGGCGGGCGCGCTCCAGGTGCCGCGCACGGCGATCACCACGGTGATGGACACCACCGTGATCGTGGAGGCATTCGTGGTGGTGGTCATCGGCGGGATGGGCTCGGTGTGGGGCGCCCTGCTCGCTTCGCTGCTGATCGGCGTGCTGAGCGCCTTCGGCATCCTGATCCTGCCGCGGATCTCCATCGTGCTCATCTTCATCGTGATGGCCGTCGTGCTGATCATCCGGCCGTGGGGGCTGCTGGGCCGGCCGGACGTCCACTCGCGCGTGGCGAGCGGCACGGCGGGGCTCGAGGCGCCGTCGGTGCCGCTGGCAACGGCGTGGCTGGTGGCACTGCTCGGCGCTCTGGTCGTGGCGCCGCTCGTCCTGCCCACGTTCTACGTCTGGCTGCTCGTCGAGATGCTGGCCTTCGCGCTGTTCGCCACGAGCCTGCACCTCCTGATGGGCACGGGAGGCATGGTGTCCTTCGGCCATGCGGCGTACTTCGGCCTGGGCGCGTACGGAGCGGCCCTGCTGATGAAGAGCGCCGGCCTGCCGATGCCGCTGGCCTTCCTAGCCGCGCCGGTGCTGGCGGCCGCGGTCTCCGTCGTGTTCGGGTTTTTCAGCGTGAGGCTCACGAGCATTTACTTCGCCATGCTGACACTGGCCTTCGCCCAGATCGTCTTCGCCATCGTGCATCAATGGTACGAGGTGACCGGCGGAGACAATGGACTGCTGGGGGTGTGGCCGCCACCGTGGCTGAAGTCACCGGTCCACTACTATTATTGGGCCCTCGGCGCCGGCGCGACGGGGATCGCCCTGCTCAAGGTCGTGGGGGGGTCTCCCTTCGGTCTCACGCTGCGCGCGGTGCGCGATCACGCCCGGCGGGCGGAGGCCGTCGGCGTCAACATCCGCTCCCACCAGCTGGTGGCCTTCGTGGTGGCGGGCTTCTTCGCAGGGCTGGCGGGCGCCGTGTTCGTTTATCTCAAGGGCAGCGTGTTCCCGGTCTACGTGGACGCGCCCATGTCGGTTCAGCCGCTCGTGATGGTGCTGCTCGGAGGTGTCGGATCCTTCGCCGGGCCAGCCATCGGGGCCGTGGTCTACAAGCTCCTCGATTCCGTCATCACGCGCCACACGGAGTACTGGCAGGTGGTGCTGGGGGCGATTCTCATCCTGCTCGTGACGATGTTCCCGCGGGGCATCGTGGGAGTGCTCGGCTGGAGGAAGCCGTGAGCGGGCCCGCGGTGTTCGAGACCCGCGGGCTGTCCAAGTCCTTCGGCGGCGTCCGCGCCGTGGACGGCGTGAGCCTGGCGCTTCCCAAGGGCGAGATCCGCGCCCTCATCGGCCCCAACGGAGCGGGGAAGACCACTTTCTTCAACATGCTGACGGGCCAGCTCCAGGCCGACGCCGGCCAAGTGCTTTTCAAGGGCGAGCGGCTCTCGGGGCTGCCGCCCTGGGCCGTCTGGCGCCGCGGCATCAGCCGCACGTTCCAAATCACGGCCACCTTCGCCTCGCTGACGGCGCTCGAGAATGTCCAGGTGGCGCGCCTGTCGTACGCGCGCCGGACCTACGCGCTCCTCGCGCGGGCCTCGCGGCTCGAGGCGGAGCCGGCGCGAGGGCTGCTGGCCCAGGTGGGGCTCAGCGACCAAAGCGCCCGAGTGGCCGCGGTGCTCGCCTATGGCGACCTCAAGAAGCTCGAGCTGGCCGTGGCCTTGGCCAATGATCCCGAGGTGCTGCTGCTGGACGAGCCCACGGCCGGCATGGCGCCGGCCGAGCGGGGCGCGCTCATGGCGCTCACCGAGCGGATCGCGCGCGAGCGCGGGCTCACCGTGCTCTTCACCGAGCACGACATGGACGTGGTGTTCTCGGTCGCCGATCGCATCATGGTGCTGCACCAGGGACGCGTCATCGCCGAAGGCAAACCCGCCGAGGTGCGCGCCGACCCGGAGGTCCAGCGCGTCTATTTGGGAGGCGACTAACGATGGCCAAGACTCGAGGGACGGGGCTCTTGATGCTGTGGACCGACGTGGACCCCCAGTACGAGGAGGAGTTCAACCGCTGGTACAACGAGGAGCACATCCAGCACCTGCTCGAGGTGCCCGGGTTCCTCAGCGGCGGTCGGTACGTCGCGCTCAAAGGCGGGCCCAAGTACCTCGCGATGTACGAGCTCGAGGATCACAACGTGCTGCGCACATCCGCTTTCCTCGACGCTGTCCGCTACAAGCCTTCGCCCTGGCGCGCCAAGGCGTCGGGTGGGCACGTCGGGCGCAACTACATCCTGAATGCCTATCGCCAGATCTATCCCGCGCGCACCAATCCCGTCGAGCTCACCATGGAGATGCCGCGCTACCTGCAGATGGGCCGCATGGACATCCCGGCGCACATGGAGGAGGAATTCAACGTCTGGTACAACACGGTGTACATCCCGGATTACCTCACGGTGCCGGGAGTGATCCGCGCCCGGCGCTTCATCGTCATCGACGGCCAGCCCAAGTACCTCACGGTCTACGAGTTCGAGAATCCGAGGGTCCCCGAGAGCGAGCCGTGGAACAAGATCCGTGACCGCAACCCCTGGACCCACCGGATTCGACCGCATATGCGGCTGGACGAAGGCTCGCCGGCCGTGTTCGAGCGGATCTATCCCAAGTGAGCACGCATCGTCGATGAGCCGTCCGATGCTCGACCTCGTTGACGTGCGCGCGGGATACGGGCTGTCCGCCGTGCTTCACGGCGTGAGCCTGGAAGCGCGCGCGGGAGAGGTCGTGTCGCTGCTGGGGCGCAATGGCGCCGGCAAGTCCACCACGCTGAAGTCCATCGTCAATCTGGTGGAGGTCACCGGCGGCGCCGTGCGCTTCGACGGGCATGACATCACACGGCTGCCGACCTACGCGATCAGCCGGCTCGGCGTGGGCTGGGTGCCCGAGGACCGGCGCATCTTCGGCGACCTGACGGTGGAGGAGAACCTGCGCGTGGGCGCCAAGGACGGCGACCAGCGCCGCGGCACCGGATGGTCGACGGATCGCGTCTATCACTTCTTTCCCAAGCTGGGCGAGATGGCCCGCCGGCGTGGGGGCAGTCTCTCGGGTGGCGAGCAGCAAATGCTCACCGTGGCCCGCACGATGATGGGCAATCCCCGGCTTCTGCTCCTGGACGAGCCCTCCGAGGGCTTGGCGCCAGTCATCGTGAAGGCGCTGGGGGAGCAGATCCTGGCACTCAAGCGCGAGGGGCTCACGATTCTCTTATCGGAGCAGAACCTCAAGTTCGCCGCGCGACTGGCCGACCGCGCCTACATCATCGAGAAAGGGCAGATCCGCTTCGAGGGGCCCATGCAGCAGCTGCTGGCCGACGAATCCATCCGCCGCGCCTACCTGACGGTCTAATCGTTCAGGGTGAGGGGAAAGATGAAGACCTTGATCAAGAACATCGGGCAGATCTTCTCTGGCGATATCGCGAGGCCGCTCCTGGAAGGCGACTCCATCGTGATGGAAAACGGCCGGATCGTGGCCGTGGGCCGCGGTCTCGACGGCGACGGCGACACCGTCGTGGATGCCAAGGGAACCACGGTGATCCCCGGGCTCATCGACTCGCACTGCCACCCCGTCTTCGGCGACTTCACGCCGCGCCAGCGGACGATGGACTTCATCGAATCGGGGCTCAACGGCGGGATCACGACCATGATCTCGGCCGGCGAGGTCCACCTGCCGGGGCGTCCCAAGGACATCGTGGGGCTCAAGGCGCTCGCGATCGTCGCGGCCAAGGCCTACGCGAATCTGCGGCCCGCCGGCGTCAAGGTGCATGGCGGCGCGCCCATCCTGGAGCTGGGCATGGCGGAGGAGGACTTCGCCGAGATGGCCAAGGCCGGCGTCAAGCTCGTCGGCGAGATTGGTCTGGGCTCGGTGAAGACGGGCAAGGACGCGGCGCCCATGGTCAAGTGGGCCAAGAAGTACGGGATGACCGTGACCATCCACACGGGCGGGCCCTCCATCGCCGGCTCCAATCCCATCGGTGCCGAAGTGGTGCTCGAGGCCGACCCGCACGTGGTCGGCCACATCAATGGCGGCACCACCTCGATGAGCGAGAAGGAGATCGACTCGCTGGTCGGCACCCAGATGGCGCTCGAGATTGTCCACTGCGGCAATGGCAGGACCGCGCTCCACACGCTTCAGCGCGCGCGGGAAGCCAGGGCGCTGCCGCGGATCATCATCGGCAATGACGCGCCGTCGGGCACGGGTGTGGTGCCGCTCGGGATCCTGCGCGTCATTGCCCATCTCACCTCGCTCGGCGGCGTGAGCCCCGAGGAGGCCGTGTGCATGGCCACGGGCAATACGGCGCGCGTCTACGGCCTGCCCGTGGGTGTTATCGCCCCAGGCAAGGAAGCCGACGTCTGCATCGTGGACGCGCCAACGGGCTCGGTGGGCAAGACCGCGCTCGAGGCGCTCAAGGCCGGTGACCTTTGCGGCATCTCCATGATTCTCATCGACGGGCAGATCAAGGTCGGCAGGAGCCGCAATACGCCGCCGGCCGCGCGCGCGGCCGAAGTCGTCAAGGGGCATGGGCCTGGAGGAGGAGGGCACTGATGAAGATACGCCAGCTGCTTACGATCAAGGAAGAGATCCTGGAGGACGGAGGCAAGAAAGCCGTCAAGCCCATTACCAAGGTGGCGGCGGTGGCCGTGATCGAGAACCCGTTCGCCGGCCGCTTCGTCGAAGACCTCCAGGAGCTGGTCAAGACCGGAGAGGAGCTGGGTGACCTGCTGGGCCGGCGCGCCGTCGCGGCGCTGGGCGCCGCCGTCCATTCCTACGGCAAGGCCGCCGTGGTGGGGCTGGACGGCGAATACGAGCATGCCGCGGCCATCCTGCATCCGACGCTCGGCACGCCGTTCCGCAATGCCGTCGGCGGCGGCAAGGCCATCATCCCGTCGGCCAAGAAGCTCGGCGGGCCCGGCACCGCCATCGACGTGCCGCTCCACTACAAGGACGCGGCCTTCGTGCGCACGCACTTTGACGCCATGGAGGTGCGCATGGTCGACGCGCCCAAGGCCAACGAGATCCTGGTCGCCCTGGTTGTCACCGACGGCGGCCGCCCGCATCCGCGCGTCGGCGGTCTCACCGTGGCCGAAGCCAAGAAAGAAGACGGCCTACGATGAAATTCGGACTGCGCATCCCCAGCTTCGCGCTGGGCCCAAAGACCGCCACGCTGGCCGAGATGGGTGCCTATCTCCGGCGCGCCGAAGACCTGGGCTTCGACTGCGCCGTCAGCATCGATCACCTGCTGCTCACGCCGCCCGCCTATGCCTGCACCTGGCTCGAGCCCGTCGCGCTGCTGTCGGCGCTGGCGGGGGTCACGCGCGCGATCAAGCTCGGCACCATGGTGCTGGTGCTGCCGCTGCGCAATCCGGCCTACTTCGCCAAGGAGTGGGCGACGCTGGACCTGCTTTCGGGCGGCCGGAGCATCCTGGGCGTGGGCGTGGGCTGGCACGAGGAGGAGTTCGCTCTGATGGGCGTGGCCCACAAGGAGCGTGGCCGACGCATGGACGAGATGCTCGAAGCCGTGACGGCCCTCTGGGCCGGAGATGGCGTCAGCTACTCGGGCAAGTACTACCAGTTCAAAAACCTCACCATCGACCCCAAGCCCGTCCAGAAGCCACACCCGCCGATCTGGATCGGCGGCGGCAGCCAGCCTTTCGAGAAGGTCTACGGCCAGACGGTGACCAATATCGATCCCGTGCTCCGGCGCATCGCGAAGTACGCGAAGACTTGGGTGCCCCATTCCTCCGCGACGGCCGACATGGTCAAGGGCGACTGGGAGAAGATCCAGCGCTTCATGGCCGAGTGCGGCCGCAAGCCCGGCGACATGAGCAAGGTCTACTCGAATTTCGTCTGGGTGCTCGGGAAGGGCGAGAAGCCCGAGTCCGCGGCTCGCCACTTCAAGGTCTACTCGGGCATGGACCTGCCGTACTGGAAGGAGTACTACCTGCTGGGCGAGGCGGACGAGCTGGCCGAGAAGATCCGCGCCAAGGTTGCGAACCTGGGCGGCTGCGAGTACGTGGTGCTCAACCCGCTCAATTGGGGCATGGAGCAGCTCGAGCTGCTGGCCGGCGAGGTGCTGCCGCGCGTGGCCAAGGCCTGAGTTGGAGCCCGGCAGTCATCCGGGCGGCGCCATGCGGTACACCGGCGCCTCGGTGAGGCGCGTGGAGGACCCGCGCCTGGTCTCGGGGCAGGGGCGGTTTCTCGACGACATTCGGCTCGACGGGCTGCTTCACGCCGCCTTCGTCCGGAGCCCTCACGCCCACGCGATCGTCCGCGCGGTGGATACGGCCGCGGCGAAGGCCGCGCCGGCCGTCCACCGGGTGCTCACCGGCCAGGATCTCGCGAGTTCGGTGCGGCCGCTCTCGCCGCGCTTCGAAGGTGCCGGCTTCACGTCCACCGCCTGGCCGGCGCTGGCGCACGAGCGCGTGCGCTTCGTCGGGGAGCCGGTGGCGGCAATCGCCGCCGAGAGCGCCTATGCGGCCGTGGATGCCCGCGACCTGGTCGTGGTGGATTATGAGCCGCTGCCCGCGCAGGCCGACGTGACGGCGGCGATGGCGGCCAACGCGCCTCCGCTCCACGCCGGGCATCGGAGCAATACGCTCTTCGAGCGGCGTCGCAGCCAGGGCGAGGTGGACGCGGCGTTCAAGGGCGCCGCCGTGGTGGTGAGGGAGACCTTCAGCCACGGACGCTGTTCGGCAACCCCGCTCGAGCCGCGCGGGCTCATTGCCGAATGGGACAGCGACGGCCTCACGCTGTGGTGCGGCACCCAGGTGCCGTCGGTGTATTGCGCCGCGCTGGCGCGGGCCTTCGGCCTCGACGAAGGCCGGGTGCGCGTGATCGTGCCCGACACGGGCGGCGGCTTCGGCCAGAAGATGCACGTCATGCCCGAGGATCTGGCCGTGGCCGCGCTCGCGCGGATGACCGCGCGGCCCGTCAAGTGGACCGAGACGCGCAGGGAGAACCTGGCGGCGGCCTCCCACGCCCGCGAGGAGCGCGTCGAGATCGAGGCGGCCGCGGACGCCTCGGGAGCGATTCTCGCGCTGCGCGCGCGGCTGTACTCCGACGCCGGTGCCTACCATATCCACCCGCTCACGGCGGCGCTCGAGCCCATGGGGACGGCGGGAATCCTGCCGGGCCCTTACCGCATTCCCGCCTATGCCTTCGAGCTCGTGGCCGTCGCGACCAATAAGCCGCCGATCGGCGCCTACCGCGGCGTCGGCATGACCATGGGCGCCTTCGTGATGGAGCGGACGCTCGATCTGGTCGCCGACCGGCTGGGACTCGATCCCGCCGAAATTCGGCGGCGGAACCTGATCCCACGCGACGGCTATCCCTATAGCTCAGCCAGCGGTTTCGTTTATGACAGCGGGGATTATCCCAAAGCGCTCGAGCAGGCGCTCGCCCTCGCGGGCTACGAGCATCTCAAGCGCGAGCGTGACGAGGCCCGCCGGCGTGGGCGGCTCTTCGGCGTGGGTCTCTCCTGCTATACGGAGTTCACGGGCATTGGTTCCGAGACTTATCGGCGCCGCGGCATGGTCGAGATGCCGGGGCCCGAAGCGGCGACCGTCACGATGGCCGCCGACGGCGGCGTGACGTGCCTGCTGTCCTTCTCGTCCCAGGGGCAGGGGCACGCGACCACGGCGGCGCAGCTGGTCGCCGACCACTTGGGCGTCCCGCTCGCGCGCGTGCGTGTTCTTCAGCCCGACACCGCGACCTCTCCGCCGGGCACCGGCACCTTCGCCAGCCGGGGCGCCGTGGTCATGCGGGGCGCGGCCGGCGCGGCGGCTGTCAGGCTGAGGAAGCGGCTGCTGGATATCGCCGGCGGAGTGCTCGAGGTGAGCGCCGCCGACCTCGAGCTCCGCGATGGTCGCGTGAGCGTGCGCGGCATGCCGGACCGCGGAGTGGACCTCACCGCGATCGCCCGCGACGCCGGACCGGCCAGCCTCGAGGTGACCGAGATTTTCGACCCGCCGGGGCCGACCTTCTCCGGCGCGGTTCACGTGGCCTCGGTGGAGGTGGACCCGGATACGGGGCATGTGTCGCTGCGACACTATGTCGTCGTCGAGGACTGCGGGCCCGTCATCAACCCGATGATCGTGGAGGGCCAGATTCACGGCGCCGTCGCCCAGGGCGTGGGCGAGGCGCTGGGCGAGCGCCTCGTCTACGACGAGAGCGGCCAGCTCCTGACGGGTACCTTGATGGAGTACGCCCTGCCGGTGGCCGAAACGCTGCCGTTTCTCACCATCGGCCACCTCGAGACGCCCTCACCGCTGACTCCGGGCGGCCACAAGGGCATGGGCGAGGGGGGCACCATCGGCGCGCCGGCCGCCATCGCCAATGCCGTGGCCGACGCCGTCAAGCCGCTCGGCCTCGGGATCACGGCCCTGCCCATCCTGCCGGAGCGGCTCCTGGCGCCGCGCCCGTCCCCGTCCACATCGCGTGCTCCTTGACGGAGCCGGGGTCTCCGGCGCAGGATCGCATCTATGAGCGAGATGGCACATCAACGCGAACAGGAGCCAACATGACCGAGTTCAAGATCTGGATGAACGGCAAGCTCGTGGAGCAGGCGCAGGCCGTGCTGCCCGTGAACAGCGCGGCGGTTTTCTATGCGACCAATGTCTTCGAGGGCCTCCGCGCCTACTGGAACGAGCGCGACGGCGAGCTCTACGGCTTCCGGCTGGCGGACCACTTCGCGCGCTTGCGCGAGTCCATGAAGATGATGCGCTTCAGCGTGCCGTATACCGACGACGACCTCTTCGAGGCCGTGCGCACAGTCCTCTCTGGGAACGAGGTCCGCGAGGACGTCCACATGCACCTGGTCGCCTACGTCGGCGGGGCGGGGCTCGACGCCACGACGCCGACCGGGCTCTACATCAACCCGCGGCGCCGGGCGCGCGTAGTCGAAGGCAAAGGCGTGAGCGCCTGCGTATCGTCGTGGGTGCGCACGTCGGACAACGCCATCCCGATCCGACTCAAGTGCGGCGCCAACTACCAGAACGGTCGGCTGGCACGGCTGCAGGCCAAGGCCGACGGCTACGACGAGCCGATCTTCCTCAACGGCCGGGGCCGGGTCGCCGAAGGCACCGGCGCCACGCTCTTCATGCTGCGCAAGGGTCGGCTGTGCACACCGGGCACCAGCAACGACATCCTGGAGTCCATCACCCGCACGACGCTCATCCAGGACCTCTGCCCCACCGTCGTCGGCATGGAGGTCCACGAGCGCGAGATCGATCGCACCGAGCTCTACACGGCCGACGAGGTCTTCCTGTGCGGCAGCGGCTACGAGATCACCCCGGTGACCTCGGTCGATCACTTCCCGGTCGGCACCGGAGAGGTCGGGCCGGCCACCCTGGCGATCTCGAAAGCGTACATGAGCCTCGTGCGCGGCATGGACACGCGGCACCCGGAGTGGCGCACGCCCACCTACAAGCCAGTCCGGCTGTAGCGCGCGGCGCGCGGGTGGTCGAGCATCAGCTTCCGCTCTGGATCAAGCTGCTCGCCACGGCCTTCGTCGCCGTCCTCGCGCCCGTCTATGCCCGGCATTACGGCTGGGCCAACTTCCTGTGGTTTTCCGACATCGCGCTCTTCAGCTGCGTGGCAGCGCTCTGGCTTGAGAGCTCGCTGCTCGCCAGCATGATGACCGTGGGGGTCCTGCTCCTGGAATCCGCGTGGATTGTCGATTTCGTCTGGCGGCTTCTCATCGGGCGCGGGCTCCTGGGCCTGACCGATTACATGTTCGAGTCGAAGAACCCGCGCTTCATCCGCGGGCTGTCGCTCTTTCACGTCGCGATGCCGTTCCTGCTCCTGTGGATGGTTTCGCGCTTGGGCTATGATCGGCGCGCATTGCTGGCCCAGACGCTGCTGACCTGGGG
>JBKPCB010000158.1:0-7353 GCA_046727155.1 Candidatus Methylomirabilota bacterium | reverse complement strand
TCCTGATGGAGATCGAGGGTGATGTGGCGCTTGTTCCGCGCCTCGACCAGATACCCCAGGCCCGTGCCCTTGTGCTTCAGGCCTTCGGGTGTGAACAGCCGGGCCACATCGCCCGTCGGCGGCTCGATGCGGATCACTTCGGCGCCGAACTCGGCCAGGATGGACGAGGTGAAGAGCGCGGCGAAGTTGCCGCTGGAGCAATCCAGCACCCTGAGGTCGTCCAGCGCCTCGGGCTTTTCGTGCACGCGCTTGGGATCACAGAGTTCCTGGGCGTATTGCGCCCAGGGGATGATGGCCTCGTGGAGGTGAGCGTGAGCGTCGCTCATATCCGCGTCCCGCCGTCCCACTCGGCCGGCGGCTTGGCGCCGTTGCGGTCAGCCCACTGGCCGACCACCTTCCGATCCTGGAGACCCTTGATTTCGCTCGGCGAGAGCCCGAGCAGTCGCGTGAAGACGTCGTGGTTGTGCCAGCCCACCGGTTTGGCGGCCCACTTGATCCGCGCCGGCGTCTCGCTCAGCTTCGGCGCGGGTCCCTGCTCCATCATCTTTCCGTAGAGCGGGTCCTCGTACTCCCACACCGATCCGCGCGCCCGGAGGTGGTCGTCGTCGTGCTTGTCCTTCGCCGTCGCCACGCGCGCGGCGGCGAAGCCGCGCTTGACCGCCGCGGCCTCGATTTCCTGCCTCGCCTGCTTGGCCGCCCAGCCGCGGATCCGCTCGAGCAGGGCCTTCATGTTCTCGGGCTTCTGGCGGGCCTCGAGCGTGGCGTACTTGGAATCCTTGGCCAGCACCGCCTCGCCCATCGCCGCGCAGAGCCCCTGGAATTCCTCGTCGCGGGCGGCGCAAATCGCCACGTAGCCGTCACGGCAGGGGAAGATCTCGGCCGGCACCAGGGCGTCGTCGCGATTACCCGCGGGCCCGCGGTCACGGCCCGTGAGCCCGAGCCGCAGCCAGGTCCAGTCGAGCGTGCGGATCAGCCCCTCGCTCTGGGCGAAATCGATGAACTGCCCCTCGCCCGTCCGGTTGCGGTGGTGCAGCGCGACGAGGGCGGCCGTGGCGGCCATGAGCCCGCCGAACCAGTCCCCGATGAAAATGCCGCAGAGGATGGGCGGCCGGCCCGGGAAGCCGGTGATGCCGATCATGCCCGAGACCGTCTGCGCCACCGCGTCGTAGGACGCGCGCCCCTGCGAGAACGGGCCCCACTGGCCGAAGCCCGAGTCGGCCACGTAAATGAGCCGCGGGTTCACCTCCCGCATCTGTCGATAGCCGATCCCCCACTTGTCGAGCGTGCCCGCGCGGAAGTTTTCGACCATGATGTCGGACTTGGCCGCGAGCTGTTTGAAGAGGCTCTTGCCGTCGTCGGAGTGCAGATCGATGCCCACGTGGTACTTGGAGTGGTTCTCGGGGAAGAAGCCCATCGAGGCATTCTTCCAGTAGGTAGCTTCGGGCGTCACGTACCGCATGGTGTCGCCGCCGGGCGGCAGCTCCACCTTGACGACCTCGGCGCCAAACTCACCCAGGAAGTCCGCCGTGGTCGGACCCAGCACCAGAGTGGTGAGCTCGAGCACGCGGATCCCACGCAGGGCTTCGGGCTTGTCGAAGATCTTGGCGCGGTCGAACAGCTCCCGCGTCCAATCGAAATAGGCCTTCAGACTCGCATCCCCCATCGACGCTCCCCCCAGGCTTCCCAACGGCGCTACTACGTGTCCGGCGACTATAGCAGAGCAAAGCGAGACAATTCAAGGTCTTCCGGCCCGCCCGACATCCCCGCCCCGCTGGGGATTTGCCCGTTGCCCGCCCTCTGTCCTTGGGCTATCATCCGGCCACCAGACGGCCTGATACTTCCGCCGCTCGAGGCCACTCAACGCGTACATCAAGCAATGGAGGTATCCGCATGAAGCGCACAGCCATGGTCGTCCTCTCCATCCTCTTCGTTCTGCCGCTCGTCGCCGCCATGACCTTGGAGCCGGCCTGGGCCCAGGACCGCGTCATCAAGATTGCTGGCGTCGGCGCCATGAGCGGAGTCGTCCGCACCTTCGGTGTCAACGCCAAGGCCACGCTCGACATGGCCACGGACGAGATCAATGCCGCGGGCGGGGTCCGGCTCAAGGACGGCTCCCGCGCCAAGATCGTGACCACCTACGTGGACGAGCGGTGCAATGCCGAGGAAGGCATCTCGGTGATCCGCAAGCTGGCCAGCGAGGACTGGCTGGTCTCCATCGGCCCGACCTGCTCGAACGTGGCCGAGCCGCTCTTCGGCATCCTGCAGCGCAAGGCGGGCGACGCCGGAGACTCCGGGCTGCAGTTCCCGATCTTCACCGACACCGCCATCAAGCCCGGGCTCGCCAAGATCTCTGAGTGGTCCTTCCGAAACGTGCCGCACGAGCCCACGATGTACAACCACCTGTTCAAGTGGCTGAAGGAGAAGAACCCCGACGCCAAGACCGTGATGATCGGCGTCGAGAGCGACTTCGCCCACAGCAATGCCAATGCTGGCATCATGGAGGCAGCGGCCAAGGCCGCGGGCTTCGAAGTCTTGGGGCAGGAGAAGTGGCTGCTCAACGATACCGAGTTCTCGACCCAGGTAGGCAAGTTCCGCCGCGCCAAGCCCGACATCATCGGCATCGCCGCCCATCCCTTCACGACCTGCGGCGCGCTGCGCGAGATGAAGCGCCAGGGCGTGAAGCCCAAGGTCCTGGTCGGCCTCACCTCTTCCGCCACGCTCGAGACCATGGTGGGCTGCGGCCCCGAGGCCGAGGGCCTGATCATCCCCACAGGCTTCGCGCCGGTGACACCCGAGGCCAAGCGCGTGGCCAAGATCGTCGCCGAGCGGTACAAGGGCAACGTGGACCTGCACTCGGCGGCGGTGTACGAGAACATCCAGGTGCTGAAGATGGTCATCGAGTCGTCGGGCGTGGAAGGCAAGCCCACCACGGTGGCCTCGGACCGCCGGAAGGTGCGTGACGGCCTCGCCCAGGTGAAGGAGTTCAACGGGCTTCTCGGCAAGGTTCAGCGCACGGAGGACCGCGAGTCCACCAAGCCCTATGTCTTCGCCCAGGCCCGCAACTCGGACTGGGCCGTGCTCTTCGACCCGCGGTAAAGCACGGTCACGACGGGCGCGCTCACTTCTGGTCAGGGGTGAGCGCGCCCGTTGCGTCTCATGAGTGACCTCGTCCTCGACGTCGTTCAGCAGGCGCTGAACGGCTTCCTCTTCGGCTCGTCCTACGCTCTGATCGGCATCGGCTTCACCATGATCTTCGGCGTCATGGAGAAGCTCAACTTGGCCTTCGGCATCACCGCCCTGGGCGGAGCCTACGCGGCGCTGCTGGTCTTCCAGCTGACTCGCGCCCCCTTCCCCCTGGTCGTGCTCGCCTCGGTGGCTGCGGCCGGGCTCATCGGGCTCGTCGTGGAGATCACCTGCTTCCGCTGGATGCCCGGCGACTATCCGCTGGCCGCCCTCATGGCTACCGTGGGAATGCTCTTCTTCGTCGAAGAGGTCATCGTGCACGCGACGAATGGAATGCCGCGGGCCTTCCCGGCTCCTCTGGGCCAGGCCATGTTCGACCTGGGGCCCTGGCTGCTGCGCGGCGACCTGGCCTTCATGTTCCTGGTGTGCCTCGCCGTGATGGCGGCCCTTTGGCTGCTGGTATTCCGGACGCGACTCGGGCTGGCCATGCGCGCGGTCTCCCAGCAGCCCGTCGCCGCGCAGCTCTGCGGGATCGGGCTGCGCCGGGTCAATGCCGCGGTCTTCGTCCTCACCGGTATGGTGGGCGGCGTGGCCGGCGCCCTCATCGGCTCGGCCGTGGGCAACCTCTCCCCGCTTCTCGCGCTGCCGCTCACGGTCAAGGGGCTCGTCACCGCGGTGCTCGGCGGCCTCGGCTCCATCCCCGGTGCCATCGTGGGCGGACTGCTGCTCGGAGTCGTCGAGTACGAGGCCCTCTACTTCTTCGGCATCGGCTACCGCGACATGGTCACCTACCTGCTGCTCTTCGCCTTCCTGGTCTTCAGGCCGGGCGGCCTCTTCGGCTCCGCCGCGCGGCGCTAGTCCCAATGGACTTCTACGTCAGCCTGCTCACGCTCTTTGGCTTCCGCATCCTGCTGGGGCTCTCGGCCTACGTCGTCATCCTCACTGGCCAGATCTCGCTGGCGCAGGCGGGCTTCTACGCGCTGGGCGCCTACAGCGCGGGAGCGGCCACCGCGCTCTGGGGCTGGCCCATCGTGCCGGCCATCCTCCTGGGCGCCGTCGTAGGAGGTTTCTTCGGCTTCCTCGTCGGCTTCCCGGCCCTTCGCGTGCGCGGACTCTTTCTGGTCATCGCCACGCTGGCTTTCACCGAAATCGTCCGCATGGTCTTCCTGAATCTCAAGTACACCATCCGCGTCGGCGACCGCACGATCGGCCCCGCGGCGGGCGAAGGCTTTCGCGGCATCACCTACTACTTCGAGCACGGCTGGTCCGGGCTCCACATCCTGGGCTTCACATGGCTGTTCGTGGCGGCCGTGCTGCTCGGACTCTGGCTGATGGACCGCTCCCCGGCGGGCGCGGTCTTGCGCGCGGTGGGCGAGGATGAGCTGGCCGCGTCCAGCGTCGGGATCAACCTCACCGCCGCCAAGGTCTCGGCCATGACGCTCGGGGGCTTCGTCGCCGGAATGGCCGGGGCGCTCTACGCGCATTACGCCAGCTACGTCTCCCAGGAAGACTTCGGCGTGCTGCTCGCGACGTTCGCCATCGCCTACCCGCTCGTGGGCGGCGCCGGCAGTGTCCTGGGCCCGGTGGCGGGCGTGCTCTTCTTCTCCGCGCTGATCGACGGGCTGCGCTTCCTGGGCGATTGGCGCAATCTGCTCTTCGGCATCCTGATCGTGGCCATGATGAACCTCCGCCCGCATGGCCTCATCGACGCGGGGCTCATCCGGCGCCTGACCGCGCTGAGAGGCCGCGCGAGAGGAACGGCCTAGGTCCATCCCATGCTTGCGATCGACGGGCTGGCCAAGGACTTCGGCGGCGTCCGCGCCGTGCACGGCGTCGCCCTGCGCGTGGCGCCCGAAGAGATCCTGGGCCTGATCGGCCCCAACGGCTCGGGCAAGAGCACCCTGGTCAACCTCGTCACCGGCGTCTTCCCGCCCAGCGGGGGGCGCATCGTGTTTCGCGACCGCGACATCACCGGCTGGCTGCCGCATCAGGTGCTGGCGGCCGGTATCGGGCGCACGTTTCAGAACATCCGCCTCTTCCGCGGACTCACGGTGTGGCAGAACCTCTGGGTCGCGCAGGGCGGCCGCGCGGCGGGACGCGGATTCATGCGGTGGCTGACAACCGATCGCGAGCGCATCCGGCAGATCGAAGCCACGCTCGAGTTCTGCCGGCTGGGCGAGAAGCGCGGCGAGCTGGCGGGCAGCCTGGCCTTCGGCGAGCAGCGCCGGCTCGAACTGGCCCGGATCCTCGCCGCGGATCCCGACCTGCTGCTCCTGGACGAGCCCGCGGCCGGGATGAACGCTGCGGAGGTCACCGATTTGAGCGAGCGCATCCAGGCGCTCCGGCGGCGCGGCAAGACCGTGGTGCTGATCGAGCATCACATGGAGCTCGTCATGGCGGTGGCCGATCGCGTCGCCGTGCTCAACTTCGGCGAGAAGATCTGCGAGGGCTCGCCCGCGGTGGTGCAGGACGACGCCCGCGTGCGCGAGGCCTACCTCGGCGCCCGCCGGGAGGCCTAGCCCATGCTCGACGTCAAAGACGTCGTGACCTCCTACGGGATGATCCAGGCGCTCAAGGGCGTGAGCCTCACCGCCCGGCCGGGCGAGATCACCTGCATCCTGGGGCCCAATGGCGCCGGCAAGACGACGCTCCTCTACACGATCGCCGGCATTCTCAGCCCGCGCGCCGGCTCCATCAGTCTCGAGGGCCGCGAGCTGGCCGGCCTGCCTCCGCACCGCATTGTCGCCAGCGGCGTCGCGCTCGTACCCGAGAATCGTCTCGTCTTCCCCCACATGACGGTGCGCGAGAATCTGCTGGCGGGCGCCTACGGCCGCCTCGGACGAGAGCGCGCGGCCGTGACGGCAGAGCTCGAGACAATGTTTTCGCGCTTTCCCATCCTGAGCCAGCGCAAGGACCAGGCTGCCGGGACGCTCTCGGGCGGCGAGCAGCAGATGCTGGCCGTGGCCCGCGCGCTGATGGCCAAGCCGCGCCTGCTCATGATGGACGAGCCGTCGCTCGGATTGGCGCCGATGATCGTCGAGCAGATCTTCGAGATCGTCGCCACCCTCAACCGAGAGGGGATCACAGTTCTGCTCGTGGAGCAGAACGCGCGGCTGGCATTGGCCGTCGCCCACCGCGCCTACCTGCTCGAGCAGGGACGCGTCGCCCTCCAGGGCACCGCGGCCGAGGTCTCGACCAATGAGGCGATCAGCCGCGCCTACCTCGGCGTCAAAGGCCGGTAGTGCCCGCGCTCGCCGCTCTCAGCGGGCGCCGGCGAGCTGGGACCAGAGCCTGGACAGCCGGTCCATAGCGGCCGGGGACAGCGGGCCCTTCGCCATCGACGCCGCCGCGTACTCGAGCTGCTCCTGGGTGGAGTAGCCGAGGAGGACGGTCGAGACGGCGTCGCTGCCGAGTGGAAAGCGCAGTGCCGCCTCGACGAGGCTCCCCGCGTGGCCTTCGTCCACGAGCGCCTTGAGCGCCTGGGCGCGGGCGACGTCGGTCCCGTAATCGGGCCCGGTGGCGATCGGTTCGACGGCGGGCGCGGCAAGCGGATGGCGCGCCGGCGTGCCGCTGAGCGCGCCCCCGGCCAGGACGCGGACGACGATCACGCCGACCCTCTGGGCCCGCGCGCGTGAGAGCAGGCGGCGGAAGTCCTGTCCGGGGAATCCTGGCGGCACCTCGAATCCTGCGCTCGGGTCGAGGAGGTTGAAGAAGACTTGCGCGGTGTCGATGGCTCCGGAGTCGATGACGCGATGAAGAGCCCCGGTATCGCCAATGCCCGTGATGCCGTAGAAGCCGATTTTCCCCTGCTGCCGGAGCTTGTCGAGAGCCGGGACTGCCTGGTCGAGGACGTCCGCCGCGCCGAGCGCTTTCCCGCCGCGCTCAGGAGCGACCGCGTTGTGGAGCTGGAGGAGGTCGACACGCCCAGTGCCGAGGCGGCCGAGGCTCGCGTCCAGTGACCGCCCGATCGCGCGGGCGACATCGCCCAGGTCGTTGGCCGCCAGCCGGAACTTCGTCCCGACGTAGACACTGGGCTTGAGCACCCTCAGCGTCTGCCCGAGATGCTGCTCGGAGAGACCGTTGCCGTAAGATGGCGCAGTGTCGAAGTAGTTGATACCCAGCTCGAGGGCGCGGGCGACGGCGCGCTCACGCTCCGCCGGCGCGCCTCGC
>JBKPCB010000157.1:0-14727 GCA_046727155.1 Candidatus Methylomirabilota bacterium | reverse complement strand
ACCTACTTCTACGCCTATGCGGGCTTCATGGTCCCGGCGGGGCTGGCGATCGACGGCTTCGGCCCTCGGCGTGTGATCGCAGCGGGGAGCGCCGTGATGGGGCTCGGCTCGCTCGGCATGGGGCTGGCCACTACTCCGGCCCCGCTCTTCGCCGGGCGTTTCCTCGTCGGCCTGGGCGCCAGCGTGACTTTCATCGGCGCGCTCAAGATCGCCGCGAACTGGTTTCCTCCCTCCCACTTCGGCACGCTGTCGGCCGTGACGGCCACCGTCGGCATTCTCGGCGCCCTCATCAGCACCGCTCCCTTGGCGGCGCTCGTGACGGCGGTGGGCTGGCGCGCCGCCTTCGTCATCATCGGCCTGGTCACGGTGGCGGGAGCCGCTCTCTGCGTGGCCGTCGTCCGAGATCAACCCGCCGGCCGCCGTGACAGCGCCGCTCCGGTTCCTCCATTCGGCGAGGTTCTGACCGGCATGCTGCTGGTGCTCCGGAACCGTTACACCTGGCCCCCGTTCCTCAGTTTCTTTTTTCTCTATGCCGCCTTCGGAAATCTTTCCCTGTGGAGTGTCCCGTACCTCAAGGACGCATACGGCCTGTCGACGACCCGCGCGGCGTTCTACGCATCCGGCGTGTCGGTGGCCCTGCTGGTCTCGGCGCCACTGACAGGGTATCTCTCCGATCACGTCGTGAAGCGGCGGAAGCTGCCCTACACGGTTCTCACTGGGGCCTCGTTCTCGCTTTGGGTCGTCCTGGTCGCGACGCTCGGCGCGCTGCCGCTATGGGCCGTATATGCCCTGTTCCTCGCTATGGGCACCGTAGGCAGTGCCTTCGTGCTGACCTGGCCCCTCGGTCGCGAGGTGAATCCCCCGACGCTGGCCGGCATCGCCGTCGCGGTGGCCAATCTGGGCGGCTTCCTCGGGGCCGCCCTCACCCAGGGGCCCGTGGGCTGGGTGCTCGACGGAGGCTGGGCAGGCGCAATGGTCGAGGGCGCGCGCATCTACCCGCTCGAGGCCTACCGCGGAGCCTTCACGGCCTGCGCGCTCTTCACGCTGACATCATTCGCGATGAGCTTTTTGCTGCGGGAAACCCGCGGCCAAAACATTTACCGCGAGTTGAGGCGGGAGCGAGGATCAGATGGCCGCTGCGGCTGAATGGCGGGGCGATCAGCGCCGAGGGCCGACCAGCGCCAATCCCATCACCTCCCAGACGGCCGCCACGAGCAGGAGGCCTGCCACCACGGGGATGGTCCAGCGCGCGTATCCTAAGGCTTCCCGCAGCCGCTCTTTGCGCGGCGGCTGCAGCCATGCGAGACCGAGTCGCATGCCCAGCGCCCCCGCGATCATGTAGGGGGGCAGCTCCAGCAGGGCGGTGCCGATCACGACCACGCCGCGGGCGCCCTCGAATGCCGAGGGATCGTAGAACAGCCCGAGTAGCACCCCTCGGCTCACACCCACGAGCGGCGGCAGGGCGAAGAAGATGCCCCCAGCCAGGATCGAAAGAGTCAGGGCGGCCACGCCGAAGTTCCAGGCGAATACTGTGAAGGTGGCGCGCGCATAGCGCCCCTCGCGCATGTGGCGCGCCACGGCGGCGATAGGGCCTACGGCGGCCATCTGACCCGAAATCTCCTGCCGCAGCTTGAGCATCTCGGGATCTCCGGCTCGCACGGCCGCGCCCACGACGGCCATTGGCAACACGTACGCCAGGACCATGATCGCCACCGGGACGGCATAGAAGCGCAGAAGTGAGCGCGGCATGCCCGCCATCACTTCGGGGGCGGCGGGTTGACTTTGGCCGCGAAGCGCCGTTCCATAGATGCCTCTTGTACCACAGCCGGGGAGGCCCGACCGAAGTGGCGAATTTCAAGACCCGCGATGGAGTCCGGATCTACTACGAGGAGCATGGGGCCGGCCGGCCCGTGGTGCTCGCCTACGGCATTGGAGGCAATGCCGGAATGTGGCAGCCGAACGTGGCGGCCCTGGCCGCCCGCCACCGTCTCATTCTCTGGGAGCCGCGCGGCCATGCGCGCTCGGACAGTCCCGAGAACCCCGCCCAGGTCACCTTCGGCCATTGGGTCCTGGATCTCCACGATCTGGTGGAGCACCTGGGGCTGGACCGGCCCGTCGTGGGCGGGCTCTCGCTGGGAGGGGGCATCGCCACACGCTTCACGCTCAATTACCCTGAGCGCGTCGGTGCCCTGATCGTGGTGGCCTCCTCCTCCGCCGCGGGGATGCCGCTGTCCGTGGAGAATATCGTGATGCGGGCGCGCAGCATCGAGGTGACGCTCAAGGGCGGGATGGACGCGATGGCCGAGTTCGCCATCGCCTCCAATCCCAACGTTGCAGGACGGCTCAAACTGGACCCGTCGGCCCGGAAGGAGATCTTCGAGTACTACCGGATGCTGAAGCCGATCGGGTACGCCAATGCGCTGCGCGCCCTTCTCCAGATGGACTACATCACCGAGCGGCTGGGCGAGATCGCCGTACCCACCCTGCTCGTCTGCGGCAATGAGGACCCTTCGCTTGGCCCCATGCGGGAAATCGAGAAGCGCATCAAGGGCGCCCGCTTTGCCCTGCTCTCGCCGGCGGGCCACTTCGCCAACCGGGACCAGCCCGAGGCCTTCGACCGCGCCGTGCTGGAGTTTCTCGAGGAACTCCCGCCCCCCTGAGCCGACGCCCGGCAGTCCCTTGCATCCTGCTGGGTTGCGGGTCCCGCATTGCCGCCGCCGTCCGGAGTGTGACAAAATCGTTAATAATGGCTGGCCGATCCCGCGCCGTACTGGGCACCGCCGCAGGCACCCACTTCATCCACGACGGCTTCTCCGACATCCTCTATGTCCTGCTGCCCGTCTGGGCGTCGGAGTTCGGCCTTTCGTTCGCCCAGGTGGGCCTGCTGCGAACCCTCAACAGCGCAGGCATGGCCGCGTTCCAGATCCCCGCGGGCCTGCTTGCCGAGCGCTGGGGCGAAGCGCGGCTGCTGGCCGGCGGAACGGCGGTGACGGCGTTGGGGTTCATCCTCGCGGGCTGGGCCGGCGGCTTCCTCGCGCTGGTGGCCTGCCTGCTGCTGGGCGGGCTCGGCTCCGGCGTCCAGCACCCACTTTCCTCGTCGCTTGTCTCCAACGCCTACGAGACGGGGCCGCGGCGGATGGCGCTCGGCACGTACAATTTCTCGGGCGATCTGGGCAAGGCCGTCGTGCCGGCGGCGGTCGCCATGTCATTGCCCTGGCTCGGCTGGCGCGGCGCCGTCGAGAGCTACGCCGTCATCGGCCTTGTCGCCGCAGTATTGATCTTCGTCTGGCTGAAGCGCCTCCACGTCGGGCATGCGCCGCGGCCGGCGGACGGGTCGCGCGGCCGGCGGAGCGGTTCCGGCTGGGGCATCCGCGACGGGCGAGCCTACACGGCGCTGTCGGCCATCCACGTCATCGACAACTCGACGCGAACGGCATTCCTCACCTTCCTCCCTTTCCTGCTGATCGCAAAGGGAGCGACCCTTCAGGTCGTCGGGTTCGCCCTGATGCTGGTCTTCCTCGGAGGCGCCACGGGTAAATTCGGGTGCGGCGCCTTGGCGGAACGCGTGGGCGTGATCCGGACCGTGGTCATCACGGAAGCGGCCACCGGAGCGGGCATCCTGCTGCTCCTGGCGCTGCCGCTGGGCGCCTGCCTCGTGGTGCTGCCCGTGCTGGGCATCGCGCTGAACGGCACCTCGTCGGTGCTCTACGGCACGGTGGCAGACCTCGTGACGAGCGACCGCCGCGCCCGCAGTTACGCGATCTTCTACACCATCGGGGTCAGCGCATCGGCGCTCTCACCGTTCGTCTACGGCGTGGTGAGCGATTGGAGCGGCGTCTCCGTCACGCTGGGCATCGTGGGCGTCGCAGTCTTCATGACGCTCCCCTTCACGCTTCCGCTGCGCCAGCCGCTGGCTGTCGTCCCTGTGTCGCCCTCACCCTGAGGTCTTTGCTCGAACGGACAACCGACGCCTAACGGGGTACGGAGGGCACCGACACGCGCTCCGTGACGGGCGCTCGCTCGGGCGCCTTGAGCCACGTGAACGTCAGCCGGCCGTCAGGATCGAAGTGCAATGATTCGATGGCGTCGCCGAGCCAGGCCCCCGCCGCCCACGGCCGCTCGATCCGCGCCACCTCGCGCCCGGAAAAGATCTGGCGCACCACCACCGTGCGGTCCTCCACTGCCGCCAGCAGCAGCCGACGGATGTCCACGTCGAGCACCATCCGGCGGGGCTCCGACAGACGCCGGCGCTTCGCCTCGAAGAAGTAGCTCACCGAACAGTGTTGGCCGCAGTCGAAGCGGATCTCGGCGAAGGTCGCCGCGCGCCAGATCACCTCGGGCTTGGGAAGCGACGCCATGCCCGGCGGGGGCGCAAGCCACACGGGAGCCGACGGGTCACCATAGTAATACCCGACGCGGCACTCCCGGTCGGTCCGACAGTCGGCGACGAGGCCGGCGCTGGGAAAGGCGGAGCGATAGATGCAACGGGAGGGCTCCGGGCCGCCGGCGCCCGCGCAGTCGCCGCGCACCGGCGCCGCGCCCAGCAGGCCGAGCGCCGTGGCCACGAGAATGAGGCCAGCCTTGGCCTGCACGCGCGATCTATTTGCTGAGGATCTCGGTCATCCGGCCGAAGAACTGATCGAGCATCATCTTGGACACACCCCCGAGCATGCGCTGCCCGACGCTGGCGATGAGGCCGCCGACCTGGACGTCGGCGCTGTACGCGACGCGCGTGCCGCCCTCGGTGTCGGACAGCTCCATGGAGGCTTCACCGCGAACGAAGCCCGGGCTCCCGGTGCCCTCGACCGCCATCCGGTAGCGGTTCGGCGGCTCGAGATCGCTGAGCCGCACCTTCCCCTCGAACGTGCCCTTGATGGCGGCCACGCCGACCTTCATGATCGCCCGGAATTCGCCCTCGCCGGCGACTTCGAGCTTCTCGCAGCCCGGAATCGCCTGGGCGAGCGTGGCGGGATCGAGAAAAGCCTTCCACACGCGCTCCCGCGGCGCCGGGATATCGGTGGAACCCTCGATTTTCATGCCGCCAGCGACCGCACCGCGGCATCCATCCGCGCAAGCCCCTCCCGGATGGTCTCGAGCCCGGTGGCGTACGACAAGCGGATATGGGCGTCAGAGCCGAAGTCCACGCCGGCAACCGTCGCGATCCGAGCCTCGTCCAACAGGAAGCCACAGATATCGCTCGAGGTCCGCAGCACGCCGCCCTTCGCGCGCTTGCCGAAGAGGCCCGAGATGTTCGGAAACGCGTAGAAGGCGCCCTTGGGCATCACGCACCTCACGCCGGGGATGGCGTTGAGTCCCTCGACGGTCACGCGCCGGCGGCGATCGAACTCGCCCATCATCTTGGCGACCTCGTCCTGCGGGCCCGATAGCGCCTCGACGGCCGCCCACTGGGCGATCGAGGTGGGGTTGGACGTCACCTGGCTCTGCACGTCGGTCATCGCCTTGATGATCGCCTTGGGGCCCGCGGCGTAGCCGATGCGCCAGCCCGTCATCGCGTAGGCCTTGGAGCACGTATTGACGACGATCGTGCGCGTCTTGATGTCGGAGCCGAGCGAAGCGATGGAAACGTGGCGCCCTTCGTACGTGAGCGCCTCGTAGCACTCGTCCGAGACAACCCAGAGATCGCGCTCGACGGCCAGCCGCGCCACCTCGGCCAGCGCCTCGGACGAGAACACGGCGCCCGTCGGATTGCCCGGGCTGTCGAGAATGATCATCTTCGTCCGGGGCGTGACCGCCTTCCGCAGCGCGGCGGGGTCCAGATCGAATCCGGTGGCCTCGGCCGTCTGCACCGGCACCGGCACGCCGCCCAGCAGCCGCACCTGTTCGGGATAGGAGACCCAGTACGGGCTCGGAATCAGCACCTCATCGCCCGGGTTCACGAGGGTCATGACGATATTGTAGAGCGTGTGCTTGGCGCCACACGACACCGTGACCTCGTCGGGCGCGTACTCGAGTCCGTTGTCCCGCTTGAATTTCTGGCAGACGGCGGCGCGCAGCTCGGGGATCCCGCCAACCTCGGTGTACTTGGTCTGGCCGTTCTCGAGGGCGCGGATGGCCGCGTCCTTGATGCGGCGGGGCGTGTCGAAGTCGGGCTCGCCGGCGCCGAAGGAGATGACGTTGATCCCCTGGGCGCGCATGGCGCGGGCCTTGGCCTGCATGGCGAGCGTGGGCGACGGAGCGAGCGTCTTCAGGCGATCCGCGAGCATGGGCGACCTACTTTCTCGAGAATTTCTGGGCGAGCCGCTCCTCCACCGGCGCTGGCACCATGCCGGTGATCGGAGCGCCCAGCGAGGCGACCTCCTTGATGAGGCGCGAAGAGATGTAAGTGTACTTCTCATGCGGCATCATGAACACCGTCTCCACCGTGTGGCGGAGCTTGCGGTTCATGAGCGCCATCTGGAACTCGTACTCGAAGTCCGAGATCGCGCGCAGGCCGCGCACGATGCAGTCGGCCTGCTCGCGGTGGACGAGGTCGATGAGCAGGCCGTCGAACGAAGTGATCCGCATCCGGCCAACGCCGATGCTGGCCGTGCACTCGTCAATCAGCTCGAGGCGCTCCTTGACCGTGAACAGCGGCTCCTTCGACGGATTCGCGACCACCGCGACGATGAGCTCGTCGAAGATCCGAAGGCTCCGTTCGATGAGATCCAGATGCCCGTTGTGCATCGGATCGAACGTGCCGGGGTACACCGCCCGCTTGCCCACGGAGGCCTCCATGCACCGTTGAAGTGTCGAAAAAACCTCGCTCAGTCTACGCGGGCGCTCGAAAGAAAGTCAAGGTGGTCTCGCCGAATTTCCGCGTCTTCCAGACCGCGAGGACGCCGGGAGCGGCGGGCGGCGCCGACTTGCTGGCGTGTTGGATGACGACCACGGCGCCCGGCAGCAGGCAGCCGCCCTCGGCCACACGCTCGAGCGTCGCCGCGCCAGCGGGTGAGGCGTAAGGCGGATCGAGGAACACCACGGCGAAGCGCTCTCCGCGCCGGGCCAGCGCCGCGACGGCGCGCGCCGCCTCGTCGCGAACGACACGCGCTCGAACTCCGAGCCCGAGACGTTCCACGTTGTCGCGCAGCGCCCGCAACGCCGCGGCGTCCTGCTCGACGAAGACGGCCGACGGCGTTCCCCGGGAAATCCCCTCGATGCCAACGCCGCCGGCCCCCGCGAAGAGATCGAGAAACGGCCCCGCGGCCAGATACGGCATCAGGGTGTCGAGACAGGCGATGCGCACCTGGTCCGCCGTCGGCCGCGTGGTCCGTCCGCCCGGTGTGGTGAGGCGCTGCCCCTTGAGGGTCCCCGCCAGCACGCGCATCAGGGCCGGTCCCGGCGCCTCACGGCAGGGTCTCGTGCAGGCCTTCCCGCTTGCCGTCGATCCTCCACTCGCCGTCCTCGAGCAGGAGCGCATATTCCCAGAGCTGTTCGAAGGCGGCGGCCGTCCCGCGGCCGCGCGCGCGCACCACCAGCACAACCCGCCCCGGACTTTTCCGGACGCGCAGCAGTCTGAGCTCGTCAAAGGCGATCTCCTCCCCGCCCCGCACGAAGGCATACGCGTGCGCCGTCGCGCGCCCAGTCTCGGCCCACGCGCGGCGCACGTTCGTGGACAGCAGAGCGAAGCATGGCTCGAACCGCTGACTCCGCTCGCACTCCGCGTACCGCTTCCAAACCTGGACCGCGCGGGAGATCTCGGCCGGCGTCGGCACGCTGTGCGCCCCGCCGGGCGTCGGCCATGCTGCCAGCGCCGCCAGGCAGGGCAGGAGGAGGGCCGCCCGAACCCGCATCAGCCGACGCTCGCCAGATCGAGCTTCCCGCGCCAGCGCGCGAGGAGCGCGGCGCGGAGCGCGCGGTGCTCGGGCTTGATGAGCCTGGGATCGCCCTGCACGAGGGCCACAGCGTCCTGGCGCGCCTCGTCGAGCAGCGCGGCGTCGCGCAGCAGATCGGCGACGCGGAATTCGGGTAGCCCGGACTGGCGGGTGCCGAAGAAATCCCCCGGCCCGCGCAGCAAGAGGTCCGCTTCGGCGATGCGGAAGCCGTCATTGGTCGCTTCCATGGCGCCGATGCGGCGCTTGGCCTCCTCCGAGGAGGCGGCACTCAGGAGGATGCAGTAGCTCTTCCACGGGCCGCGGCCGACGCGGCCGCGAAGCTGATGGAGCTGGGAGAGGCCGAAGCGTTCCGCATGCTCGACCACCATCACCGCGGCATTGGGCACATCGATCCCGACTTCGATCACGGTGGTCGAGACGAGGATGTGAATCGCCCCGTCCTTGAACTCCCGCATCGCCCGTTCCTTGTCCGGGAAGGCCATGCGGCCGTGCAGCAGGCCCACGCGCAGGCTCGGGAACACCTCCCGCTGCAGCCGCGCCGCCATCTCCGTGGCCGCGCGGAGATCGGAAGCCTCGGACTCCTCCACGAGCGGGCAGACCACGTACACCTGGCGGCCCGCCTCGACCTGCTCGCGGAGAAACGCGTAGATCTTCCGCCGCCCCGACTCTGGACGGGCCCGGGTGATGACTGGTTTCCGGCCCGGCGGCAGCTCGTCCAGCACCGAGACATCGAGGTCGCCGTAAAGCGTCAGCGCGAGGGTACGCGGGATCGGCGTCGCCGTCATCACCAGGACGTCGGGACTTTCCCCCTTGCCCCGAAGCGTGGCACGCTGGGCCACCCCGAAGCGATGCTGCTCGTCCACCACCGCGAGGCCCAGGCGGCGGAACTGTACGCCTTCCTGGACGAGGGCGTGGGTGCCGACCACGCAGCCGATCTCGCCGTCGGCGACGCGCGTCAGCACGCTCTCGCGCGCCTTGCCCTTGATATTGTTCGTCAACAGCGCGACCGGCACGTCGAGTGGGCCCAGGAGCTCGGTCAGCGTCATGAAATGCTGCTCGGCCAGGATCTCCGTGGGCGCCATCAGCCCCGCCTGGTACCCGGCCTCGATGGCGGCAAGAATCGCGAGCGCCGCCACGACCGTTTTCCCCGAGCCCACGTCGCCCTGCAGCAGCCGGTTCATCGGATACGGCGCGGCCATGTCGGTGCGGATCTCGCGCCAGACTCGCTCCTGCGCGCTCGTGAGTGTGTATGGCAGGGAGCCCAGGAGCTTCTGCCAGAGCGCTCCGGGCGGATTCATCGCGACGCCGCGCTGCCGGCCCTCGCGGTGCCGGCGGATCGCCAGCCCGAGCTGGAGGAGGAAGAAGTCGTCGTACGCCAGCCGGCGGCGGGCGGCCGCCTGCTCGGCCTCGGTCTGCGGGAAATGGCCGGCCTTGAGCGCCGCCGCGAGTGGGCCCAGCCGGCGGCGCGCGCGAACCGGGTCGGGCAGCGGCTCTTCGACCTGATCGGCGTAGGCGTCCACCAGGCGCTTCATCAGGCTGCGCATCGGGCGCTGGGTCAGCCCCTCCGTGAGCCCGTAGACGGGAACCAGGCGTCCCGTGTGCAGCGTCTCCTCGTCGCTATCCTCGACGATCTCGTAGTCCTTGACCTGCATCTGGAGCGGGCCGCCGCCATAGCGCTGGATCTTCCCGTGCACGATCAGCCGCTGGCCTCGCTTGAAGACGCGCTCGAGATACCGCTGGTTGAACCAGACGGCGCTGAGGAAGCCGGTCCCGTCGCGGAGGAGGACGGCCAGCGGGGCGCGCGGCCGCCCGCGCGGCGGCGGGCTCACGCCGGCGATGGTGCCCAGCGTCGTCACCGTCTCGCCTCCCTTGAGGCTGCGGAACGAGGTCAGGCGGCTGCGGTCTTCGTGACGCGCAGGCAGGAGGAATAGCGCGTCTTCCACGGTCTCCAGCCCCAGCTTGGCGAGGAGCCTGGCTCGCTGGGGGCCAATGCCCTTCAGGTACTGGAGAGAAGTGGCGAGCCCCTGAGGTGAGTCGGGAACCGGCCGTGGTGTGCCGGCGCCGCGGGGCCTAACGGGGGGCAACGGGTTGCCTCATTCCACCCATCATGCTATAAAAGGACGCCGCATCGGGCAAACGACCGCCCCAGCCCTCGCCTCGCGACGCTCGCCCCTGCGGCAGTTCAGCGTCTCCCGGCTAGCTCGACACCCATCAGCGAGGAGCAGCATGGCTCAGCGTTGCGACATCTGCGGAAAGGGTCCCTCAGTGGGCCACAAGATCAGCCACGCCCATAATGTGTCGAAGCGGCGGTGGCTCGCCAACCTGGTGTCCATGCGCGCGAAGGTCGGCGGCGCCGTCAAGCGGCTCCGCGTCTGCACGCGGTGTCTCAAGGCCGGGAAGGTCACGAAGGTCGTCTAAGGCTCCGGCAAAACAGCGGCGGGGGGCCGCGCGGCCCCCCGCCGGATATGAAGAGAATGAGTCCCGGTGGGAGGCCGCCACCCCCCACCGCACGACTGACTGCTTACTTCTTCTTTTTCTTGGCCGCCTTCTTCTTCTTCGCCATTGAGATCGTCACCTCCCTTCGTCCGCACATCTGATTGAATTCTGCGGCCGCGCGATCGCGGCCCGGGAATGCATGCCTACCGCCGCTTCCCCTTCTTGGTCGCCTTCTTCTTGCCGCCCTTCTTGGCCTTCCTTCTCTTCGCCATGGTCGGATTTCACCCCCCTCGTGGGTTGGCTAGTACCCCATCGCTTCGCGACGAAGGTAGGCGGCCTGCTCCCGCCCCCGGCGCTCGTAGTGGTAGAGATCCGCGTACAGTTGAGGCAGGCACACGACTGGCAGGCCACCCTTCGAGATCGGCGAGTAGAACACGCCGGGATCGTAGGGCGTCAAGAGGTGCACGTTACCCTCGCCCTCACCGGGCCGGAGGCCGAGGGCCCGGGCAACGGGCTCGGGGCTCCCCTCGACATAGCAGTGGATCGCCGGGAAGCGGACATTCGGCGCCACCAGGGCGGCCCCGGCATGCAGCGTGAACGCGTAGCGGCGTCCTTCGGAATGAGCGGCCCGCGCGACATCCCCCACGAGCTTGCGCGTCACCCGTTCGGACGAAAAGAAGGTCTCGCTCGGGTTGAGCCGATGAGAGTACGCGTCCACCCAGCCGTCGAGCAGGTCGCCCGGCCGCGTGAGCTGGATGCGCTGGTGCTCACCGCGCTCGATCCATGAAAGCTCTTCCAGCCGCTTCACCACGTTGTGGGCGTGTCCGAGGCTCACCTCGGCGGCCTTGGCCAGCTCTTCGAGTCGCCATACGTGCTGTGGGTCGACCAGGAGGACGCGCGCCACGCGGGTCGCCCGCGGGGCGAACAGTGACTTGAGGGGACGTGTGGACGGGCTCTGGTTGGGTTTGCCTTCCTTCTCGATGAGGACGTTTTCGAAGGCGAGGTAGCAGTTGCCCGAGAGGTCCAGATACCCCATTCCGGACCGTTTGAGGAGAGCCGCGCCTTGGGCACCGATGTACTCGGACATGGCCACAGGGTAGGCGTCGGGCAGCTCCCGGCGGATCTCCCCCAGCCGCGTAATGGTCTCCCGAATTTGTCGTGGCTGACCGATGGAAGTAATACAAGCAGCCAGGCTGTGTTGGCTGGCCCCCATATTGAATTTCACCAAAATATCAATGAGTTGTGACCCAGCTCGAGCATTCGACAGCTCTTCCCAGCCGCTGGCCTTGGAAAAGAGCTCTCGCAGCTTTTGGGCTGCCAACCGTCTGATATGTTCCGTCTTTGGCATCGTTTCACTTGTCCCATGTCTTTCAGCGTACGCTGAAACAATAGGAACAAATGAAAGTGCTGTCAAGGAAAAAGCGTGCATGGGGTAGAGATGACTGAACGCGGGAAGAGTCTGCTACCGGGAAGCGCTGCCTTCGTCTTCGATGCCGTCCATCGTCTCGTCGTCCAGCCCGAAGTAGTGGCCGATCTCGTGAACCACGACTTCGCGGACAAGATCCGCCATTTCCTCGGGATTCCCACAATCTTCTTCGATAGGCCCCTGATAGATGTGAATCGTGTCAGGCAGCACATTGCCATAGCCGGAATCCCGGCGGGTCAAGTCCACGCCGCGGTACAGGCCGTAGAGTGTATCGGGCGGCTCGATGTCCATTTCGCGAAGGGTGTCCTCGTCTGCCCAGTCCTCCACCACCACCGCGATATTGGCCAGCTTTTCCCGAAACTGGCGCGGCAGCTTCTTGAGGGCTGATTCCACGAGGGTTTCGAACTGCGCGCGATTCATGCTGCCAACGGGGAGCGGCGGAACGGAGACTACAGACCTCGAACTCGTTCGACGTTGATAACGTCCCTGACCTCACGAATGGACTGCATGATGTCCTGCAGCTGCTTCAGGTCTTCGACCTCGACGACGAAGTGGTTCATTCCTCGCCGATCCTCCGTCACCGTGACTTCGGCCTTGGTGATATTCCCCTGCCGGGACGAAATGGCGCCGGTGATCTCCGCCAGGAGCCCGGGCCGGTCGCGGCCGATATAGACGGCGATGCGAACGGGCCGCTTCGCCGCTTCGCCGTCTTCCCACTCCACCGCCACCAGGCGTTCCCGGTCCAGCACGTTCTTGACCACCGTCAGACAGTCGCGGGCATGCACCGTGAGTCCCCGGCCGCGCGTGATGAAGCCCACGATGCCGTCGCCGGGAACCGGCGAGCAGCACTTACCGAAGCGGACCAGCAGGTCGTCGACGCCGCGGATCCGCACCGCGCCTTCGCCCTTGCGGACGGCCTTCTGCGCCTTGGGCTCGGCCGTCTCGGCCTCGCGGACCACCGAGGGCGCCAGCTTGCCCAGGACCTGCTGGACGGAGGTCTTCCCGTAGCCGACCGACGCCAGAAGGTCCTCGGGTGACGGAAACCCCAGCTCGGTGATCAGCTTCTTCATCTCCTCCGAGGCCAGCAGCACGGTCGGCGAAAGCCGGTACTTCTTGGCCTCCCGCTCGAACAGCTCGCGCCCCAGGGTGAGCGACCGCGCTCGCTCCTCCACCTTCAGCCACTGGTTGATCTTGCTGCGGGAGCGGGTCGACTTGACGATCTTGAGCCAGTCCCGGCTCGGATGCTGGGTGGGCGACGTGACGACTTCGACGATGTCGCCCTGTCGCAGCGTGTAGCGGAGCGGAACGAGCTTGCCGTTCACCTTCGCGCCGACGCAATGATGGCCCACATCGGTGTGCACCGCGTACGCGAAGTCGATCGGCGTCGATCCTTCCGGCAGCGCCTTGACATCGCCCTTCGGCGTGAACACGTAGACTTCGTCCGGGAACAGGTCGAGGCGCACCGTGTCCAGGAATTCCTTAGGATCGCTGGTCTCCGTCTGGGATTCGAGCAGCTGTCGCAGCCAGGTGAAGGCTTCGTCGAACTTGTCGCGGTCCGACTTCCGCTCCTTGTACAGCCAGTGGGCGGCGATGCCTTCCTCGGCGATGCGGTGCATCTCCCACGTCCGAATCTGGATCTCCACCGGATCGCCCTTGGGCCCGATGACGGTCGTGTGCAACGACTGGTACATATTGACCTTGGGCATCGCGATGAAATCTTTGAATCGGCCGGGGACCGGCTTCCAGAGCGAGTGGATCACGCCCAGGGCGCCGTAGCAGTCGCGCACGGTGTTGGTCAGCACGCGCACGGCGGTGAGGTCATAGATCTCGTCGAACTCGCGCCCGCCCTCGTGCATCTTCTTCCAGATCGAGTAGAAGTGCTTGGGCCGGCCGGCAATCTTCGACTCGATCCCCACCTCGCCCAGCTTCTCCTGGAGGATGACGATCAACTGGTTGATCTCCGCCTCGCGCTCCAGGCGCCGCTTGGCCACCCGGCGCATCAGATCGCCGTAGTCCTCGGCGTGGAGCACGCGCAGGGCGAGGTCCTCGAGCTCGGCCTTGACCTTGGCCATGCCGAGCCGGTGGGCCAGCGGGGCGTAGATGTCGAGGGTCTCCTGGGCAATCTTCCTGGCCTTGTCCGGCGGCAGGTAGTCGAGCGTTCGCATATTGTGGAGGCGGTCGGCGAGCTTGATCATGAGCACGCGGAGGTCGCGCGCCATGGCCACCAGCATCTTGCGGAAGTTCTCGGCCTGCCGCTCCTCGCGCGACGAGAAGGCCAGCTTGCCGATCTTTGTGACACCGTCCACCAGATCTGCGATCTCGAGGCCGAACTCGCGCTTGAGGTCGTCTTTCGTGGCGCGGGTGTCCTCCAGAACGTCGTGGAGGAGGCCGGCCGTGACCGTGGTCACGTCCATTTTGAAATTGACGAGGAGACCGGCCACCTCGAGGGGATGCGAGAGGTAGGGCTCGCCGGAGGCACGCTGCTGGCCTTGATGGGACAGCTCGGAGAACCGATAGGCGCGCTGGACCAGGTCCAGGTCGGCGCCCGGCTGGTACTTCGGAATCTCCTCGATCAGAGTTTGAAGCTGGGTCAACCCCGCCCTCCCCAGGTTGACCAGCTATTATGCCACCGAACTTAGCGTTTTGCTAGGGATTTTCCCCCACTTTAGGCCTTGGCGGCTACCTTCCCAGCCGCCCGGGTGCGGCCCCGGCTCCATTCCTCCCAGTCCATCACCAGGGTGGCCGCGGCCACCGAAGAGTACGTGCCCGTGACCACTCCCACCACGAGCGCGAAGGCAAAGTCCTCGAGGACCTCGCCCCCGAACAGGAAGAGGACCACCGCCGAGAGGAAAGTCGTGAACGAGGTGAGCACGGTCCGGGAGAGGGTCTGGTTGATCGCGCCATTGACCATCTCGGCCAGACCCTGGCCCTTCCGGAGACCCTTGCCGCGGCTTTCGCGGATCCGGTCGAAAACGACGATCGTGTCATTGATTGAATACCCGACGATGGTCAGGAGGGCGGCCAGGACCGGCA
>JBKPCB010000156.1:0-20229 GCA_046727155.1 Candidatus Methylomirabilota bacterium | reverse complement strand
CGACACTGGGGATGAAGGTGGCGGCGGGGCTCCCAAGGAACAGGAAGATGACGAGGACGACCAGGATCACGGCCAGCATCAGCTCGAACTGCACGTCACGAACCGAGGCGCGGATCGTGGTCGTGCGGTCGGTGAGCACGGTAACCTGCACCGCCGCGGGCAGCGTGCCCTGGAGCTGGGGCAGGAGGCGCTTCACCCGATCCACGACCTGGATCAGATTCGCGCCCGGCTGGCGCTGGATGTTGACGATGACCGCCGGCCGATCGCCCATCCACGCGGCCTGTCGAAGGTTCTCGGCGTCGTCCACCGTATCGGCGACATCGGAGAGGAGGACCGGCGCGCCGTTGCGAAAGGCGATGACGAGCGAGCGGTAGTCGTCGCTCCTGTGAAGCTGGTCATTGGCGCCGATCGTGTAGGCCTGCTGGACGCCGTCGAGGCTGCCCTTGGCCTGGTTCACGTTGGCTGCCGCGACGGCCGCGCGCACGTCCTCGAGCGTCAGGAGATTCGCCGCCAGGCGGGTTGGGTTCGCCTGGATCCGGATCGCTGGCTTCTGGCCGCCGCTCAAGGTGACGAGGCCCACGCCGGGCAACTGGGAGATCTTCGGCACCAGGCGCGTGTCGGCGAGATCCTCGACGATCGTGAGGGGAAGCGTGGTCGAGGTCAGCCCAAGGGTGAGGACCGGCGCGTCGGCCGGGTTCACCTTGCTGTAGACGGGGGGGTTGGGCAGGTCTTTGGGCAGGAACGACGTACCGGCGTTGATCGCGGCCTGCACCTGCTGCTCGGCGATGTCCAGCGCGAGGCTCAGGTCGAACTGGAGCGTGATCACCGAGCTCCCGCTCGAGCTGGTCGAGGTCATTTGCTTGAGACCCGGCATTTGCCCGAACTGCCGCTCGAGCGGCGCAGTAACCGCCGACGCCATCACGTCGGGGCTGGCCCCCGGGTAGAAGGTCTGCGCCTGGATCGTCGGGTAATCCACCTGCGGCAGCGCCGAGACGGCGAGAAGACGATAGCCGACGGCACCGGCCAGGATGATGGCGGCGGTGATCAGTGATGTAGCGACCGGCCTCAGGATGAACGGCCGGGACAGATTCATGAAGTCTTGCGGGGGGCAGGACGATCCCGGCTGGTCGGCTCGACTCGCGAGCGGTCCTGGACCTTGTCGGCGCCGTCGACCACTACCACATCGCCGGCGGCCAGCCCTTCGCGGACGGCCACCATGCCTGCCTCGCTCGGGCCGACCGCGAGCTTTCGCAGCTCGACCGTCTTGTCGGCGCGCACGACATAGGCGAAGGGGCCCTGGACGCCGCGCTGGATCGCTTCGGCGGGGACGAGGACTGTGTCTCGGAGCGTGTCCACGAGGACGCGCGCGTTCACGAACTGGTTCGGGAAGAGCGCGCCGTCAGTATTCGCGAAAGAGGCCTTGAGCTTGACCGTGCCGGTGCCGACGTCGATCTGATTGTCCACCGCGAAGAGAACGCCGCTGGCCAGCTTGGTCCGGCCTTCGCGATCATAGGCGTCCACGGGAATGGGCGTCGCCGAGCGCATCCGCGCTAGCACGGACGGCAGGCTGTCCTGGGGGATGGTGAAGACCACAGCGATGGGCTCGACCTGGGCGATCACGAGAAGCCCGCCGGGATCATTGGCGTGCACCATGTTCCCCGGATCGACGAGCCGCAGCCCCACGCGCCCATTGATCGGCGCCAGGATGCGGCAGTAGACGAGCTGGAGCTTGATGCTGTCGATCTGCCCCTGGTCGCTCTTGATCGCGCCTTCGAGCTGCTGGACCGTGGAGGCCTGCGTGTCGAGCTGCTGCTGGGCAATGTACCCGTTCCGCACCAGGGTCTTGAAGCGCTCGAGGTCCAGCCTGGCGTTCGCCAGCGTGGCCTGGTCGCGAGCGAGCTGGCCCTCCGCCTGGGTGAGCTGGGCTTCGAACGGCCGCGGATCGATCTCCGCCAGCAGATCGCCCTTGTGCACGGTCTGGCCCTCTCGGAAGAGCGTCCGCATGAGCTGGCCGTCGACGCGGCTCCGAACCGTGACGGTACTGAGCGGAGTAACTGAGCCCAGCGCCGTCAGGTATACCCCCAGATCGCCCTTCCCAGCCGTGGCCGTCTGGACGGGCACCGCTCGAGCCTGCCCCGCTGGCGAGCCTGAGCGGCCCGTCGACTGGGCCCGACCGGGCCGGTTCAGGGCGAGATATGCGCCGATGGCCAGGAAGCACGCGAGGATGAGACAGATCGCCCACGCTCGCCGCGACAACCGGGGCGCGGAGGCTGGGGCGGCACCGGCCGCCTCTCCGGAGCCGCTCTCTTGGGTTGACATCTGACTCCTCCTCGTTTCGTTTTGTAGCATATTTTGACGCGCCGCCCATGGGATCATTCGCCGGCATTGGGTGCGCACGCGTTCTGCGAAGTCTCGGTTGCGACGAGCGGCACCACGAGCCATAATCTCCGGCCGTAAGAGTTGAGGAGAAGAGATGCGACGTATCGCCATCGTGCCGCTCCTTGCGCTGCTGCTCGGCGCCGCGCCCGGCGCCGCTCACGCGCAGACGTTTATCGCGTCGCGCCCACGGCCGGACTTCCAGATCGGGCCCCTCTTCGTGTCAACATCGGTGAAGAGAGCGGATGTTGGCGAGCGTCTTCTCCCACTGCCCGTGGCGGTGTCGTGGAGCCTCGTACTGCCCCCAAACCGCAAGGCCGCGGACATCGCTCAGGACCTCTATCTTCTCTGGCCGGGAGAGGTGGCCGGCACGGCCGGCGCCGCCGGCGCCGATCCCACGCTCGTCCGCCAAGTCGAGGCCTTGGGCTTCAAGATCAAGGAGAGCGGCCGGCTACGCCTCTCGGCGCGCGGTCGCACCGACATGGGGACGGGCGGGGGGCTCAAGCCGTTGGGCGAGGTACCGTTCGTGACCTTTGCCCGAGGCGCGGGACCGGCGGCCGGAGCCCGTGGTGCCACCTACGTCCGGATCCCGTGGACCTCCGAGCTGGCAAGCCTCGACTGGCTCGTGCGGCTCGAGCTGCCACTGAGGGACGTCATCGTGGCGAAGCGAGTGAGCTGGGTCGAGGAGACCTTCTGGGGCCCGCGCTACGTCATCACGCTCGGCTTCGGAGACGTCGGATACGTCTCGCTCTACCCGCTCTATTTCGGGGCGCGCGACCGTGTCGTTCCCTTGGCCCGTGATTTCTCCATGCTCACGATCAACTTCGCTGATGCCGGCCACCTCAAGGTGGACGAAATGGTGCCTCAGACGGCGAGCCGGAGAATGAGCGAGACGCGGAGCAATACCGAGACATTCCGGCTCCCACTCGTGGCGTCGGAGGGATTGGTGCCTCAGCAGCTGAAGGTTCAGTTCAATTACTTTCCGGGACGGATGCCCTGGCGCCCCATCCTGATCTCCGCGCTCTTTCTCGGGCTCGGAAACCTCACGGGCCCGCTGTTCCTCGCGCTGGCGCGGCGGGTCGCCCGAACGCTGCGAACGCGCGTTCACCTGGGGCGTGACGTGGAGGGCGGCCGGCAGAGCGGCGCGATTCCATCGCGCGAGGCACTGGAGAAAATTCGGCCCGGCGAGACGAGCTACGAGGACGTCCTTCGGCTCTGTGGCGCCCATGCCGAAGAGGAACAGCGCCTGCCCTCGGGCGAGAGGCGGACGCTGGTGTACCGGGGCCAGCGCGTGGTGCCGAACAGGCGGCGATCCTTTGGCTGGTTCGCCACGGTCAATCACTGGGACGTGGAGCACCACGAGGTTCAGATCGATTTCGAACAGGATCGCGTGCGCGACATCCAGGCCCGCGTCCGCCGATCGCGACTGACCGAGCAGCCTCCGGGATGAGTCGTCGAGTTCACCGAAGCGGAGGTCGCCATGGCGGCGTACTTCGTCGTTGAGATCAACGTGACCGATGCTGCCGCAGGCGATCATGTAATTCCTTCTTCGTAATTTCTTCACCGCCCTATGAAATCGTTACCTGTTGCCCGGGGCTGAACCGCGCGTCATTCTGTACTTTGTTCCACTCCAGCCTCCCAGAACGTCGAGGATCCGACATCTGACCGACTTTCCTTGCCCCTGGCATGGGCGATGCTGCTTTTGCCCTTACGGGGCGGGCTCAAAGCCCGGTCACCGGCCTCTCGATCGGCCGGCGTCCCCGAGATCGAGAATCTAGCTCCCGTGAGCGCTTTCCACCGCTCACGGCCCAATAAGGAGGTCGACATGATAAG
Organism: Candidatus Methylomirabilota bacterium; assembly: GCA_046727155.1. Taxonomy (GTDB): domain Bacteria; phylum Methylomirabilota; class Methylomirabilia; order Rokubacteriales; family CSP1-6; genus DASSSH01. The sequence continues at coordinate 16,020 of JBKPCB010000156.1, read as the reverse complement.
AAGGAAGGCTTTGGTCGGCACAGCGCTCCTCGGGCTCGCGACGCTCGCGGTTCCCGCGGGATGGGCGTGGGCCAATCACGTTCGAATCGAGGTCAGCGGTGAAACGCTGGCACCGCCTCCGGACGTGATCTACGTGCCGCCCGCCGGAACAACCGTGGTGATGCCGTCTGTGCCGCAAACGCTGCGGGCCGATGAAATCAAGGCCCAACAGGTGCGGGCCCAGACCATCTACGCCAACAAGATCGAGGCGGATGAGATTCGCGGCGTGGTCTATCAGACCCGCGCTGTGAAAATCGGCGATACGAAGGGCGACATCAAGGCGCCTGAGGTCTTCGCGTCAGTCATCTACGCGGACGAGATCAAGGCGAATTCCGTCGTGGCCGATGCTATCTACGTCCGCAGCTTGCATCGGAGGTAAGCGAGGAACGACCGCAGCCGAGGCGATATGACGGTTGTGGTCGACGCGGCCGCGAAGTGACCGGTCGCGAGAGTAGCAAAACGCGCGGTGCCTTGGCACCGCGCGTTTTGTTTCTTCTGCCGTCTCAGGCTGGGAGCGTCAGCGCCTGTCCCATCCATAGCGCCCGTCCCATCCGTCGTGGCGATGATGACGCCACGCCGGCGCTGAGTAGTACCGGTGCCCATACCCGTAGACCACCGGCGGGGCGGGATACGAGTACGCCGGGTAGGGATAAGCGGGATACGAGTACGCCGGGTAAGGATACTGATAGACGGCGACAGGCGGGGGCGGGGGAGCGACAACGACGGCCGGAGGCGGGCCATACGCATGGCCGAAGATGCCAACCCCTCCGAGCATCTGGTTGAACACGGCAAAGGCGCCTAGCCCCAGCGCCGCATCGGTCGCCGATCCGGCGAACGCGGCAGTTGGAGCCAGCAGCGCGATCACGAGCCCGAGGCCGATCACAGCTGCCGCAACGTGGTTTCTCATCGCTATTCCTCCTCGCTCCTTGGTCGGCCGAGGGGGATCACGTATTCATGATTGCCAGGGTCAAGGGGCCGGCAGGGGGGAAAAGCTTACACGCTGTGGAGGTAAGTTTTTCCGTTGCCGGCTCCGGCGAAGGGTGCGGCTGAGGACCAGGTAGAGGATTTTACAGCGCGGTTGGAGCTGGCATGAGGAGTGAAAGGATCGAGGCATGATATGGAGATTATTGCGCATCCGCGCCGGCCGCGAATGGGGCGCGTCCAGGTCCGCTCTCGTCGCGGCGGTAGGGATGAGCCTCCTCATTGGGGCATGCGCGCGATTATCGAGTCAACTCACGCTCCCTGAGATCGGGGTGCAGGATCCCTCCTTCCCGTTGACGCTCGGGGCGTACACGCATGCGGCCACCACGGGAGGGAACCGCGTCGATGTATTGCTCAATGGCGAGCAGATCTTTCCAGCACAGTTGAAGGCGATTCGCGCGGCCCGGAAAACGGTCACCTACGCGCAGTACTTTTTCGAGGATGGCTCCCCCGGGCGAGAGGTCGTTGAAGCCCTGAGCGAGCGCTGCCGTGCCGGAGTGCACGGTCACGTCCTCCTGGACGGGATCGGCTCGCTGAACATGCCCCCCGAATTGCGCAGCATGCTGGAAGGTTCGGGCTGCGAGGTGGCCGTCTATCATCCCCTGAGCCCGTTCGCGGTCGACGAGCTCAACCGTCGGAACCACCGTCGCATCCTCGTCGTGGACGGGCGGATCGGATTCACCGGAGGATCGGGCGCCAGCTCGAAGTGGATGGGAGATGGACGGCGGACGGGATACTGGCGGCAGACGGACGTCCGCATCGAGGGCCCCGTGGTCGGTGATCTGCAGTCGGCATTCGCGGAAAGCTGGCGCCAGACCACCAGTCGGGTGCTGGGCGGCGAAGGCTACTTCCCTCGGGAGCCTCAGCGGGGAGAGGTGACAGCCCAGATCGTGCGCAGCTCGCCACGCCGGGGAAGCTCCCCAATGTATATGATGTTCCTGCTCGCCATCTCGTCGGCCCGCCAATCGATCGCCGTTACGAATCCCTACTTTGTCCCTGACGGCCAGATTACCGAGGCGTTGATCCGGGCCCGCCAGCGGGGTGTGCGGGTCACTCTGCTCCTGCCGGGGGCCATCGACCACAAGATCGTCAAAGAGGCGAGCGAGGCGGGGTTCGGTCGCCTGCTCGACGCCGGCGTGGCGATCTATGAATACCAGGCCGGATTGCTCCACGCGAAGATGATGACCGTTGACGGGGCATGGGGAACGATCGGGAGCTCCAATCTGGACAATCGCTCGCTTGCCCTAAACGATGAGCTGAATCTCGTCGTCTACAACCGCGAGATCGTCGGGCACCTCGACCGCGTCTTCGCCGCCGACCTGGCCCATTCGCGGCCGATCGACGCCGAGCGCTGGCAGAGCCGCGGCGTGTGGAAACGGTTCATGGAGCTCCTGACCACGCCTGCCCAGACCTGGCCCGTCCGCGAGCAGTTGTAGCCGGCGATCCGAGGTTGGATGCCGATGAGGCCGGTTCTGTTTACGTTGCGACGGAAGGAATGAAGGCGCGTCCCGGCCCGTCTCAAGGATGAACGAATGGGAGGAGCCTGACATGATCACCCACGCGAGACGATTGATGGCGACGCTCCTGGCCTTCGCGCTATTCCTCGGCCCTATCCCGGTGGCCCGCGCCGCCACGCCGCCCGGCGAGAGTGAAGGCGTCGGGAGCACGCCTCCCCGCTTGAGCTATGCCACCGGTGAAGTCTCGTTCTGGCGTCCCGGCGCCACGGATTGGGCGCCCGCGCAGATCAATACCCCACTGTCCCCCGGAGACGAGCTCTATACGAGCAACCAGGGCAATCTCGAGCTGCAGGTGGGCCCGCGGGCCTTCGTGCGCGCTTGGGGCGACACCCAGCTCGGGCTGGCCAATCAGGAGCCCGATTTCCTGCAACTCAAGGTCACCAGCGGACATGCCTCCATAGACCTGCGCAACCTCGAACCGGGTCGCACCGTGGAGGTTGACACTCCGCACGGCGCATTCCTCATCGAGCACCCCGGCTACTACCGCGCGGACGTCACCGAGCAGCGCACCGCCTTCAGTGCCCGCCGCGGCGGCCGGGCCACCGTGACGGCTCCCGGCGGGCAGGCGGTCGCCATCGGGCCCAACCAGGCCGTGATCCTCGAAGGTGCGCCGACACCAACCATGCAGAGCTACGCGGCTCCCGAGCTCGACACCTGGGACCGCTGGAACTATGCGCGCACCGATCAGCTGATCGCGTCCGCGAGCGCGCGCTACGTTCCGTCGGAGGTGTACGGCGTGCGGGAGCTGGATCAGTACGGCAGCTGGCGCACCGTGGAGACCTACGGGTCGGTGTGGGTGCCCGCAGGGGTGCCGGCGGGATGGGTGCCCTACAGCACTGGCCGGTGGATTTGGGATCCCTTCTACGGTTGGACCTGGGTTGACACGGCTCCGTGGGGGTGGGCGCCCTACCATTATGGACGCTGGGTATTTGTGAGCGGGTACTGGGGGTGGGCACCTGGCCCCATCGTGGTTCGGCCAGTTTACGCGCCAGCTCTCGTCGTCTTCTTTGGGGCGCCCGGTATCCATGTGAGCATCGGGGCGCCGGTGGTGAGCTGGGTGGCGCTCGGCTGGGGCGAGCCCGTCGTGCCGTGGTGGGGCCGGCCCGGCTTCGTCGGCCGCGCATGGTGGGGCGGCTGGGGTGGGCCGCGAGTCGTCAACAATGTGGTGGTCAATCAGACGACCGTCGTCAACGTGAACAACATCACGGTATATCGGAACGTCGGCGTCCAAAATGCCGTCGTGGCGGTGCCCCAGGATCGATTCGGCCGCGCCTCAGTCCGCGAGACGCGGGTTGCTCCAGCCCAGGTCGACGTGCGCCGGCTGGAGCCAGTGCGCGGAGAGCTGCGTGTAGCCCCGGCAGCCGCGAGCTTTGTCGCCGCGAGCGGGAAGGCGGCGCCCCCGCCCGAAGCCGCGCTCGCCCGCCCTGTCGTCGCCACGCGGCCTCACGCCACACGGTCGATTGAGCGCCGCACTGAGGGCCAGACCGCCGCCCCGGTGGTCAGCGCGCCGGCCCAGCGAATCGTGCCGGTGCCCAAGACTGCTCAGACGGCTCCGGCGTCCTCTCAGCCGCTGCCCGCTGCGAGCACCGTGGAACGTCCGCGGCAGCAACAGCCTCAGCGATCCGACACGACGCAGCGCCCCGACGCCGGCACCGCCGCCCCGCGCGAGAGCGGGCGGCGCCAGGATATCGCCCCGCCGCCGCGCGGGCAGCAACGCGGTCCGGAGGCGACGCCGCCAGCTGAGCAGCGAGGCAATCAGGTGCGCGGTCCCGAGGCAACGCCTCCCGCCGAGAAGGGCGGAGCGGTGGAGCCGAAGCGCCAGCCGCCGAGCCCAGGCCGTCAGGAGACGGCGCCCCCGCCGCCGCGCGGGCAGCAGCGCGGTCCGGAGGCGACGCCGCCAGCTGAGCAGCGAGGCAATCAGGTGCGCGGCCCCGAGGCGACGCCTCCCGCCGAGAAGGGCGGAGCGGTGGAGCCGAAGCGCCAGCCGCCGAGCCCAGGCCGTCCGGAGACGGCGCCCCCGCCGCCGCGCGGGCAGCAACGCGGTCCGGAGGCCACGCCTCCTCCACCCGAGCAGCGCGGAAATCAGGAGCGGGGGAATCAGGTGCGCGGCCCCGAAGCCACGCCACCGTCCAAGAACCGCAGGCCGGTCGAGTCGCCGCCTGCGAGCGCCCCCGCAGCGCCGGCGCCAGCGCCTCAACGTGTCGAGCCGCCGCGCCCGTCGCCGCAACCGACTGAGCCCGCGAATAAGCCTGGCCAGGGCTCTCAGATCAGACCGTCGCGCCCGGCGCCAGGACCTGTGGCGGCTCCCCATCCGGCGCCCCCGCCTGCCCCGTCTCAGGAGCAGGGCCAGCGCAAGGACAAGGACAAGTCCTGAACGAGAGCGCCCGGCCGACAAGGCCGGGCGCTTACCGAGGTTCCAGCCGGCCGTTGTCCTTGCTGACGACGGCCGGCTCAGGGTTTGAGGCTATAGAGCCGGCGCGCGTTCTCGGCGAGCAGCTTGCCTTTCTGGCCCTCCGTGATGTCGCCCCGGTTCCTGATCTCCTCGATGGAGCCCGGATAGCTGTGGTCCCAGTGGGGAAAGTCGGAGGCGTAGACGATCTGGTTCTCGCCGACGAGCCGCAGCGCCTGGGGAAGCAGCCACTCGTCGGCCTCGCACGAGAAGAAAATCGTCCCGCTCCGAACGTACTCGCTGGGGCGCTTGCGCAGCGCCGGCGCCTCCGCCGCGCGCTTGTCGTACTCGTCGTCCATCCGCTCCATCCAGTAAGGCGCCCAGCCGCAGCCGGCTTCGAGGAAAGCGAGGCGGAGTCGGGGGAAACGCTCGGGGATGCCCTCGAAGATGATCGAGGTGAGCTGACGCATCTGGCCGAAGGGGTGGGAGACGGTATGCGCCTGGATGAAGCGGGGGAAGAGATCGACACCGGCACCGCCCAGATGCGAGCCGGATGCATGCACGCCGAGCATGATCTCGAGCCGGTCGGCCTCTTCGTAGACGGGGAGGAAGCGCGCGTCGCCCAGGAGATGGCTGCCGTCGGCGGCCAGCATGCCGCCCACGAGTCCAAGGTCCCGCACGGCCCGCCGGAGCTCGCGCGCGGCGGCCTCGGGATCCTGAACCGGCAGGAGCGCTACGGCCTGCAGGCGCGGGCTCACCCGGACAAACTCTTCGTGCAGGAACGAATTGTACGCACGGCAGAGCGCCACGGCCCATTCGCGATCCTTGAGGAAGCTCATGAACAGGCCAAGGGTCGGATAGAGAACGGTTTGCTCGACGCCTCCGCGATCCAGAGCCCGCAGCCAAGCCTCGGCGGTGCCGGCGAAATCGCCGAGCGCGCCGAGCAGCCGGCGGTCCCAACCGTCCCAGGGATAGAACGGGAAGGTGAGCGGCCGCCGGCGATAGGGTTCGTCGAGGTACTTGGCCACCTGCTCGGTAGTTTCGGTTACGTGGCCGTCGGCGTCGAGCACGGGGAATGGCATGCGGCGACTCACGGCTTCTTGCAGATGACGTTGAGCAGCGCCTGACGCTTCTCGTCCTTGACGATCCGGAGCGCGCGCTCGAGGGCGTCCGGAAGCCGCGCGGGATCCTCCACCCGCTCGCCGTGCCCGCCCGAGGCGCGGCAAACCAGCTCGTAGTCGGGCGACGGATCGAGCTCGGTCAGCGGCATCGCGCCCGTCCGGACCGCCCAGCCATCGGGCGCGTGCGATTGGACGGCGCGCTTGACGGCGTTCCAGGCCTGGTTGTTGAAGACCACGAAGAGAACGGGGAGGCCGTGCGCGCGCGAGACGAAGTGGGCGGCGGTGGGCGCTCCGAAGATATAGGAGCCGTCGCCGACGCAGCAGATGACCGTCTTGTCGGGCGCCGCGAGCTTGGCGCCGAGCGCCGCCCCGAGTCCCCAGCCGAGCCCGCCCGACGGAGGCGACGCGAAGTAGCTCCCCGGCACGGTGAAGCGCGCCTGGGTCGCGTCGAGATCGTACTCGTTGATCACGATCGTGCGGTCGTCCACGAGATCACCCACGCAGCGTGAGACCCAGGCCATCTCCATCGGCGCGTCGGCCTTGACCGCCCGGGCGCGCGCCGCCCAGGCCTGCCGCTGGCGGGCATGCTCGCCCTGCCACCACCTCCGCCGCTCCACGGCCGTCGCGCCGGGCACGCGCGCGGCCGCGGCGTCGGCGAGCGCCTGAAGCGCCAGGCGCGGAGTCCCCGCCAGGGCCAGGTCTGTGGGGAAGCCTCGGATCGGGTAGCGGGAGAAGAGCGGGTCAGCGGCGAGATGAACGATCCGGGCTTCAGCCCTCGGCCGCTTCAGCGACGGGAACCAGGGCACGTCGGACTCGACGACCAGAATTGCGTCGGCCTCCTCGAGATAGGCCGCGGCGTCGAACCCCGCGTGCAGCGGGTGATCCTGGGGAAAGTTCATGTAGGTGTGGAATTGCTCGAACACTGGCGCCCCGAGTGCTTCGGCCAGGGCGACGAGGGCCGGAACTGCGCCCGGATCGCGGCCCGCCGCCTTGACGATAATGATGGGGTTGCGGGCGCCGGCGAGCAGCAGCGCGGCCTCGGCGATGGCGTCCGGCGCGGGAAGCCGGGGCGCCGGCGCCGCGGCGCGGGCCGGGTCCGCGTACTCGATGGCTTCGTGGCGCTCCGCCAGGACTTCGCGCGGCAGCGTGAGATAGACCGGTCCCTGGGGCTCCGCCCGGGCGAGCATGAGCGCGCGATCAACCACGGTCTCGAGCTGGGCAAAGCTCCGGAGCTCGTAATCCCACTTGACGAACTCGCGGATCATCGCAGCCTGGTCGAAGGATTCCTGTGCCCAGTGGATGGGGCGGTCGCGGCTCCCGGCGACGCCAGCCTCCGTGACCGGGTTCCGCCCGGCGGTAAACAGGATGGGCACGTTCGAGCGCGCGGCATTGATGATGCCCCCGACGGCATTGCCCGCGCCGACGATCACGTGGACCATCACGGCCTGCGGCCGCCCCGAGACCATCGCATGGCCGTGGGCCATCGCCACCGCCGTTACTTCATGCGGCACAGTGAGCGGGCGCGGACAGGCCTGTCCCTGCGCGCCGCGTCGGGCGTAGGCTTCGATGATCGGGGCGAAGTCGGTGCCGGCATTGGCGAAGAAGTACTCGACGCCGCGCGCGGCGAGCAGTTCCAGATAGGCGTCCGCGGTGCTCTCGACGATCGCGCGCTTCATCATTGAAAGCGTGCCGAGCTTAGCGCCGCGTAGCGGGGCGGTCAAGAAGCATCTCCGCCGCGCGCCTCCGAAACGGCAGAGGTCCTCGCGGAGGCTCGATGGGCTGAGGTATACTCGGGCCTCACGGCACGATCCGATCGGTCGAACGGAGCGTTGTTCGAGCCTCCTAGCGCCAGCGGGACGGCGCGGCACAAGGGGCGGGGATGAAGACGTCGCGGCTGTCCGCAAATCTTCTGATCGGTGCGCTCCTCCTCGTGGGCTATGTGGATGCCGGCAAGCTTGGACTGCAGCTGGCGTTCGTCAATGCGAGCGCGACGGCCGTCTGGCCGCCCACCGGAATGGCGCTGGCGGCGCTGCTCCTGCTCGGACAGCGGGCCTGGCCGATCATCTTCGTCGGCGCCTTCCTGGTCAATGTCACCACCGCCGGAACGATCGTCACCTCGCTGGGAATCGCGGCGGGGAACACGCTGGAGGCGGTGGTCGGCGCCGCGCTCGTCACGCGCTTCGCCGCTGGGCGGCACGCCTTCGTCAGGGCGCCGGACGTCCTCAGGTTCACCGCCGTGGCCGCGATGCTCAGCACGACGGTGAGCGCCACGATCGGAGTCGTCAGCCTGTCGCTCGGCGGCTTCGCCCGTTGGAGCGATTTCGGGTCGATCTGGCTGACGTGGTGGCTGGGAGACGCGACGGGCTGCGTGCTCGTGGCCCCACTGCTGATTCTCTGGGCGACTGAGCCGATGGGGCGGTGGCCGGCCCGGAGACTCCTCGAGGCCGGGCTTCTCCTGCTCTCCCTCGCGGTGGCGGGCGAAATCGTGTTCGGCGCGATCTCGCTCATCGGGGCCCGGAATTACGAGATCGGGTTCCTCGCCATTCCGCCGCTCGTCTGGGCCGCGTTCCGCTTCGGCCGGCGGGAAACGGCGACCGCGACCTTCATCCTGGGGCTGATGGCGTTGTGGGGCACGCTGCATGGGCTGGGGCCGTTCGCCCGGGAAAATCCCAACGAGTCCCTGCTGCTGCTACAGGCCTTCATGGGCGTCAACGCGGCGCTCGCGCTGATCTTCTCGGCCCTCGTCTCCGAGCGGAACCGGGTCGAGCTCGAGCGCCAGACCCTCCTCGACGAAACACAGGGCGCCCGTCGGGCCGCCGAGGCCTGGGGCGCGCGCGCGTCCTTTCTTGCCGACGTCACCGCCACGATCGGCTCCTCGCTCGACTACGAGGCCACGCTCGCCCGCATTGCCCGGCTGTGCGTTCCGACCCTCGCCGACCAATGCTCCGTCGACCTGCTCCGCGAAGACGGCACGCTGCGTCGCGTGGCCGCCGCGCACGTCGACCCCGAAAAAGAGCCCCTCGTGCACGAGTTGCGGGACCGCTATGGATTCAATCCGGCCGACCCCACCGGCCATTTCGCCGTGACTCGCTCGCGCGAGCCGATTCTCAAGAGCGCGTATACGGACGCCGACTTTGTGCGGGCGGCGCAGAGCCCTGAGCAGCTCGCGATGCTCCGGCACCTGGGCGCGACGTCGCTGATCATCGTGCCGCTCATCGCGCGCGAAGCCGTCCTGGGAACGGTCACCCTCATCCTCACGGGCTCTACCAGGAGCTACGGCCCCGACGAGCTGTCCCTGGCCGAGGGAATCGCGAGGCGGGCGGCGATCGCGATCGACAATGCGCGTCTCTATCGGGACGCCGAAGAGACGCGGACAGTGGCAGAGGCGATGTCCGAAGAGGCACAGCGGCAGCGGCGAGAAGCGGAGATCTTCGCCGAGGTGGCGGCCTCGGCCGCGAGCTCCATGGATCTGGGGCGCATTCTGGAGCGCGTCGTGACCGGCGCGCGGGAGCTCTGCGGCACGGACATCGGGCGGATCGCACTGCGGGAGCCCGAATCAAACCGCATGCGCTTCCGATATTGGATCGGGTCGAGGTTGGGCGATCGGCATCCCGTCGACGTCGACCGTGGCAAAGGCCTCGGCGGGCACGTCTGGGAGACCGGCCAGTTGTACCGGAGCGAGGACCATCGACACGACCCGCGCGCGCGGGGGGATCACGCTCCGCTGATCGCCGAGGAAGGCACCGTCGCGAGTCTCGTCGTGCCCATTCGGCTGGGCCGCCAGGTGGAAGGCCTCTTGTATCTCGATCATCGGTCGCGCCGCGCTTTTACCAAGCACGACGAGGAAGTCGTCCAGCGGCTTGCCGACCACGCCGCGGTCGCGATTCAGAATGCGCGCGCGCTGGAGGCCGAGAAGGCAGCGCGGGCTGATGCGGAAGCGGCCAATCGCGCCAAGGACGAGTTCATCGCAATGCTCGGCCACGAGCTCAGGAACCCGCTCGGCGCCATCAGCAACGCGGTGTACGTGCTCGACTTCATTGGCGCGCGCACGCCGTCCGCCGTTCGGGCGCGGCAGGTCATCTCGCGGGGGACCGAGCAGCTGGCGAGGATGGTCGACGACTTGCTCGATGCGGCGCGGCTGACGCGGGGGAAGATTGTGCTCGACCGGCAGCTCATGAACCTCGCGGAGAGCATGACGCAGTGTCTGGGCGGACTGCGCGCGGCGGGAAAGACCGGGGATCACCAGGTGACCATGGACATGGAATCCGTGTGGGTGGAGGCCGACCCGGTCAGAATCCAGCAGGTGCTCTCAAATCTGATCCTCAACGCGGTCAAGTACACCCCAGCGGGCGGCACGATCAATGTCAGCGTGCGCGCCGACGATGATCGGGCGGTCGTGCGGGTCCAGGACACCGGCCTCGGGATACCGCCTGAGATGCTGCCCCGCGTCTTCGAGCTGTTCCAGCAGGGCGATCATACGATCGAGCGCTCGCAGGGCGGGCTGGGCATCGGACTCGCGCTGGCCAGGCGACTGGTGGAGGCGCACGGCGGCACGATCGAGGCCTTCAGCGAAGGGCGCGGGCGGGGCAGTCTCTTCACGATCCGGCTGCCAAGAGCGTCCGCGCCGGCGCTCCGGCCGGCACCTCCGTCGGTGGCGCGAGGGCACGCGGCCGCCCGCCGGATCCTCATCGTCGAGGACAGCGAAGACTCGCGCGACATGCTGCGGCTCTATCTCGTCGAGTCGGGCCATCAGGTGTACGAGGCCGTGGATGGTCCGCGCGGGCTGGAAGCGGCCCTGCGCGTCCGGCCCGAGGTGGCCCTGATCGACATCGGCCTGCCCGGTCTCGATGGCTACGAGGTGGTGAGGCGGATCCGCGCGACCCCGGAGGGGAAAAAGATCTTTCTGGTCGCCTTGACAGGATACGGCCAGCCCGAGGATCATCGTCGGGCACGGCAGGCCGGCTTCGACGCGCACCTGGCGAAGCCTTTCGATCGAGACCGGCTCGGCACGCTATTGTCGCAGGCAGGCCAGAAGGCCTAGGAGGAAGCGCATGGCGACTCGAGTGCTGGTCGTCGACGACGAGAGGGACTCGCGCGCCGGCTTGGCCCTGCTGCTGACGACCCTCGGCTATGAAGTCGAGGAGGCGGCCGAAGGGGAGGAAGCCGTAAGGCGGGCCCTGGTGTTCCGCCCCGCGGTCATCATCGCCGACCTCCTGATGCCCGGGCTGGACGGGCTCGGCGTGCTGAAGGCGGTCCGCGCTGAGCTGCCGACTGCGGCGGTCATCCTGCTCACGGGCCACGCGAGCGTCGAGACGGCGGTGACGGCGATGAAGGAAGGAGCCTACGACTACCTGACCAAGCCGGTCGAGCCGCGCCGGCTGAGCTTGCTCTTGGAGAAGGCCGTCGAGAAGGCCCAGATGGCGCGAGAGGTGATCGCGCTCCGGCGGCAGGTGCGGGACGTGCGCGGACTGGGGTCGCTGCTGGGCGGCAGCCCCGCCATGCGCGAGGTCTACCGGCTCATCGATCAAGCGGCGGCGACGCCGGTGCCGGTGCTGATCTCGGGAGGGACGGGAACCGGCAAAGAGCTGGCGGCCCGGACGATTCACGAGCTATCCGCCCGGCGGCCGCATCAGTTCGTGGCGGTGAACTGCTCCGCGATCCCGGAGACGCTGCTGGAGAGCGAGCTCTTCGGACACGAGAAGGGGGCCTTCACGGGAGCGCTGCAGCGTCGGGAGGGCTACTTCGAGCTCGCGGACGGGGGCACGCTGTTCCTGGACGAGATCACGGAGATGAGCCCGCGGCTGCAGACCAAGTACCTGCGGGTGCTCCAGGACGGGGTCGTCCGGCGGCTGGGGGCCAAAGCGGAGCTCCGGGTCGACGTGCGGATCATCGCCGCGACGAACCGGGACCCGGCCGAGGCGGTTAAGGAGGCCAAGCTGCGGGAGGACCTCTACTACCGCCTCAACGTGCTGGCCATCGAGATGCCGCTCCTCCGTCAGCGCCGCGATGACATTCCGCTGCTGATCGAGGAGTTCATCCGGGAGTTCAATGAGAAGTACGGCAAGAGCGTCAGGGCGGTGGACGAGGCGAGCCTGCGGCTGCTCCAGCAGCACGACTGGCCCGGAAACGTCCGGGAGCTGCGAAACATGATCGAGCGGGCCGTCGTCCAGTGCGCGGCCCCTGAGATCACGGTCGAGATGCTGCGATTCGGGCCTACGTCATCATCACCGGCGGCGGTGTTGCCCGAAGAGCGGCCGGACTCGGTGGTCCTCCCGCTCGGCACCAAGCTCGATCAGGCGGAGCGCGAACTCATCCTTCGGACGCTGAAAGCGAACAACGATAACAAGACACGCGCGGCGGAAGTGCTGGGGGTGAGCCCGAAAACGCTGCACAACAAGCTGCAGCGCTACGCCGCCGAAGACGCCGGCTCTTCCTCCACCTAGACTCCGCCTCGCGTTCGCCCCGAAGAACCCCCGTGGGCCGGGTAATTTCTACCAGGTAATCCCCTCGGTTTTCCTTCCTTCCCGGCCGGCCGCCCGGGTCGCCAGTGGCCAAACCCGCGCACAACCGTCGGTTGCTGCGTGTGAGCACCGCGATACCAATTGGCACACCCAATGCTCCCCCTTCGGCCGAGGTCAGCGCGTACACTCATGCGGACTCGGCTCGTTCAGATCATGCGCGAGATCGCTTCCCGGCTCCGCCGCCGGCCAGTGGCGACCCTCACGGTCGCGATTCTCCTCCTCGGTCTCGCGGCGGCGCTGTGGCATTATTCGCTGCCCCAGCCGGGCGCGAGCGGTGCCGCGATGCGCCTGTATGCGGACGGCCGGCTGATCGGGGTGATCTACCCGTCGCGCCGCATGCAGAGCTGGGTTCCGCTTGACCAGTTTCCCCGCTCGGTAGTCGGCGCCACGCTGGCCGCCGAGGACCGGCGATTCTGGAGCCATCCGGGAATCGATCTGGTCGCCATCGGCCGAGCGCTCCAGGCCAATGTCAGGCATCGCGAGGTCCGCGAGGGCGCCAGCACCATTACCCAGCAGCTGGCGCGGACTCTGTTCCTCGGCCACGGGCGAAGCTGGAGCCGGAAGATCCACGAAGCGGCCATCGCGCTGCTCCTCGAGCTTCGCTACTCGAAGGCGCGCATTCTCGAATCCTATCTCAATAGCGTATACCTCGGCCAAAACGGGGACGTGCCGGTGCAGGGCTTCCCGGCCGCCGCGCGATATTTCTTCGGCAAGGACGTGGCCGAGCTCCAGGTGGAGGAGGCGGCCTGGCTGGCGGGGGCGATCCGTGCGCCGAACCGCCTGCTCGCCGGCCCGCGGCCTGAGGCGAGAAAGCGGCGCGATGAGGTGCTCGCGGCCATGCAGGCGGAAAAGCTCATCGAGCCGGCGGCGGCCCGCCGGGCGATGGCTCAGCCCCTGCGCTGGCACCCGACCGTGCCGGGCCGCACGGCGCCATACTGCCTGGATGTGGTCGCGCGCGAGCTCGATCACCGAGCCGTGCGTCCCGCCTCCGGCGAGCTCGACGTTCAGACCTCGCTCAGCCTCCCGCTCCAGCAGGCGGCCGAGGCCGCGGTGCGGGATGGGATCGCGCGCATCGAAAAAAGCCGGCCCGATCTGGCGGGCAGGGTGCAGGCGGCTGTAGTGGCCATCGAGCCGGGAACCGGCCAGATCCGAGCCTTGGTCGGAGGCCGGCGATTCGAGGACGCGCCGTTCAACCGCGCGACGCGCGCGATGCGGCAGCCGGGATCCCTCTTCAAGCCCTTCGTGTACCTCGCGGCCTTCGAGGCCGCGCGCGGTGGGGGCGGCGGCCTCACGCCGGCCTCCCTCGTCGCCGACGAGCCGCTCATGGTCCAGGACAGGAGCGGGAGCTGGGAGCCCAAGAACATCGATGGGCAGTTCCACGGCCGCGTGACGGTGCGCCGCGCGCTCGAACAGTCCCTGAACGTCCCGGCTATCCGCGTCGCGATGGACGTTGGCCCGGCGCGCGTGGCCTCCGTCGCGAACGCGCTCGGAATCGAGCAGCCCCTTGCCGCCGTGCCCTCGCTCGCCCTCGGAACCTCCGAGGTGACCTTGCTCGACATCACCACCGCCTTCGCCACGCTCGCCAATCAGGGCGCGCGCGTGACACCGACCTCGCTCGGCTGGGATGCCTCGGGTGCCGGGCCGCCCCTCGCGCCCCTGCCGCCGCCGATTCAAGCGGTGTCGGCCGAGTCCGCATTCGTGACGACCAATCTCCTGCGCGGGGTCATGCGGTGGGGCACGGGCGCGGGCAGCTCGGCGTGGGGTCTCAGCGACGTGACGGCCGGAAAGACGGGAACCACCGACGGATTGCGCGACGCATGGTTCGTCGGCTACACGCCCGACCTCGCGGTGGGCGTCTGGGTTGGCCTGGACGATGGCGCGCCGCTCGGGCTCACCGGCTCGCAGGCGGCGCTGCCCATTTGGGCTCCGGTCATGCAGGCCGCGGTGCGCCGCTCCCCGCCCAAGTCCTTCAAGGCCCCCCCAGGCGTGGTCCTGGTGCAGGTCGATCACCGCACCGGCCGCCCCGTTCCTTTCTGGTGCGGCGCCGACGAGCTGGTCCAGGAGGCATTCCGCGAGGGCACGGTGCCGCCCGGCGAGTGCGGCTCGCCGTCCCTCTTCGGCTGGCTCGAGCGGCTGTTCCGGTGAGCCGGGCTCTTGCTCTCCTGCGCCGCTAGAGCACGCGACTGCTTCGGCCGCTGACGAGATGAACCACGAGGATGACCACGCCGATCAGAAAGAGCACCCAGGCGATTCGCGAGGCCACTTCCGCAACACCGAAGAGGCCGAGCGCGCCGGCGACCAGGCCGACGATCAGGAATATCAGCGCGTAGTACAGCATGGCTTGTCCCTCCTCGCCTTCGTTGAGAGGCTACCCCCGCCGGGGAAAATACGGATCACCCCGCGCGCAGGATGAAATCGCATCTTCCATGCCAGTGCAGTGCGGGAACGCCCTGCGTGCCGCAAGCTAGCAGTACTTGGTTCGCTTTTTGGGATAGGTCAGGCGAAGAGGCCAATCCGGAAGCGGGAGGCTCGGGGTGGTAAGCCGGTCAACATTACCAGCCGCTTGCGGTAAGGATTACGGAGTTCACGGTCGTGGCGCCGACGAGTCCGGAGCCGGCGCGAGACTGACCCCTTTGTTCTTGCCTAGATTCGCCTCTGCGATCCTGCCCCCGCAGACTGGCACATGGTTTGCCTATTCCTTGTGTAGCACCCATGGGGGTTCTCTGGCTCCAGCCGGGATCCCTCGGAGCGTGGGCGGATGAGGGCGTGGAGAAGGAAAAGCAGGGCGAGCGCCAGTCAGCGCAGAGAGCGCCCGACCGGCAGAGCCTGACTCGGACCCAGCAATCACGGTCAAGGAGGGCCACACATGAAGATGCGGCATTTCATCTCCACCGCAATAGCCCTGCTGGCTGCGGCGGCGTTCATCGTAGCGCCCGCGCTGGCTGCGGAAGACAAAGGCGTCATGCAAGGCACCAAGGACAAGGCCAAGGAGACGACGGAAAAGGCCACCGAAAAGGTCAAGGAGACCACGCACGAGGCCAAGACTCAGGTCACCGACTCGTGGATCACGTCGAAGACCAAGATCGCGCTCTTCGGTGACGATCGCGTGAAGGGCACGCAGGTCAAGGTCGACACCATGAAGGGCGTGGTGACCCTGCGGGGCAAGGTGGACTCCGACGATGCCAAGAACGCCGCGGCTGAGGTTGCCAAAGGCATCGACGGCGTCAAGAGCGTGAAGAACGACCTCCAGGTCGTGGCGCCCAAGGAGCGCAAGGCGGTCGACACGAACGACAAGGACATCAATGCCCGCGTTGAGAAGCGCCTGAAGCAGGACACCAGCCTGAAGAAGATCTCCGCCCGGACGGACGCGGGCGTGGTGACGCTGACCGGCGAGGCGCCGAGCATCACAGCGAGCGCGCGCGCCTCGGAGCTGGCCCGCGAGGTGGCGGGCG
>JBKPCB010000155.1:0-27897 GCA_046727155.1 Candidatus Methylomirabilota bacterium | reverse complement strand
GGCCGTGTCTCAGTCCCCGTGTGGCTGGTCGTCCTCTCAGACCAGCTACCCGTCATAGCCTTGGTGGGCCGTTACCCCGCCAACTAGCTGATAGGCCGCGAGCCCCTCCAAGAGCGGCAGCTTGCGCCACCTTTCCTCCCCAGATCTTCCGACCCGGGGAACGTATCCGGTATTAGCCCCCATTTCGAGGGGGTATCCCAGTCTCTAGGTCAGGTTAACCACTTGTTACTCACCCGTGCGCCACTAGGACCACCATATGATTGCTCACAGGATGATCCTCGTTCGACTTGCATGTGTTAGGTACGCCGCCAGCGTTCGCTCTGAGCCAGGATCAAACTCGCCATGATTAAATCGACAAGCCTTGAAACCTGGTCCCCATAAGCCCAACCAAGATGTTGCTTCGGTCGAGCGCAAGGTACTCAGTAGTTACGGATGGTGCTCACACTTCGTCGGTGAGCCAGTAACATATGCGATTTTCAAAGAACGGCGGGGTGTGACCCCTTATGTGGTTGAAGCGAGGTCAGCTGGAGTGCTTCCGACCGGCTGACTACTCTCAACGCCCTCCCCCGACAAACCTACCCTGAGGTCAGGCAAGAGGTGATCATACGGATGAGCTAAGGCCCTGTCAAGTAAATCCTTCTCAGACTCGATAGTCGTCCAGAATTACCCTCTTGAAGCGCCGCTTTCCCACCTTTATCAGGTGGCCGCCGCGGCCGCTCGGCAGGGCCTTAGCCAAATCAGAAATACGCTCCCCGTCCACCTCAACTGCCCCTTGCTGAATCATCCGGCGGGCCTCGGAAGAGGACACGACCAGGCCTGCCTCCTTGAGAACCTTCCAAAGCGGGACTTCGGGACCCGGCAGGGATAGATGGATTTCCTCAATGCTTTCAGGCGCTTCCTTCTGCTGGATCACGCGGGCAAAGTGGGCCTCGCCTTCCCGAGCCCCGGCCTCGCCGTGATACATGGCGGTCACCGTCCAGGCCAGGCGCTTCTTGGCCTCCATCGGGTGCAGCTTCCTCAACTTTTGAATCTCCTCCTCGGAAACACGGGTCGCGAGCTCGAAGTACCGGAACATGAGCTCGTCGGAGACCGACATGAGCTTGCCGTACATGTCGGCCGGCGGCTCGGTGATGCCGATGGCGTTGCCGAGGCTCTTCGACATTTTCTGGACGCCGTCGAGGCCTTCGAGGATCGGAACCGTAAGCGCCACCTGCGGCTCTTGCCCGTGGGCGCGCTGGAGATCGCGACCCACGAGCAGGTTGAAGGTCTGGTCTGTGCCGCCCAGCTCGACGTCGGCGCCGAGCGCGACGGAGTCATAGCCCTGGGCGATCGGGTAGAGGAACTCGTGCAGGCTGATGGCCCGGCCCGACGCGTACCGGGCGGCAAAGTCCTCGCGCTGGAGCATCCGCGCCACGGTGAGGTGTGCCGTCTCTCGGATGATCTGCTCGAAGGACAGCGGCCCGAGCCACTCCGAATTGAACCGCACCTGGGTTCGTCCCATGTCCAGGACTTTTCCCAATTGGGCCTTGTACGTCTCGGCATTGTCCCGGATCTCGTCCCACGTGAGCGGCCGGCGCGTCTCGGAGCGGCCCGTCGGGTCGCCAATCATCCCCGTGAAGTCACCGATGATGATGATGACCTGGTGGCCCAGCTCCTGGAAGTCGCGCAGCTTCTGGAGCACCACGGTGTGGCCGAGGTGCAGATCGGGTGCCGTCGGGTCGAGTCCGAGCTTGACCTTCAGCGGGACACGGGCCTTGAGTGAGCGCTCCAGCTTTGCGCGCAACTCCGCCTCGACGATGATTTCCGAGGCGCCCCGGCGGATGCGCCCCAGCTGCTCGCTGATCGACGGGCCCGTCACGGACACGCCTGTATAATAGCAAGGGTATGCCGCCCGAACGACGGAGGAAAGCATCTTCCTGGCGGCGGTGGCCGTGGCGCCGCTGGGTGCTGATGGCGGTGGTCGGCGGCGCCGTCATCGTCGGCCTGACGGTCGCGGCCTCGGCCTTCTGGGTCCTGGCGATCCTCCCGCACTCGCTGCCGTCCGTCACCCAGCTCGAGAGCTTCGACCCCAGCGATGGCTCGAAGGTCTACGACGAGAACGACGAGCTCATCACCGAGCTCCACGTCGAGCGGCGGATCTTCGTGCCGCTCGCCCAGATCCCGAAGGCGCTGCGCGAGGCGATCGTCGCCACCGAGGACGCGCGCTTCTACTCGCATTTCGGCGTGGACCCGATGGGCATCGCCCGCGCCATCTACCAGAACTACCGGCGGGGGCGCATCGTCGAGGGGGGCAGCACCATCACCCAGCAGCTGGCCAAGGTGCTGTTCCTCACTCCGGACAGGAGCCTCGATCGCAAGCTGAAGGAAGCCGTCCTCGCCTTCGAGCTCGAGCACCGCTATACGAAAGACCGGATCCTCGAGATCTATCTCAACCAGATCTACTTCGGCCACGGCGCCTTCGGCGTCGAGGCCGCCGCGCGTACCTACTTCGGCAAGTCCGTCCACGAGCTGAACGCGGCCGAGTCCGCGCTGCTGGCGGGACTACCCAAAGCGCCGGGCACGTACTCGCCCTTCGAGCATCCTGAGGCCGCCAAGCGGCGGCGTGCCACCGTGCTCGCACGCATGGTCGAAACCGGCACCCTCACGCCCAACGAGGCCAAGCGGTTGGGAAGCGCGGACCTCGACCTGCTCCCGCCCGAGAAGCGGCGGACGACGGGACAGTACTTCCTCGAGTACGTCCAGCAGCAGCTCGAAGCGCAGTACGGCGCCGACATCGTCTTCAAGGGCGGACTGCACGTCTACACCACGCTGTCGCCGCCGATGCAGGTCAAGGCCGAGCGCTCGCTGCGCGAGGGCCTCAGGGCGCTCGAGACGCGCCGCACCGCCACCGCTTCGGCGGGGAAGGACAAAATCGGTGCGGCTGCCGAGCGGCCGCCAGATCGTCCCGAGGGCGCCCTGCTCAGCATCGACCCGCAGACCGGCTACATCAAAGCCATGGTCGGCGGCTACGACTTCTTCCGCAGCGAGTTCAACCGTGCCGTCCAGGCCCGGCGGCAGCCGGGCTCGGCGTTCAAGGTGTTCGTCTACCTCGCGGCGCTCGAATCCGGCATGACGCCGGCGAGCATCGTCGACGATTCCCCGATCGAGTTTCCCGTGGGTCGCAACAACAAGCCGTGGAAGCCCGACAACTACGATCGGAAATTCCGCGGCCCCATCACCTATCAGCAGGCGCTCGAGGAGTCGATCAACGTCGCCGCGGTCAAGGTGCTGGAGCGGACCGGGATTCGGCGCACGGTCGACGTCGCGCGGCGGCTCGGCGTTGAGAGCCCGCTCGTCGAAAATCTCTCGATGGCTCTCGGCACCTCGGACCTCACCCTGCTCGAGCTAACCTCAGCCTACGGCGCGCTGGCCAACCAAGGCACTTGGATGCGGCCCACCGCGATCCGCTATGTCCTCGACCCGCAGCGGAAGCTGCTCGAGGAAAATACGCCTCAGGGGAAGCCCGTGATCACCCCCGAAGTCGCCTACGTCGCCACCTACATGCTGAAAGGCACGATCGAGCGCGGGACGGGCGTCGCGGCCAAGGCGCTGGGGCGCCCGGCCGCGGCCAAGACCGGGACTACGAATGATTACTCCAATGCCTGGTTCATCGGCTTCACGCCCCAGCTCGTGACGGGCGTCTGGGTGGGGTACGACCGGCCGCGCAGCCTGGGAAAGGACGAGACGGGCTCGCGCGTGGCGGTGCCGATCTGGACGGCGTTCATGAGCGAGGCGCTGGCGGGCACCCCGGTGGAGAACTTCCACCAGCCCGAGAGAGTGGTGGTCGTGCCGGTGGACATGAGTCCGGCGGGCGGGTGCACGCGCCCGGCGATGATGGCCTTCGTAATCGGCACCGAGCCGGCCAATACGTGCGGGGCCTCGAGGTACGCGCCCGGCGTGGCGCCGCCGGAAGAGGCCAATCAGTCAGGGGCGCTCGGCACGCCGGCAGGGGTCCCTCCCCGCGGCCAGAGCCCGTAGCCCCTCTCAGGTCTCCAAGGGGGAGGGTGGTTACGAAGCCTTCGCGGCGGGAAAGCGCGCCGCAGCCTTGGCCCACTGGCCGCCGCTCAGCAGATCGCCGAACACCGCGGCCAGCTCGGGGATGGGCACGCGGATCTGCTCCATCGAATCCCGGTCCCTGATCGTCACCTTCCCGTCGCCGCTCTCGCGTTTCTCGGAGTCGCCCACCGTTTGCACGTCCACGGTGACGCAGTAGGGCGTGCCCACTTCGTCCTGGCGGCGGTAGAGACGGCCGATGGCGGCGGTGTCGTCGTAGACCACGCGCCACTGCTGGGACAGATCCGTCCGAATGGCCTGAGCGGCCCTGACGATCTCCTCCCGCTTCTTCAGCAGGGGCAGAACGGCCACTTTCAGGGGCGCCAGCTCCGGGTGGAATCGCAGCACGACACGCTTCTCGCCCCGCACCTCTTCCTCGACGTAGCCGTCGGCCAGGAACGCCAACAGCGCGCGATCCACCCCGGCCGCGGGCTCGATCACGTAGGGCACCACGTGCTCCTTGCGCTCTTCGTCGAAGTAGGTCAACGTCTTGCCGCTGAACTTCGCATGCTGCTTGAGGTCGAAGTCGGTCCGGTTCGCGATGCCCATGAGCTCGCTCCAGCCGATGGGGAAGCGATAGTCGATGTCCACCGTGCGCTTGGAGTAGTGGGAGAGCTCGTCCTTGCCGTGCTCGCGCAGCCGCAGGTTCTCCTCCCGCATGCCGTAGCGCCGGAACCAGGCCATGCAGTCCTGGATCCACCGGTCGTGCCAGTACTCGTCGGCCGGGCGCCCCTCCACGGTCTCGTGCGGGTTCACGAAGTACTCGATCTCCATCTGCTCGAACTCGCGCGTGCGAAAGATGAAATTGCCGGGCGTGATCTCGTTGCGGAACGATCGCCCGGCCTGGGCGATGCCGAATGGGAGCTTCAACCGCATCGACTGGAGCACATTGTCGAAGTTGACGAACATCGCCTGGGCCGTCTCGGGCCGGAGGTAGGTGACGGACGCGTCCTCTTCGACCGGGCCCATGAACGTCTTGAACATCAAATTGAACTGGCGCGGGGCCGTCAGCTCGCCCTTGCCGCAGTCGGGGCACAGTGTGCGCCGCGCGCCGCAGTGACTGCACGGCTCGCCGGCGGGAATGGTGAACTTGTTCCCTTTCGTCGCCGGGCAGTAGTGTGTCCACGGCAGCTCGTCCACGTGATCGGCGCGGAAGCGCAACTTGCACTCCCGGCAGTCCACCATGGGATCGGTGAAATGATCCAGATGGCCGCTTGCCTTCCAGACGGTCGGATGCATGAGGATCGACGCGTCGATGCCCACCATGTCCGCGCGGCTCTGGACGAAGTCGCGCCACCAGAGCCGCTTGATATTGTTCTTGAGCTCGACGCCGAGTGGGCCATAGTCCCAGCAGGACCCGGTGCCGCCGTAGATCTCGCTGGACTGGAAGACGAAGCCGCGGCGTTTGGAGAGGGAAACGAGCGTGTCCATCGTGACGGACATGGGAGTCAGGATAGCATAGTCAGGCGCGGCGGCCGGACGGCGGCGGCTCGGCAACCCGCAGCAGGCCCTGGCGGGTCTGACTCAGAAATCGGGAGGCGAGCGGATAGCGCCCCATGAGCCGCGACACGAGCCCCTCGAGCACGAAGGAAAGCTCGCGATCCACGGCGGGCGCCAACGGCAGGCGCATCGCGTCGTCCCAGCCGAAGCCGCGCAGGCGCTTGAGAGTGCCCACCACGCCGCCGGAGAGCGGAATCGCGTCGGGCCCCGCCCCGCAGCCGGCACAGACGAGCCCGCCGGCCGCGACGTCGAGCGCCGCGTCGGCGAATGGGTAGAGGCGGCCGCAGCTTACGCACCGGTCGATCCGCGGGCGATGGCCCAGTAGATCCACCGCGCGCAGGGCGAAGCAGGTCGCCACGCGTTGCGGATGGACGCCGCGCTCGAGAGCAGTCAAGGCCCGCACGAGCAGGCCGAAAAGCGCCGGCTGCGGATCGCGCTCCGCGGTCAGCCGCGCCACACACTCGACCGCCCACGCGCCCTGCCCCAGGCGCTCCAGGTTCTCGCGCACGCCGACGAAGGAGCGGACGATGTCGAAATGATCCACGCGCACGAGATCGCTGCGCCCCGTGTCGAAGAAGAGGAGCTCGCCCAGCGTGAACAGCTCGAGCGCGCTGCCGAAGCGCGAGCGCGGCCGGCGTGCCGCCTTGGCCACGCCCCGCACTTTGCCGAGATCGCGGGTATAGAAGTCTACGAGCCGGTCGCTCTCGCCGAGGGCGCGGCGTCCGATGACCACGCCCTGTGTCCTGTAGAGCGCCACGGCTAGGAAGTCTGCATGAAGCCGAACTCTCTCAGCGCCTTCGCGTCCTTCCGCCAGTTGGCCCGCACCTGCACGCGCAGCTCCAGGTACACCTTGATGCCGAAGAAGCGCTCGAGGTCGCGGCGGGCCGCCGTTCCGATGCGCTTGAGCATGGCGCCGCCCTTGCCGATCACGATGCTCTTCTGCGAGTCGCGCTCGACGAAGATGCTCGCGCGGATGTACAGCGTCTCCGGTCGCTGGCGCTCGGTCAACTCCTCGACGCGCACCGCGCAGGCATAGGGCACTTCCTCATGGGTGAGCCGGAAGATTTTCTCCCGGATGGCCTCGGCCACCCAGAAGGTCTCCGGCTGATCGGTGAGCGATTCGCGCGGGAAGTACGGCGGGCGCTCCGGCATGGCCGCGACGATGAGCTCGAGCAGCCGGTCGCAGTTGTCCCCCTGCTCCGCCGAGATCGGGATGATCTCAGCGAACGGGACGCGGGCCTGATAGGCCGCGATCAGCGCGAGCAGCTTGTCCTTCGGCGACACCAGATCGGCCTTGTTGAGGCAGCAAAACACCGGAGCCCGGCAGCTCTTGAGCGTGCTCAGGATCGACTCGTCGAGCCGACTGGGGTCCTCCGTCGCCTCGGCCACGAAGCAGACAAGATCCACATCATGGAGCGCGCGCTCCGCGGTCCGGGCCATGAACTGGCCGAGCCGGCTCGTGGCGTCGTGCAGGCCCGGCGTGTCCACAAAGACGATCTGGGCCTGGGGTAGGTGCCGGATGCCGGTGATGCGGGTGCGCGTGGTCTGAGGGCGCGGCGAGACGATGGCCATCTTCTCGCCCACCAGCCGATTGAGCAAGGTGGACTTGCCCACATTGGGCCGGCCCACGAGAGCCACGAAGCCCGCGCGGTGGACCGGAGGAGTCACGCGCGAAGCAGCCCGTCCCAGAGCCGGGGCGGCAGAGGGTGACGCCGTCGGTGAGAGAGCAGCTCGCGCTCGCGCTTGTGCATCAGGCGGGCCTCCAGAGGCTCGTGGTCATCGTAGCCGGCCAGGTGGAGGAGGCCGTGGACCAGGAGGAGGTCGAGCTCGAGGGCGGCGGGAATGCGCAGGCGCCGTGCCTGGCGCGAAGCCGTCTCGGCGGAGATGACCACCTCGCCGAGCAGCCGGGCCGGCCCGGGCCCTTCCAGATTGAAGGCGAGCACGTCGGTGGGCCGGCGCCGGCCGAGGTAGCGGGCGTTGAGCCGGCGGATGCGCCGGTCGTCCACGACGCTGACATGCACATCGCGGTCGGCACGCCCCAGCGCCGAGAGAGTTCGGCGCGCCAAGGCGCCCAGCCGGGGAGCCGACACGCGCACGCGCTTCTGGAGATTCTGGATGCTGACGCTCAAGCCTGGGAGGGCTCGGGCGGGGCGGTGCCGGGACGTTCTTGGGGCGGGCTCACCCGGCGCGCGGCGCCCCGGGAATCGACTCGATCGTAGGCGCGGACGATGGCCGAGACCAGATCGTGCCGGACCACGTCGCGGTCGTCGAAGTAGAGGAACCGGATGCCGTCGATGCCCTGCAGCACCGTCTGGATCTCGATGAGGCCGGACTGTCGGTTCAGCGGCAGGTCTACCTGGGTGATGTCACCGGTGATGACCATCTTGGCGTTGAAACCCAGCCGGGTGAGGAACATCTTCATCTGCTCGGACGTGGTGTTCTGCGCCTCATCCAGGATGATGAAGGCGTCGTTGAGCGTCCGCCCGCGCATGTAGGCGAGCGGCGCGATCTCGATGGCGCCCTTCTCTGTGAGCGAGGTCACCTTATCGGGCTCCAGCATGTCGTAGAGGGCGTCGTAGAGCGGCCGGAGATAGGGATGCACTTTCTCGACCAGATCGCCCGGCAGGAAACCCAGGCGCTCGCCCGCCTCGACGGCCGGCCGGGTCAGGATGATGCGCGCCACTTCCCGCTTCACCAGCGCGGACACGGCCATGGCCACCGCCAGGTACGACTTGCCGGTGCCCGCCGGCCCGATGGCCACGACGAGGTCGTGGGCGCGGATGGCGTCGAGGTAGCGCTTCTGATTGGCCGTCTTCGGCGTGATGAGCTTCCGGCGCGACGGCACCGCGATGGCGTCGGCCAGCACCGACCGGACGTCGGCCCCGGCCTCGTGACTGGCGATGCGCAGCGCCGAGCGCACGTCAGAGGCGGCCAGCACCGGACGCTCCCTCAGCATCTGCACCAGCTCGCGGATGACCCGCTCGACCTCGATGACCTGGCGCTCCTCGCCTTTGAGCGTGACGTCGTGGCCGCGGGCCGTGATTCGGACGTCATACTGGCTCTCGAGAGTGCGGAGGTGCTCGTCGTTCTTGCCGAGCAACGCGAGAAGGTTGAGATCCGGTGGCAGGACGATGCGCCGGGTGACGCCGGTGGCCTCAGTCAACGAGGGTTCATGCCTCCAGTGCGCAGGATATCATGCCGGCCCTGTCCCTTCCACGACCCGGATGCCCAGCTCGCGGAGCTGCCGTGCGTCCACCGGCGCCGGGGCGTCGGTGAGCGGGCAGGTGCCCTTCTGGGTCTTGGGGAAGGCGATGACCTCCCGGATGGACTCCTGCCCCGCCAGATTGGCCGCCAATCGGTCGAGACCGAAGGCGATGCCTCCCATGGGCGGGGCGCCGAACTCGAGAGCTTCCAGAAGAAAACCGAAGCGGCTCCTCGCCTCCTCCTTGGAGATGCCGATGAGCCCGAACACCTTCTCCTGGACAGCCTGCTGGTGGATACGAATGGAGCCGCCGGCGGCCTCCTGGCCGTTCAGCACGAGATCATAGGCCTTGGCCTTCATCCGGCCGGGATCCGAGTCCAGCAGAGCCAAGTCTTCGTCTCGCGGCGCGGTGAACGGATGATGCACTGAATCCCAACGCTTTTCCTCCGCGTTCCACTCCACCAGCGGGAAGTCGATCACCCAGGCGAAGACGTCGCGGCCGGCCGGGATCTGATCGAAGCGGCGGCCGAGGTCCACCCGCAAGCGCCCGAGCACGGTCGCGGCGACGGGCGCGGTGTCGCCCACGAGCAGCAGCAGATCGCCTGATTGCGCTCCGAGCTGGGCCAGTAGCCGCTCCTGGATCGCGCCGATGAACTTGGCCACCGGAGATTGCACACCATCGGGATTGACCTTGATCCAGACCAGGCCTTGGGCGCCGGCCTGCTTCGCTTCGGCCGTCAAATCGTCGAGCTCCTTGCGACTCATCCCCGAAGCGCCGGGGACACGGAGCGCCTTGACCGTCTTCCCTGCGGCCACGGCTTGGGCGAAAGCCTGGAATTCGCCGCCGGCAAAGAGCGGCGAGACGTCGGTCAGCTCCATGGCAAAGCGCAAGTCCGGCTTGTCAGAGCCGAAGCGGGCGAGGGCATCGTCGAAGGTGAGCCGGGGGAAGGGCCGCTCGAGCTCCACGCCCTTCACCCGGCGCCACACCTCGGCCACCATGCCTTCGATGATGGGCAGGAAATCGTCCCGGTCGAGGAAGGAGGTCTCGATGTCGATCTGGGTGAACTCGGGCTGCCGGTCCTTTCTGAGGTCCTCGTCCCGGAAGCAGCGGACGATCTGGAAATAGCGCTCGAAGCCCGCCACCATCAGGAGCTGCTTGAAGAGCTGGGGCGACTGGGGCAGCGCGTAGAAGCTGCCGGTCTGGAGTCGGCTGGGTACGAGGAAGTCCCGGGCCCCTTCCGGCGTCGAGCGCGTGAGGAACGGCGTCTCGACCTCGAGGAAGCCCTGGCCGTGCAGGTAGTCTCGCACCGCCCGGCACACCGCGTCCCGGATCTGGAAGGCGCGCAGCACCGCGGGCCGGCGCATGTCGAGGTAGCGGTATTTGAGCCGGAGCGTCTCGTCCACTTCCGCGTCGCTCTCGGCGTCGAGCTGGAATGGCAGCGGGCGAGAGTCGTTGAGAATCTTGACCTCGCTCACCTGCACTTCGATGGCGCCCGTGGCGAGCTTGGGATTCTCCGTGCCGGGCGGCCGGGCCGTCACCGAGCCGCGCACGGCCAGAACGAACTCGCCGCGGATGGCCTCCGCTTTGGCGTGAGAGTCGCCGCCCGAGCCCGGATTGAAGACGCACTGGGTGATGCCCTCGCGGTCGCGGAGGTCGACGAAGATCAGCCCGCCGTGATCGCGCCGGCGAAACGCCCAGCCCATGAGCGTCACGGTCTTGCCCACGTCGCCCGCGCCCAGAGCGCCGCAGCTGTGGGTCCGCTTCCAGCCGCCCATCGATTCGGTGCGCATCCGCCTAGCGGCCGCTCGCAGACTTGCCGCCGAGGGCGATCAGCTCGGCCGCGAGGGCGTCGAGCGGCACGCGGCGCTGCTCGCCCGCCTTCATCTCCCGCAGCACCGCTTCACCCCGGGCCAGCTCGTTGTCCCCCGCGATCACGGCCCAGCCCACGCCCATTCGGTTGGCCCGCTCGAGCTCCTTGGGCAGCTTGCGCGCGCCAAAGCCCAGCTCGACGCCCACCCCCGCCTGCCGCACCTGGCGCGCCACGGGCAGGAGGCGTTGCAGCGCGGCTTCGCCCAGCGGGATCATCAGCACCAGCGGGGCGCCGGCGGCCGCTTTCTCGCCGAGCAGCTCCACGGTTCGCTCGAGGCCGATGGCGAAGCCGATACCCGGGTCTGCCGGACCTTCGAGCTGCTCGATCAGGCCGTCGTATCGCCCTCCGCCGGCGACGGCGTCCTGGGCGCCCAGCTCCGTGGTCTTCACCTCGAAAGTCGTGCGCACGTAGTAGTCGAGCCCCCGCACGAGCCGCGGATTGACCGTGTACTTGATCGCCATGGCGTCGAGGCAGCGGCGCACCTGCTCGAAGTGGGTTGCCGCCTCGGGCGGAAGCGAATCGAGGATGGACGGGGCCTTCTCGATGATCGGCTGGCACTCGGGCACCTTGCAGTCGAGCACCCTTAGCGGATTACGTCCCAGCCGCTCCCGGCACTCGGCGCAGAGCCGGCTCTCTCGCGACGTCAGGTACTCCACCAAGCGGGCGACGTAGAGCGGCCGCGTCCCGGCATCGCCGATGGAGTTGATCTGCAGCTCCAGCCGGTCGGCCAGCCCGAGGGCGCGGAAGAAGTCCATCAGCATCGCGATGACCTCGGCGTCCAGCCCCGGATGGGTCTCGCCCAGCGCCTCCACGTCGGCCTGGTGGAACTGGCGGTACCGACCCTTCTGCGGCCGCTCGTAGCGGAACATGGGCCCCAGCGTGTACAGGCGCACGGGCTTGGGCTGAACGTGCAGCCCGTGCTCGATGTAGGCCCGCATCAGCGAGGCCGTGGCTTCGGGCCGGAGCGTCAGCGAGTCCCCGCCGCGGTCGTCGAAGGTGTACATCTCCTTCCTCACGATATCGGTCTCATCCCCAATGCCCCGCGCGAAGATCTCCGTGCGCTCGAAGAGCGGCAGCCGGATCTCGCGATAGCCGTAGGCCTCGAAGACCTGGCGCGCGGCCGCCTCCACGCGCTGCCAGCGGCGGCTCTCGGCGGGCAGGATATCCCGGACGCCGCGGACGGCCTTGATCGTCATCCGCGGATGCCCTGGGCCGTCTTGTACTCGGCCGCGAGGGCGATGTAGTTCTGCGCCGAGCGGTGGATCAGGTCGAGATCGGCCTCCGTCACCTGCCGCTTCACCCGCGCCGGCGCCCCCATGAGCACGCTGCCGCGGGGCGCCTTGGTGCCCGGGGCGACCAGGGCGCCCGCGGCCACCAGGCACTCCTCTTCGAGGACCGCGCCGTCCAGCACGATGGCGCCGATGCCGATCAGGCAATTGGACTTGATGTGGCAGCCGTGCAGCCGCGCGGCATGCCCCACCGTGACGTACTCCTCGAGAATGGTCGGCGTGCCCCGACGATTGACGTGAACAACCGTGCCGTCCTGAAGGTTGCTGCCCCGGCCGATGCGGATCACGTTCACGTCACCCCGGACCACGGTGCTGAACCAGACGCTCGACTCCTCGCCAAGCTCCACGTCGCCGATGACGTCGGCCGAGTCGGCGACGAAGACGGACGGGTGCACTTTGGGAACAACGCCGCGATAGGGATGAATCATGAAGCGTCTCCGCGAAATGGTCGAGCGGAGCAGACCGGCTGGATCAGGGAGCGCTACTCCTGAGGCATGGTCATGATGATCTGCGTTTCGCCCGATGTCCTGAGAAAGTTGCTGAACCTCACGACCGACGCGATCACCGTGGGCTGGGTGGCGTCCTCGGTCTTGAAGGCGCCGAGGCACGTGATGAGTCCCTCGAAGCCGGTGTTGATCGACTGCAGCCGGAAGCCCGCCGGCCCCTTGAACACCACGGCCAGCAGTCCCTCCTTCACCAGGTTCTGGGGCACCACCAGCTCTTCGACGCCGTCGCCGTCCAAGTCCACGGCCAGCGGCGTCGGCTCCATCTTGAGGAAGCGACTCCGCTGGTTGCGGGCCGAACCCGTGATCAGCTCAACCTGACTGGCCCCGCCGCCCACAATGGTCGAGGAGCGCCACAGTTCTTCCCCCTCATTGACCACCTGGAGACGGTTGAAATCGTCGATGAAAGCCAGCGCGCGCGTGTCCTTGCCCATGACATTCGAGAACGCTGCGCCCATGGGTCTGAAGGTGGACGGCACCCGCACCTTCTTCTCGACCACCAGCTTGCCGTTCTTGAGGATCACTTGGTTGGCCTGACCCGGGGTGAAGAAGGCCTCAGCGCTGAACCTCTGCGTCCACAGCGTCTGCTTGACCCCGTCGCCCTTGAGGTCCACCGCGAAGAGGAACTCGTCGATGTCCTCGACCGCCACCTTCGGCTTGCCGTCCTTCTGGGTCAGGATGAATCCGTTGAGGCTCGTCCGGGGGTCGTAGCGGTTGCCGATGACATCCAGATTGCCGTCTCCGTCCAGGTCCGCGAGCTGAATCGAAAAGACGCGGCCCAGGCTGCGGACCGACTTGCTCCACTCGGGCTCGAACTTCTGGTCCACGATCTTGTACATGTAGACCTGGTCGCCGTCGCTCACGGCCATCCGCGGGATCTTGTCTTTCGGCGAGACGGCGATGTCCATGGCCAGGACCGGGAAGTTGAAGCGCGCGACCTGGCGCAGTGGGATGCTGGCCTCGCCGCTCGAGTAGGACCCCGCCTCGAGGTCGCCGCCGAGCAGCCGCGCCAGCAGCGACCGGGGCTTGGCCTGGGGCGGATTGGCCGGGCCGCCTTGGGAGAACCGCGCCGTCGTGCCAGACGGCTTGATGGTGGGCGGGACGAAGAAGGCCATGCTGATCGCCGGGTCCGCCTGCGGCAGCGAGAAGAAGCGCACGTCCATGAACGGCTTGTTCTGGACGCGCTTGAAGTGGATGGCCAGGATGTGCTCGACCTTGAACTTCTCCGCGGCCTGCTTCACGCCGCGGCCCGCCAGGAAGTCCTCGGCCTTGAGCCCCTGCTCGCCAAGAAACACGTTGATGGTGTCGCCCATGGTGACGCGGAAGCGGCCCGTCTGTGACAGACGCTCGACGATCTCCTGGGTCGCGGCCTCGACCAGCGTCTCGCGCATGCCGCCCAGCAGCGGCAGCAGCACGAGATTGACCTTGCCGCCCGCGGTGCGAAAGCGGTCGGCCGGCTTGATCTCGCTGCCCTGGACGATGGCGGCCGTGGAGAAGGTTTCCTGAACTCCCGTGACCCTGACCCGGCCCAGTGTCTTCTCCTCGCGACCCAGCACCTTGCCGGTACGCGGATGCTTAATCTCGGCCCCCTCGCGGAAGACCTCCAGCTCCAACCCGGGATGCACGCCGTTCTTGAGCCCCACGTCGAGCGTGACGCTGTCGCCCTTGACGTCCACGATCTCTCCATCGACCCGAGGGAAGAGCTCGACGAGCTGGTCCACGAGGACGGTGAGCGAGGCCGCGCTGACGGGCTCGGCCGGCTGTTGGCCTTGGGGCCGGCCTTGCGGCTGGGCCGAAGCGAGGGCGCTCGTGAAGAGAACGAGAACCGCCGAAAGCAAAACGCGCTTCACGGGTCGCGTCCCTCCTTACTCGACTTGTCTCCACTCATCCGCGGTGCCCAGCCGAGCACGGCCTTGAATGTCACCGGCTGGGGCGGATGTTGCACGATCAAGTACACCCAGTCGGCGAAGGCCGGCGTCTCATTGGCTCCCACGAGCACCGCGAGCCCCTCGCCGAGGTTGATGGAATTGGCCAGGTAGCGCTCCCAGAGCCCGGGACGGTCCTCATAGAAGCGAATGAACGACAGCGGGAACACCAGCGCGGTCTCGGGCGTAGGATTCAGAGTCACGCGGTACGGGATATAGTAGCGCAGCGCCGCGCCGGGTTGCCAGCCCTTGATCGCGACGTGCTTGACCTCCTGCATGTGCGTGGTGGTCGCCGCGATCACCCACACGCTGCGCTCGCCGGGCTTGCCCTCCCAGACGATCTCGTCCCACTGCCGCGGCCCCTCGGCGGGAGCGACCTCGCCGCGCACCCGCACGGCACCGAACGACTCGGCGGCACGGGCGCGGAAGCGATCGGGGACACGGTCGCCCATGCGGGCTCCGCTTCCCACCTGCCCTGCATCCAGGGCGTGCTCGAGACGGGCCATGATCAATTCGCCCGAACCCATCCCGATTGGGCCGTCGATGAAGTGGGTGAAGCCGTCTTCACGGAGGCTGGCGACATCGAGCCGATATTCGATGGCGGCGGCCGGGACAGTCCCCCCACCGACGAGCAGGGCGAGGACGAGAAGAGCCCGGAGCATGCGGCCACTATACCCTCTGCGCAAGTCCCCGGCAAGAAAGGGCCGGGGCCAAAAAACAACGGGCCCGGAGGTTGCCCCCCGGGCCCGTGTGCTACAGGTGGGCTCGCTTAGAACACGTACCTCACGCGAGCCGTGCTGATGATCACGTCATTGACATCCCGGTCCTTCGAGTTCGGCGGATTGGCCGCGCTGTAATCACCGCCGAGGTGGCGATGGCCAAGCGCATGACCCGCGATGAGCCAACCCACAGCCCAGTCGAAGGTGAGACCGTCTGCGAACTTCCACTGAAGCCCGGCGTTCAGCTCGGTGCCCATGTACTTGCTGTCACCCGCTGGCCGGCAGTTATCAGCAGAGTGCGTGCGGCAGATGAACGACGGCTGGATACCACCGTTGGTGACCAGGAAGCCGTCGGTGTCAACCGCGCGGTCCGTCCATGAAGGCGTCACGCCTGCCCAGACATTGAAGGTCGGGGTCCAGGCGTAATTGGCCTTGAGGCCGAACGAATGGCGGCCGTACTTGTCGTAGCCGATCGCCACGCCGGGGTTCAGACCGGCCTGGGCGGCGCCGCCGTTGAGGATCTGGTAGTAGTCGATACCCAGCGACATGATCTGGGTACCCCAGTCGGCCAGATACGAAGTGTCCGTATCGAGCGGCTGGAAGTAGCCGATGTGCTTGTACGGGTTGTTCTGCGCCGGATCACCCGACGTCCACTGGTACATCCCGCTGAACAGCCACGGACCCAGCTGGAAGCTGCCGCGGATATCCACGAACCAGGCCCTGATCTCGGCCGAGTAACGCGGGCAGGACGACTGCGGCGCCGCGGTGCAAATCGGGCCGTAGGCCGCGCTGGTCGTGTTCACAGCCTGGCGGGTACCGAACTGGTACAGGAAGGTCGGCTCTACCGACCAGGGGCCCATGCGCCAGCGCGCATCGACGCCCACCGTATTGCGGTTCTCGGTGAGGCCGGTGCCGGTGCCGTCAGCCGAGAAGCCGAGCGCGCCGCCTGCCGGGGCGAACGGGCTCTGGCCCTGGGCGCCGCTCGCGCCGCTGATGGCCGGAGCGATCGCCAAACCGCCGCGACCCTGGCGGGCGTTGGCGCTGGTCAGGCCGCTCGCAAAGAAGTAGGAGTACATCGGCTTGATGTCCAGGCCCTTCATCGGGGTAACCTCGGCCGAGAAGATCAGCGCGAAGTCATCACCGCGGCTCTGCGGGATGCACGGCGTCGCCGTAGCATTGCCGCCGGTGAGGCACTTGTTGCCCGTGCTGCCGCCGATGGGAGCCACCGTGCCGCCGAACACCGGCGCGAAGTCCTTCTTGCCGGTCAGCAGCTCCTCCACCGCCACGTACGTGAAGATCAGCTTCACGTTGGGGGTGATATTGCTGACGATGTTCACGCCGCCGAAGTCACCGTTGGCGTAGGCGGCGAGCTTCCAGGTCGCGGCCGTCCCGAAGGGCTGGCCGCCCAGACGCATCGTGGTCGGCACCGGAATGAGCGGAACCGGAAACTCGGTGTAGAGCCACTTGATCTGGAGGTTGGACTGGGTGTCGGTGTTCAGGTCGAACGACGACTCGGCGCCCGAGCCGACAGCGCCGCAGTTCAGGTTACCGCCGGCCTGGCTCACGCAGGTCGTGGACCCGGCGCCATTGCTGTCGCCGAGACCGGTCTGGCCCCAGTACTCGTCAATTTCGATGCCGAGCACGGCCTTGGCCTTCCCGATCTCGCCAATGATGTCGAAGCGGCCGCGGGTGCGGCCGTAGAACTGCGCATCATTGTTGCGGGCCAGGTTGAAGTCGAACGCGCTCATGTTGCGGGTGTACGTGCCGACGTTGTCGATCAACCCGGAGATGGTGACCTTGGCATTCGGGTTGGGCGTCTGGGCGTCGGCGACGGGCACTGCGACTGCGAACGCAGCCAGCAGCGCAAGAGCAAGGAACAGAGTCCTTCTCATTACCGCCTCCTCATGTGAAGTTGGACGGCTTGTAACTCTTGATCTCTTTCAGCGTGAACAGTACGCGCGACTACGGCGCTGCCGGACCTGAAGTGCTTCGCTGGACTATCCGCGCGCTCTCACCCCCCTGGTGGCAGAGTGTCGAAACGGACGGGTATTGATAACCCGGAAGGGCTCGGCCGGTCAAGGAAAAAGGGCGGTTCAGCCCCCTTCGCCAAGGAGCTTGAGGGCTTCCGTAGCAGCCTGGCCGGCCGGGGAGACGGGATCCAGCTCTTTGGCTTTACGGAACGCGACTTTAGCCTCCTCCTTCCGGCCTTCCACATTGAGGACCTGGCCGAGCCGGAGGTAGGCGACGGCGAGCTTGGGGGCCAGCTGGATGGCCGCCCGGTAGGCTTCCTCGGCTTCCTTGCGCTTGCCGAGATAGAAATAGGCATTGCCCATGTTGTAGTAGGCCACTTCGGGAGACGGGTAGAGGGGCAGCGACAGCGCCTTGCGATAGGAGACAATGGCCTCTTCAGCCTTGCCCTGCTGGGCCACCGCGAGCCCCAGATTGTGGTAGGCCTCCGCGTACTGCGCGTCCAGCTCAATGGCTTTCCCGAACTCGACCTGGGCGTCGCCGACCTGGCCGATATTGAGCAGCACCACGCCGAGCGAGTTGTGGTAGATCGGGTTGTCCGGGTCGAGTTCGATGGCTTCGCGAAGGGCTATCAGCCCGATGGACACGCGCTGCTCGTAGATTTCCTTGAGGCCGCGCTCGTAATTGGCGCGAGCCTGGAGCTTGCGCACCTCGGCGTCCTGCGACGAGCGGCAGCCGCCGAGAGTGGCGGCACCGGAGAGCGCCAGGATGAACAGCGCGCCGATCCCGACCCCTCGCCTTGACAGCTTCATTTTGCCCATGATACTGCTTGAGTTTGTGCCGACCTACGAATACGAATGCCCTCGATGTCCCCGCGTCTTCGAGGTGCGCCAGCGCATCTCCGAGCCTCCGCTGACCACCTGCGACCGCTGCGGCGGCCCCGTCCACCGTCTGCTGTCGGCGACGCCCTTCATCCTCAAAGGCGGCGGCTGGTACGTCACCGACTATCCGTCCGAGTCCCGCAAGAAGGGCCAGAGCACCGAGTCCTCCGGATCAGGATCTGACTCCTCCTCAAAGGACGCGGCGGCGAAGGACGCCAAGCCTGCGGAATCCAAGTCCGCGGACTCCAAGCCGAAGGAGCCCAAATCGGACAAGCAGTCCAAGCCGGACAAGTCGAAGCGATCCGGCTCCGGCGAGTCGAAGCCTAGCACGTCGGGGTCCTCGTCCCCCGGCGGCGCGCCGGGCGGGACTAAATCTTCCTGACTCGCACCGGCATGCCGCGCTCGGCGCCCAGCTGGTCCCGTGCGCTCGCATTCCTCAGGAAAATTTCCACGCGCCCGCTCGAGCCGATGATGGCCGACGGCTCGCCCTCGCGCCCGTCGGCATAGCAGTCCACGAAAGCCCCCAGCCTTCGCCCGCCGATCTCCACCTCCCAGCCGCTCGTGCCACCCAGCCGGGCAGCCGTTAGCGACGTGACGAGATTTCCGAAGCGGTCCGCTCCGATCACCTCGCCGACCCACACCCCGTCCTCGAAGCGGCAACCGGGGAAGCGGAGCCTCACCGGGTCCTTCACCGGCGGCCCGAAGCGCTCGAGCGCGATCCCGCAGGCCAGATGCGCCGCCGCCGGGGCGAAGACGTCGCGCCCGTGAAAGGTCTGGCTCACCTCGGCCAATCTGTATTCGGGGTTTTCGAGCGATACCGCCTCCCAGCCGGCCTCGTCGAAAACCGCGGTAAAGAGGCCGTTGTCCGGCCCCACGAAGCGCTGGCCGGCGCCGCTGATGGCCAGACCGCGCCGCCGGCTGCCCACGCCCGGGTCCACCACGGCCAGATGAACGGTGCCGGCCGGAAAGAATCGCGCGCAGGATTCGATGACAAGGCCCGCCTCGAGCACGTCCTGAGGCGCCACGTCGTGGGTGAGGTCAACCAGACGCGCGTCCGGGCAGATGCCCAGGATCACGCCCTTCATCACGCCGACAAAGGGATCCCGCGTGCCGAAGTCGGTGGTCAGCGTGATGATCGGCGTCACGCGCCGGCTCCGCGCGTCCGGGCGGGCGGTCGCGGCCCTCCTACTTCACGGTGTACGCCGTCAGCTCCCAATCGGCCGGGGCTCTCGGGTTGAGGCTCTTGTACTTCACGGTGGTTTTCGCATCAGGGGCGAACCAAACGGTGTCGCTCCACGTGAAGCCGGACGGGTTTTGAACGTCCGAGCCTATGGCGCGCCACTGCCTCGAAACCCTGAATGCCTTGAAGGTTCCCGCTTTCGTCGTCACGTCCTCGTACGCCTCGACCCTGCAATCGGCCGTATAGTTGACGGTCCCTCGCTGGGTGAGCCCCGTCCCCGTGAAGCGCCATTCCTTCTTCATCTCGATCGGGTAGGCGTACGGTTTCCAGCCTGTCCCGACGGGCAGCATGCCGGAGATCCAGGCTGGCGGCGTCCCGTCCGACCGCTCGGTCTTGAGGAGATCGCCGGTATTGTTGTAGTGGTACAGGCAGTCTGGACAGCCGGCAAATCCGGACCGCTGCAGCACCACCATCTCGGCCTCGGCTTTCACCACCTCCCACGCTTCGCCGTTCGAGAGCTTCCACTCGTCACCCACCACGTACTTTGGAAACCCCGCCGATTGCGCGTGGGCGGACCCCACGAGGAAGCCGAGCACCAGGGCCGCAAGAAGAATGCGCACAGTCACCTCCGCATCGGGGTCTGATCAGCCCCGGGCACCGGACGGTTAACGGCTGGAAAGCGCAGGGAGTATGGGGCGCCTCGGAAAGATTGTCAACGTCACGGCGGAGGATCTAGCGATCGCGATCGACGACGAAGTCGGCGACCAGCGCCATCGTCTCCTTGTCCTCGCAGTCCTTGAACGGGCGAAGCGCCTCTTTGGCGCTCTGCGCATACCGGTGTGCGCGCCCGAGCGCATACTCCACGCCCTCGTACTTGACCACGAGACGGCGGATTTCCTCGATCTCGGCGGAGGCGAGCGCGCGGCTTCGGAGCAGAGACTGGATGCGGTCGCGCTCGGCGGGCGCCGCGCGGTCCATGGTGGCGATGAGGGGAAGCGTCCGCTTGCCCTCCTTGAGATCGGCGCCCACCGCTTTGCCCAGGCGGGCCTGGTCCGCGACGAAGTCCAGCGAGTCGTCGCTCATCTGGAAGGCGATGCCGATGTCCAGCCCGAAGCGGGTCAGCCCCTCCACCTGTTTTTCCTCCGCCCCCGCCAGGAGGGCGCCGATGCGGCAGCACGCCGACATGAACGAGGCGGTCTTCTGGGTGATGATCCGCAGGTAGTCGGCTTCGCCGATAGTCCCGCTGCGCTTGCGCTCGAGCTGGAACACCTCGGCCTCGGTCATGGATACCGTGGCGCGCGCCAGGGTCTCGAGCACCGCGGCGTCGCCGTCCTGGACCATGAGCGCGAAGGATTTGGAGTAGAGATGGTCGCCCACGAGCACCGAGGCGTCGTCTCCCCAGCGGGCATTGGCCGAGGGCCGGCCGCGCCGCAGGGGCGCCTGGTCCACCACGTCGTCGTGGATCAGCGTGGCCGTGTGCAGCAGCTCGACGACGCAGCCCATGCGGACCGCGCGCGGGCCGGTGTAACCGGCGAGCCGCGCGGCCATCAGGAGCAGGATGGGGCGGAGGCGCTTGCCGCCCGCACCCGCGATGAAATCCCCCATCTCCTGAATCAGGCCCACTGGAGAGTAAAGCTCGCGCGCGATGGCCTGCTCGACGGCGAGCAGCTCGGGTCCGACCGCGATCGCGACGCGGTCTTTGAGCAGCGCTTCCAGCGAGGTGGGGACCTTCAACGGGTTGGACGGACAATCACCGAAGGACGACGCGGTCTTTGACCTTGACCTGCGCTCCCTCGGGGACGCTCTGGAGCTCGACCACCGAGAACTTCTCGCGGACCTCGGTGATCCGGCCCGACGCCACTTCCTCGTCCAGCTCGCCCAGCAGCTCACCCGTGATCGGATGGACGATCGCGATCTTGTCGCGGCGCACGCTCACGGCGCCGCCTGCCCTGGCGCCGTCGGCGGCGGTCAGATCGATCACGACGCGGCTGGTGTCCACGAAGACCACGTATCCACGATGGGAGACGGCCGCGGCGGCGTCGGTGCGTGTCGCGCTCGGCGCCGCAGCCACGGGCCCGCGGCCGGCTGGAATCACGGGCAGCGTGCTCTCAACCTTGTAAGCGCCGCCCTGCCGCGGGCTGATCCGGCCTCCGCCGGGGGGCGCGCCGTATTTGGCCACGATCTCGGGCGGCGCGATGAGGGTCGATTTCCCGAAGACGAAGGTCTTCATCGTGGTGGGGATCTTGTCTTCCTCCACCCAGATGTACTCAGGCTCGCTCGCCACGTCACCGAACCTCGGATTCTTGATCAGCAGCCACTTGGGCTCTGTGGGCTTGAGCGTGACGCTCGGATCGCCCTGAGGCGGCAGCCCCGCGTACTCGCGAATGCTCCGGCCGCAGCCTCCGGCAACCAGCGCGGCCACGGAGAACACGATCAAGAGGCGGACAGCGATGCGGCCCTTCATACCGTGCCAAGCATAGCAGATTCCCGTCCGATGAATAGCCCCGGCGACGCCCGTTGACTCAGCGTCATCAGTCTTCAGGCAAAGGCTCCCACGGGAACCGCTGCTCCACGTTCGTGTCGGCTCGCGTCAGCGGGGCGCGCCGCGAGAAGAGCGCGGTGCCCGTCACCGCCGACACCCAGGTCACGTCGAGATAAGTCACGCCCCGGCGCTCGAGCAGCACCGGCACGAGCCAGCCGGTCACTTCCAAGGTCCGGCCCGCGGCCCGGGCCTTCTCCGGGCGGACGAGCAGCTCCTCGCTCTTGGTCTTCTGGTTCAGCAGCGCCTCCTGCACGGCGGAGGGATCGACACTCTGGAAGCGCTTGGTCAGGTCCAGGGCATGGGCGATCATGAACGGCACCCGGCGCAGGTCGGCGCTGGTCTTCGTCAGGTCCGTGGCCGGCGCCACGGCGACGCGGATGCGGCCGCGCGTGATCCGCGCCCCGTCCTCGGGCTTCGCTGCGGGCTTGCCGGCGAGCTGGACGTAGACCGCCTCGGAGTGCTGAGGCAGGACGCGCTGGACCTGGGCATAGCCCAGCACGTCCTCGAAGCGCCCGAGCGCCTGCTGGGAGATCGGGTGCCGAAAGACGTCGCCCTTGCGGAAGATCGTGAACTCCTGGCCGGGCTGAACGCCGTCCTTCTGGGACAGATCGAGATAGACGCGGTCTCCGTCCACCGAGACTACGAGTCCTTCGACAGCCGGGAAGGCGCTGACCACGTCCTGGAGGATGAGGCCAAAGGTGGCCCCGACCTGGTCGGCGGTGCCCGCCTCGGCGGGCACCGGCGAAAAGTGAAACATCACCGCCAGCGCGAGAAGCGCGGGGGCGGCGAGGCGGGAGATGCCCCCCGAGACCCCTTGCAGTTGTCGATGGCGGTCGAGGGGGGCGCTCCCGCCTCGGCGCCAACGATCAAAACACGACTGATGGCTGATGAACACCGAACACCTTTCGGAGGGTGGCGCAGATCTCGCCCAGGGTCACGGAGGCGCTCACGGCGGCGAGGATTGGCGGCACGAGGTTGTCGCGGCCGCGGGCTGCGCGGTCCACGGCCTCGAGCGCGCGGGACGCGGCTGCGGGGTCACGCGTCTTCCGCAGCCGCTCCAGCCGCTCGGCCAGGCGGGCGGCCACGGCCGGGTCCGCCTGGAAGAGATCGGCCGGCGGCGCCTCGTCGGCCACGAATTCGTTCACGCCCACGATGATCCGCGCCTTGGACTCGACCTCCTGCTGATGGCGGTACGCGGCGTCCTGGATCTCGCGCTGCATGAACGCGATGGCATGCACCGATCCGCCCATGCCGTCGATCTTGGCGATGTAGTTCTCGGCCTCCTCTTCGATCCGCCGGGTGAGCCGCTCCACGGCATAGGAGCCGCCCAGCGGATCCACGGTATCGGCCACGCCGGACTCGTGGGCCAGGATCTGCTGGGTCCGCAGCGCGATGCGCACCGCGCCCTCCGTCGGGAGCGCCAGCGCCTCGTCCATCGAGTTGGTGTGCAGCGACTGGCAGCCGCCCAGCACGGCGGCCAGCGCCTGGATGGCAACGCGCACGATGTTGTTCTGGGGCTGCTGCGCGGTGAGCGTGCTGCCAGCGGTCTGCGCGTGGAAGCGCAGCATCAGCGACCGCGGATCCCGAGCCGCGAATCGCTCGCGCATGGTTCGCGCCCACAGCCGCCGGGCCGCCCGGAACTTGGCGACTTCCTCGAGCAGGTTGTTGTGGGCGTTGAAGAAGAAGGAGAGCTGCGGGGCGAAGTCGTCCACCGCGAGCCCCGCCTCACGGGCCGCGGTAACGTAGGCGATGCCATTGGCCAGCGTGAACGCAACCTCCTGGGCGGCGGTGCAGCCCGCCTCGCGGACGTGGTAGCCGGAGATCGAGATCGTGTTCCAGCGGGGCACCCGCTCCCGGCAGAAGGCGAACGTGTCGGTGACGAGGCGCATCGACGGCCCCGGCGGGAAGATATACGTGCCGCGCGCGATGTATTCCTTGAGGATGTCGTTCTGGACGGTGCCCGAGAGCTTCTCGGACGGCACGCCCTGCCTGGCGCCCACGGCGACATAGAGGCAGAGCAGGAGCGAGGCCGTGGCATTGATGGTCATCGACGTGGACACGCGGTCCAGCGGAATGCCCTCGAAGAGCTCCTGCATGTCCTCGATGCTCGAGATGGCGACCCCCGCCATGCCCGCCTCGCTGCGCGCGAGCGGATCGTCGGCGTCGTACCCCATCTGCGTCGGCAGGTCGAAGGCGACGGAGAGCCCGCTCTGCCCTGCGTCGAGGAGGTAGCGGAAGCGCCGGTTGGTCTCCGCCGCCGAGCCAAAGCCGGCGTACTGGCGCATCGTCCAGAGCCGGCCGCGAAACATCGTCGGCTGCACGCCCCGCGTGTACGGGAACTCGCCGGGGAAGCCCAGGTCGCGCGCGTAGTCGAGCGCCGCCGTGTCGGCCGGCGTGTACAGGCGCTCGACGGTTGAGCCGCTCGAGTCCGTGAACAGCGCGGGGCGCTCGGGGGACTTGGCCAGCGCCGGCTTGAGGGTCCGCTCCTCCCACTGGCGGCGGGCCTCCTCGAAGCGGCGCAGCTCGTCCGGGGTCTTGGCGGGAGGCGTCACAGCGGGATGTTCCCGTGCTTCCGGGGCGGATTGGCGTCGCGCTTCGTATGCAGCACCTCGAGCGCCTGGATGAGCCTGCGGCGCGTGTCCTTGGGCTCGATCACCTCGTCCACGTAGCCCCGCTCGGCCGCGACGTATGGATTGGCGAACTTCTCGCGGTACTCCCGCGTCTTCTCCTCCTTGAGCGCGCCCGGATCCCTGGCGGCGTCCATCTCCCGCCGGTAGAGGATGTTGACCGCCCCGTCGGGCCCCATCACGGCAATCTCGGCGGTGGGATAGGCGAAGTTGGCGTCGCCCCGGATATGCTTCGAGGACATGACGTCGTAGGCGCCGCCGTACGCCTTGCGCGTGATCACGGTGAGCTTGGGGACGGTGGCCTCGCAGTAGGCGTACAGCAGCTTGGCCCCGTGCTTGATGATGCCGCCAAACTCCTGAGCCGTCCCCGGCAGGAAGCCCGGGACGTCCACGAACGTGAGGATCGGTAGGTTGAAGCAGTCGCAGAAGCGGACGAACCGCGCCCCCTTCAGCGAGGCATTGATGTCCAGGCAGCCGGCCAGATGCGCGGGCTGGTTGGCGACCACGCCCACCGGCCGGCCGTTCAGGCGCCCGAAGCCGATCACGATATTGGACGCGTAGTCCGCCTGCACCTCGAAGAAGTACCGGTCGTCCAGCACGGGCCGCACGATATCCTTGATGTCGTAGGGTTTGTTGGGCTGATCCGGCACCGCCGTCTGCAGCTCCTCGTCGACGCGGTCCGGCGGATCCAGCGAGGCCCGGACGGGCGGGTCCTCCGCATTGTTCTGGGGCAGAAAGGTCATCAGCTCGCGGATCAGGGCGAGGCACTCCTCTTCGCTCTCGGCGGCGAAGTGGGCCACTCCCGAGGTTGTTCCGTGCGTCGAGGCGCCTCCCAGCTGCTCAAAGGATACCTCCTCGTGGGTCACGGCCTTGATGACGTCGGGACCGGTGACGAACATGTACGAGGAGTTCTTGACCATGAAGACGAAGTCGGTGATGGCCGGCGAGTACACCGCGCCCCCCGCGCACGGGCCCATGACGGCTGAAATCTGGGGAATCACGCCCGAGGCCAGAGTATTGCGCAGGAAGATGTCCGCGTAGCCGGCGAGCGACACCACACCCTCCTGGATCCGCGCGCCCCCCGAATCGTTCAGCCCGATGACCGGCACGCCCGTCTTCATCGCGAGGTCCATGATCTTGCAGATCTTGCGCGCGTAGGCCTCGGAGAGCGAGCCGCCGAAGACCGTGAAGTCCTGCGCGAAGACGAAGGCCGGCCGGCCGTGGATTCGTCCGGAGCCGGTGACAACCCCGTCGCCTGCGAAGCGCTGCTCGTCCATGCCGAAATCGTGACTCTGGTGAATCACGAAGCGGTCCATCTCGGCGAACGAGCCCTTGTCGAGCAGCAGCTCAAGGCGCTCGCGGGCCGTCTTCTTGCCCGCCTTGTGCTGGCGCGCGATCCGCTCCGCGCCCCCCAACAGGTCGGCGTCGCGGTTGCGTCGGTTGAGCTCGTCGAAACGGTCCTGGAGGGACATGCGCGGCAGCTCCTTGCTCTTGGGTTACGGCACGGCCAAGTGTAACGCAAAAGTCAATGATTGCGGGCGGTTTTCCGGCCTGTCGGTTGACTTGCCGCCGGCCCCTCTGCCATACTCGGGAGCCTATGACCCCCTTCGAGCTGATCATCGCGCTCTGCGCCGTCGTGGCGACGGTGGCGCTGGTCGCCGCGCTGCGGGCGCTGAGGAAAACGGCCGGGCGGGCCGACGAGGTGCTCCACCTCGTCGAGCGCGAGATCCGCCCGATGGCGAGCCAGATCGAATCGCTGGCCGAGGAAGTGCGCACGCTGGCGCAGAATGCCAATGCCAACATGGACCGCCTCGCCGTCGTGGTACACCGGGCCGACGAGATCTCGTATCAGCTGGCGCGGTTCGCGGTGGCCCTCAGCGGCTTCACGAGGCTGGGCAGCTACACGGCGGTGGCGGCGGGCGTGAAGCGGGGGGTGGACGTGTTCATCAAGAGGCTCCGAAGCAGATAGCATGAACCCGAACGACGCGGCACAGGAGGAGAGGCGAATGTCCGACGAGCGTGGAAGCGACGCGGCGGGATATCTCGGATGGTTCTTCCTCGGCGCCATTGCCGGCGCGGCGGCGGCGCTGCTGCTGGCGCCCAAGACCGGGCGCGAGACGCGCGAGCTGCTGGCCGAGCACAGCGGCGACTGGCTGAAGAAGGCGCAGCAGGCCGCCGAGGAGGCGCAGGTCAAGGCGGGCGATCTCTTCGACAAGGGGCGCGAGTACTTCGAGGAGCAGACGCAGAAGCTGGCCTCCGCCTTCGAGGCGGGGCGCTCGGCGATGCGCGAGGAGATGACGCGGGGGCGGTCGGGCAACTAAGTCCTTCATGGCTCCCGAGGTCGAGCTCCCCAACCCCGAGGAGCTGAGCGAAAAGGCGGAGTCCCAGTTCGGCCGGCGCGTGGCCCTGGTCACGGCGGTCTTCGCCGTGATCCTGGCCATCGCGGCCCTGGGCGGTAATCACGCCATGAAGGAGATGCTGCTGGCCCAGCAGCAGTCCTCCGATCAGTGGGCCTTCTACCAAGCCAAGGTCATCCGGGAGCACCAGTACCGCGGCCAGAAGCTGCGTCTGGAAGCCGACCTGCTCGAGCGCGGCGCCACCATGAAGCCCGAGGCGCGCCAGAAGCTCGAAGCCCTGCTCAAGAAATTCGACGAAGAAGAAAAACGCTACAACGCCGAGAAGAAGGACATCGAGAAAGAGGCCAAGCGGCTCGAGCACGAGCGCGACGTCTACCAGACCCGCGATCCCTATTTCCTCCTGGCCGAGGCCCTGCTCCAGATCGCCATCGTGATGTCGTCCGTGTCCATTCTGGCCCGGTCCCGCCTCATCTTCTTCTTCAGCCTGGCGCTGGCGGTAGTGGGCGTCGTGCTCACCGCCAACGGGTACCTGCTCGCCTTCAAGCTGCCCTTCCTCCACGGCCACGGCGGTCACTAAGAGACCTCGCGGCAGGCCGGGACGTTGAGCGACCCCCGACAGCGGGACCCAAGGGTCTCCTGGGCCATCCCGCTCGGAATCTTCGCGCTGACCTTCCTGACCTTTCTCCCCTCGCTGTGGAACGGCTTCGTGGATTGGGACGACCCCCTGAATCTCACCGAAAATCCCGACTACCGCGGCCTGGGCTGGAGCCAGCTCAAATGGATGTTCGGCGGCAACAACACGAACTTCTATATGCCGCTAACCTGGCTCACCTACGGGCTCGACTACACGCTCTGGGGCATGAACCCGGCCGGCTACCATCTGACCAGCCTCATCCTGCACGCGCTGAACGCCTGCGTGTTCTACTTCGTCGCGCTGCGGCTGCTCCGGGCTGCCCGTAGCGGGGCGCCCGCCCACGGCTCCGCGCTGCGAGCCGGCGCGGCCCTCGCCGCCCTGCTATTCTCGCTTCACCCTTTGCGAGTGGAGTCAGTGGTCTGGGCCACCGAGCGCCGCGACGTCCTTTCCAGCCTCTTCTACCTCCTGGCGATCCTGGCCTATCTCCGCTCGCTCGAACCAGGTGCCGCGGCGACTCCGCGCGGCCTGGCGTGGTACTGGAGCGCCGTCGCGGCCGGACTCTGCGCTCTCCTGTCGAAGCCGATGGCCGTGAGCCTGCCGGCGATTC
>JBKPCB010000154.1:0-14480 GCA_046727155.1 Candidatus Methylomirabilota bacterium | reverse complement strand
GTTGAACACGCCGGGCGTCAGCGTAAGCCCACCGACGGTAAAGACTTCTGCCAACACCGCCTTCAGTGGCTCGATCATCGATCAGGTCGGACTAGATGGTGGCTGCCCCCCCGGAGGTCTCGCCGTCCCCTGCGACACGTTATTCGGCGGTGGTCTCCCTGGTTTCACCTTCACATTTGACGCCGGTGTTCTAGGTTCTCTACCCACACACGCAGGCGTGGTCTGGACGGACGGCGCTGGCACCACGAGCTTTCAGGCTTTTGCCGCCGATGGTGTTACGGTACTATGCTCCATTGGTCCAGTTGCGATCGCTGATGGCAGCTTCTTCGGGACTACCGCTGATGACAACTTCTTCGGTTGCAGCGACCCAG
The DNA here is from genome assembly GCA_046727155.1 of Candidatus Methylomirabilota bacterium. Lineage (GTDB taxonomy): Bacteria > Methylomirabilota > Methylomirabilia > Rokubacteriales > CSP1-6 > DASSSH01. The sequence goes on along the minus strand of JBKPCB010000154.1, from coordinate 14,109 downwards.
GGGGTATCTCTAAGATCGCAATCAGCAACACCTCCGGCGGGATCGAGGTTGACGACCTGCAGTACGGCGGGGTCGGAACGGCCAGAGTCCCTGAGCCATCCACCTTGCTCCTCGTGGGCTCTGGCTTGCTTGGATTAGTGGCTGTTGCCTGGAGAAGGGACCCCAGGAAATAGTCGAGCACAGGACCTTCTCCAACGCATCACACGGGCGTCGGCAGTCACTCCGGCGCCCGTCGTGTTTATGGGCTTATATCGTCCGTGCCCACTGGACCTCTCGCGCAGGCACCTGAGGCGGTCACGTCTGCCTCGGGCTGTCCGGCGGCGCAAGATCCCAATCAAATGATCCGGCCGCCCGAGGGCTTTGAGACCCCGCAGGCCCCGCTCGACTACGCGCCCCGTCTCGATCGCGATGGGGCTTGTCGCTGCGATCCTGCTAACATCCTGCGTGGCCATGGCTCAGGTTCCGACGGCTGCACGTGCTGACCTCGCGCCGACGGGCAAGCTGCGCGTGGGGATCAACTATGGGAATTTCATCCTCGCCAGGAAGGATCCGGTGAGCGGGGAGTCCAGTGGCGTGGCCATTGACTTGACGCGGGAGCTGGGGCGGCGATTGGGCTTGCCCGTCGAGATCGTCGCCTATAACAGTGTCGCGACCATGGTTGACGCCGCGAAGACGGGCGCATGGGACATCGCATTCCTCGGGGCTGATCCGGCGCGCGAGGGCGAGATCAGTTTCACCGCGGCCTACCTGGAGATCGAAGCGACGTATCTTGTCCCCGCAGGCTCGCCGCTCCACTCCGTCGAGGACGTGGATCGTGAAGGCGTGCGCGTCGCCGCCCCGGCCCGGGCCGCCTATGAGCTCTTCCTGAGCCGAAGCTTGCAGCGCGCCCAGCTCGTGCGGGCACCAAGTGGCGACGCGGCCGCCGACCTGTTCGTGGCAGGAAAGGTCGAGGCGCTCGCCGGGTTGACACAGGCACTCCTGCCGCTCGCCGAGAAGTTTCCAGGATCCCGTGTGCTCGGCGGCCAGTTCTTCGGAGTCCAGCAGGCTATCGGTGTGCCCAAGGGTCGTGAGGCCGGGGTGCAGTACCTTCGCGGATTTGTAGAGGAAGCCAAAGCCTCGGGGCTGGTGGGCCAGGCCATCGAGAAGACCGGCGCTCGCGGCGTGTCGGTGGCACCCGGGGTGCCCGTTCAATAGCGCAGATTGAACGCTGGGCGAGCGTGCAGCCTACCGCCGACGGCCCGGGTGCCATCGGCGGCCGTCGCGTGTGCTAGCATAACGGCTATGAAAGTGCTCGTGATCGACGCCATCTCCCCCGAAGGCGTCGTCTATCTGACGGAGCGCGGCTTCCAGGTGGACCAGGTCTCGGGCAAGCTGCCCAAGGACGAGCTGCATGCCAAGATCGGGGAGTACGAGGCCATCATCACGCGCTCGTCGACAACGGTGACGGCCGAGTTCCTCACCCGCGCCCGCCGCCTCCGCATCCTGGGCCGCGCCGGGGTGGGCGTGGACAATATCGACGTCGAGGCCTGCTCGCGCCAGGGCGTGGTGGTGGTCAATGCGCCGTACGGCAATGTGGTGTCTGCCGCCGAGCACACGGTGGGGATGCTGCTGGCCCTCGTGCGCAAGATCCCGCTGGCCCACGAAGCGCTCAAGCGGCTCGAGTGGGACCGCGGGATCTACGGCGCCGAGCTCTACCGCAAGACGGCCGGCGTGCTCGGGCTCGGCAAGGTGGGTTCGCGCGTAGCTGCGCGCCTCCGGGGGTTCGACATGGAGGTGCTGGTCTACGATCCGTACATTCCGGAGAGTCGCGCGAGGGATCTCGGCGTGAGGCTCACCGATCTTCAGACGGTGCTGGCCCGGTCGGATATCATCACCATTCACGTCCCGCTGACCGACGAGACCGAGAACATGATCGCGGCCCGGGAGATCGCCGCCATGAAGCCCGGTGTTCGGATCGTCAACTGCGCCCGCGGCGGCATTGTCCACGAGGGCGATCTGCTGTCCGCGCTCGGATCGGGTCATGTGGCCGGCGCCGCCGTGGACGTGTGGAGCGAGGAGCCGCCGGTCTCGGAAATCGTCAAGCGGCTGGTCCAGCACCCGCGCGTGGTAGTGACGCCGCACCTGGGCGCCAATACCCAGGAAGCGCAGGTCAACGTGGCCGTGGACGTGGCGCGCCAGCTCGTGGCCTTCCGCGACGGCGAGCTCGTCGAGCATGCCGTGAACATCCCGGTGGGGGATCGCGAGACCATGGCCGAGCAGCGGCCGTTCATCGCGCTCGCCGAAATGCTCGGCCGCTTCTGCGTGCAGCTCGAAAAGGATAATGTCGAGCGCGTCGAGGTCGTGGTGACGGGGCAGGTGGCCCGCCGCGACCCGGAGCTCATCAGCCGCGCCGTGCTCAAGGGCCTGCTGGGCGGAGTCACGGCCCAGGCCGTCAACCTGGTGAACGCGCACCTCGTGGCCCGCGACCGGGGGCTCGAGGTCGCCGTGCAGACCGACGAGGAGGCCGCCTCGGGCTATACCAACCTGATCACCGTCACCACGCATGCCGGCGCCGGGCGCAAGATCATCGCCGGCACGGTCTTCGACAGCGTCCCGCGCATCGTCAAGCTCCGGGACCTCAATATCGAGTTCATCCCCGAAGGGCATATCCTCGTGCTGTCCTACGAGGACCGTCCCGGCATGGTGGGCAAGATCGGCTCCATCCTCGGTCGCCACAACGTCAATATCGCCTCCATGCACGTGGGCCGCCGCACCAGGCGCGGCCGCGCCATCGTGGTGCTGCTGCTCGACGAGGACGTGCCGCCGGAGGTGATGGAGGAAGTGATCAAGGCCGTGGACGCCGACTTCGCCCGCATCATCAATCTCGACGCATGAAGCCAGACTTCCGCCGGCGCGCGGCCGCCCGCGACGGGGCGGGTCCCTTCGAGGCGCGCCCGTGGGGCGGGTTTCAAACGCTCGAGGAGGGCGCCGGCTACAAGGTCAAGCGCCTCGTGGTCGAGCCCGGCCACCGCTTGAGCCTGCAGCGCCACCGCTTTCGGGCGGAGCACTGGGTGGTGATCGCGGGCTTGCCGCGCGTGATCGTCGGCGCGCGGGCGCGCCGCCTCAAGCCCAAGGCAGCCGTGGATGTGCCCCGCGGGGCCTGGCACCGGATCGAGAACCCGGGGCGAACGCGCGTCGTGATCATCGAGGTCCAGCACGGGCCCTATCTGGGCGAGGACGACATCATCCGTCGCCAGGACGACTACGGCCGTTCCCCCACCCCTCGTCGGAAACCCTCGCCCCCGAAGGGGGAGAAGGCAGGGTGAGGGGGCTTCGGCCAAGAGGGAGAAAAGCGCATGGCTATTCAGACCCGCTATCTCTTCAGCGCCGCCATGGACGTGGAGCCGGCCCAGGAGGCCTTGTTCAACGAGGTCTACGACACTGAGCACGTGCCCAATCTGCTGACCGTGCCCGGCGTGATCTCGGTGGCGCGCTTCAAGACGCAACCGCTCACCATGAGCATCGGGGGACAGCTCAAGACCATCGTGGTCGAGAACGCACCCTCGTATGGGGCGCTGTACGAGATCGAGGGCCCCGAGGTGCTGGCCAGTCCGGCCTGGGCGAAGGCCGTCGAAGCCGGACGCTGGCCCGCCCAGGTACGGCCGCACACGCGCAACCGCCAGCATCTGCTCTACCGGCGGATCTTTCCGTAGGCCGTCCCTCGGCTCGAACTGCCTTGAGCTGCGGATGGGACTCGGGGTCCCACTTCGCTCGGCCGCACGGGGCCGCCCGCGGCGACCACCCGCCCGTCTCAGCGTCCTCGTTTGGCCGTCAGGTCAGGCCATGCGGCTGGAGATGCCGAGGTAAATCGCCAGCAGTCCCAGGTACTCGTGGAGCACGGCCTCGGCGAATCGGCGCCGGCGCCACCAGTCGTCCACCGGAAAGGGGTCGCCGCGGGCGCTGACCACGAGGCCTTCCACCTCGCCGCGAGCCTCGCGCGACCAGATGAGCCGCACGCGCCGGGTGTGATGGGGCGAGGTGAGCAGGATCAGTCGCCGGTACCCGTGGGCGACCGCGGACTGGTGGACGGCGCGCAGCTCCGCCTCGGTGATCCGGACCGGCTCGTCGAGGACAACGATGGCGGCGGCCGGGACGCCATATGCTTCCAGCGCGCGGCGCGATTCGCCCTGCAAATCGAAGCGGCGGACGCCGAGCGCGATGAGCTCGCGTACCCGGACGGGCGTGAAATCATTGGACACGATCACGCGGGGCGCCCAGCCCTCGCGGAAGAGCGTCGCGGCCGCGGCCTCGCGGGTGGGCGTGCCTCCTGCCACCACCACGATGGCATCGGCGCGCTGAAGCGCATCCTCGACCACCAGCGCGCCGCCGACCATCCGGAGCAGGGACTGGTGGGCCAGGACGGCGCCGGCGGCCAGGACGACCAGCCCGATGAGGACTACCGCCAGGGCGCGCCGTGGGCGGCCCATCAGCGGTCCAGCGCGTCCAGGTACTCCCTGACCCTCCGGGCATCCGGCGCGTCCGGCTTCAGCGCCAGATACTTCCGGAAGGCGTCCTTTGCCTTCTCGGTATCCCTGCTCTGGTAGTAAAGGAGGCCGAGCTGCCTGAAGGGATCGGGATAAGCGGGATCCAGCGCCGCGGCGCGCTCGTACGCCTGGCGTGCCTGCTCGAGCAGCGGCGCCCGGTCCTCGGGCCGCCCCGCGTGCTGGGCCTGCAGCCGGTAGAGCTCGCCGTAGTAGAGATGAGCCACCGGATCATTCGGCGTGGCGGCCAGCACGCGGTCCAGCTCTTCCCTGGCGATGCCGAATCGCCAGGCGTGGATGTCGAGTGCCGCATGCTCGCGCGCGACGGCCGGGTCGAGGACGGGCCCCGTGGAGGCCTCCGGGCGGCTGGTCGGCGGGATGACGGCGCTGGCGCAGCCGGAGAAGGCGAAAATGACCAGCGCCCACGCCAAAAACTTGGTGCCGGCTCCCCCGCGGCTGTAGGATGACGCGCAGGAGGTATCAACAATGCGGCGTTTGCTTGTTCTGTCGATCGCCATGCTGATCGTGACGGCCTGCGCGTCCTCTCCGCCGCGGGCGCAGCGCAGTGAGTTCGAAGACATCCCCGTCCCCAAGGGCCTCACGGTGGATCTCGGCAAGTCTACGATCATCGAGTCTCCGACCGTGAAGGCGGCGCGCCTCTTCTACAAGGGTCGCATCGAAGTCGAGAGCCTGGGCGTGGCGTTCCGAACCACGCTCGAGGCCAATGGCTGGCGTCACCTCTCATCGACGACTGCCTCGAGCAAAGGTACCACGCAGGTGTACGAGAAGCCGGGCTCCTCGCTCCAGGTGAACATCTATGAAGGGATCTACTACACCTGGGTGGAGCTGTCGGCGACGCGGGTCGTGAACGGGAGCAAGTAGCCGGCCCCGCGCGCGGGGCGCGCCGGCGAGCCTACGGGCGCCGCCAGTTGCGTCCCGCCCGTTCGATCAGGCTGTCGGCTTCGGCCGGGCCCCAGCCGCCGGCCTCGTAGTTCGGAAACTTCTGCGGGTCGCCGACGGCCCAGGTGTCGAGCACCGGGGTCAGGAGCTCCCACGCCAGATCCACCCATTCGCCGCGCGCGTAGAGCGTGGCGTCGCCCTTCATCGCGTCGAGCAGCAGCCGCTCATAGGCCTCCGGCGGCTCCCCGCCGAAGGCCTTGAGGTAGTCGAAGTCCATCTCCACGGACTGAATGCGCAGGTCCGGCCCCGGCAGCTTGGCCCCGAAGGTCAGCGACATGCCCTCGTCGGGTTGGATGCGCAGGACCAGGAGATTGCGCTCGGCGAGGATCTCCGGGTTGCGGCGGAAGACCAGGTGCGGGGTGCGCTTGAACTGCACCGCGATCTCGCTGGCGCGCTTGGCCAGCCGCTTGCCGGTGCGCAGGTAGAATGGCACACCCGCCCAGCGCCAGTTCTCGACCTCGAGCCTGAGCGCCGCGTAGGTTTCCGTGATGGACTCGGCCGAGACGCCCTTTTCTTCGCGATAGCCGACCACGCGCTGGCCGCCCACGAAGCCCGGACCGTACTGGCCGCGCACGGCCACCCGATCGACCTCGTCGGCCGGGATCGGCCGGATGGCATGCATGACCTTGGTCTTCTCGTCGCGCACGGGGCCGGCGTCGAAGGTGACGGGCGGCTCCATGGCGACCAGGCAGAGGAGCTGGAGGATGTGGTTCTGGATCATGTCCCGCAGCGCGCCCGCTTCCTCGTAATAGGCGCCGCGATTCTCGACGCCGATGCTCTCGCCCACCGTGATCTGCACGTGGTCCACGTGGTTGCGGTTCCAGAGCGGCTCGAAGATGCCGTTGGCCCAGCGGAAGACCAGGATGTTCTGCACCGTCTCCTTCCCCAGGTAGTGATCGATGCGGTAGACCTGCTCCTCGGCGAAGACCGAGATCACGACCTGGTTGAGGGCGCGGGAGGAGGCCAGGTCGCGTCCGAAGGGCTTCTCGACGATGATGCGGACCCAGCCCGAGCCGCCGTCCGGCGGCCGGTTGAGGTTCGCCGCGCCGAGGCGAGTCACGATGGTCGAGTAGATCGAGGGCGGCGTGGCCAGGTAGAAGAGCCGGTTGGCGCCGGCGCCGCGGTCCTGCTCGATCTTGGCGATGTACCGCCCCAGTCCATCGTAGAGCGCCGCGTCGTCCGTATCGCCCGCATGGTAGAACAGCGCCTGGGCGAAGCGGTCCCAGACCTTCTGGGACGGCGGCTGCACGCGGGCGAAGTCGGCGACGCCCTCGCGCATCCGCGCGCGGAACTGCTCGTTGCTCATCTCGGAGCGCCCGACGCCGACCACGGCGAAGGGCTCGGGAAGCACGCGGCTCTGGAACATGGACCAGAGCGCAGGAACGAGCTTGCGCCGGGTCAGGTCTCCCGAGGCGCCGAAGATGACGAGCGTGCAGGCGTCGTCCGCCGCTTGTGTCATCACGCGAATGCCTTCCTCTTCACACCTTTCGCGTCACCGCCTGGATCATCTGCAGGAATTGCTGCAGTCCGGTCGTCGGCCGGCCCGTGAGGTGCAGGCGGATCACGCGGCGGCCGGCGTCGCGCAGGGCCTGCAGATCGCCGAGCGCCTGGGCGGCCTTGAGCGTGCTGAACCCGTAGCTCGAGCCCGGGATCGGCAGGTCGTCCTTGTCTTCGCAGGTGATCTGGATGAAGAGGCCGTTCCCACGCCCGCCCTTGTGCAGCTGACCGGTGGAATGCAGGTAGCGCGGCCCGAAGCCCACCGTCGTCGCCATGCGGAGCCGATCGCGCAGAAGCGTGCGCGCCTCCTGCAGCCGGTTCCCGGTCTCCGCGCTGGGCGTGAGGTAGGCCTGGATTGCCAGGTAATCGCCGGCCTCGGCCTGGGCCAGATGGGCCGACAGCCCCTTGGCCACGGACGGGATCTTCTTGTTCGACTTGGCCATCAGCACGATGCCGTCGTCTTCGGCGTCCGGTGGCCACTCGGGCAGTCGGTGACTCTTCCTCCAGGTGGCCAGCAGGCCCGAGGTGTTCTCCTTGGCCCGCGCCACGTCGGGCTCGTCGAAGGGATTCACGCCCATGACCGCGCCGGCGGTCGCGGTGGCCATCTCCCAGCGGAAGAACTCGGCACCCAGATCGAGCGGGTCCTTGAGCCCGAGCCGGATAACCGGATGGCCGGCCTCGGCCAGCTTGCCGAGCGCGGCGTCGTAGCTATCGTCGTCCTCGAGGGTGAGGACCACAAAGACGCGGTCGTCGCCGTAGACGGCCGGCGGACCGAGCGGCTCGTCCACCACCGGCACCACGCCCTTGCCTTCCTTGCCGAGAGACTCGGCGAGCAGCTGCTCGATCCACGCGCCCAGCGCGCGGATCTTCTGGGACAGGACCAGCGTGACCTTGTCGCGCCCGATCTTCGCCAGTCCCGCGAGCGCCGCGCCCAATTGAACAGCCGGATTATCCCGGGCGCCCACCTCGTTGCCGCATACTTCCACCATGCCGTGGGCGCGCTCGAGCACCGCCTTGATGTCCACGCCGATCAGCGCGGCGGGCACGAGGCCGAAGAAGGACAGGGCCGAGTACCGGCCGCCAATTGACGCGGGGTTGAGGAAGGTGCGGCGGAACCCGGATTCGGTGGCCAGCTTGTCGAGCGGGCGACCGGGATCAGTGATGGCGACGAACTGCATGCCGGGCTTGGGGGGCGAGGCGGCCTCGACCTGGGCCCGGAAGAACGAGTAGAAGGCCAGGGTCTCGGTCGTCGTGCCTGACTTGGTCGACACGACGAAGAGCGTCCGGCCGAGGCTCACGCTCTCCAGAACATGGCGGATCGCGCCGGGATCAGTGGAGTCGAGGATCAGAAGATCCGGGAAGCCCATCTTCGACCCGAAGGTGGCGTTGAAGGTGTCGCTGGCCAGCGACGAGCCGCCCATCCCCAGCAGAACCACTTGGGAGAACTGCAGCCGCCGGACCTCGTCGGCGAAGGCTTTGATGTCCTCGGCATGGCCGCGCATGATGGTCGGCGACGTGAGCCAGCCCAGGCGGTTGCGGATCGCCGCCGTGTCTCCCTTCCAGAGGTTGGCATCCTTGACCCAGAGCCGGTCGAGGAAGTCCTTGGACTCGAGGTACTGCAGCGTTTCCTCGATGACGGGCAGCTTCAATACGTCAGGCATAGGCTGCGTCCGGCGCGTCGGTGCGGCGTCGGCCTTCCGGGGATTTCCGGCGGCGCGTCCCACGAGCGCGGTCTCCAATTCGGTGGAAAGCGGATCGCTCTGGCTGCCCGTGACCTGCCGGAGCAGCTCTGATGCGTCCTCTGACAATGTGTTCCTGGCGGCCTGGGCGACCGCCGGCGCCGGCTCCGGTGGCCGCTCGCGCGGCGGGGGTGCAGGCGGCACGGGCGCAGGCGGCACCAGCGTGTCGGGAGCGCCCGGCTTGCTCGGGACCTTTTCTGGACCGAGCAGACCGGCCTCCAGCTGTCCGATCTTGGCCACGCGACGGGCAAAGGGCTCAGCGCCCGAGAAGCGCGTCGCGATCCAGGCCTTCGTCACCTCGATGGCCGCTTTGGCGTCGAGAGCGTTGGCGGAGAGGCAGAGGACATTGGCGTGCTCTTCTTCGCGGCTCCGGCGCGCCTGCGCGGCGTCGTAGCACAAAGCGGCGCGGACGCCCTTCATCTTGTTCGCCGCGATGGCGCCGCCGATCCCGCTCCCGGAGATCAGCACGCTCACGTCCACGAACCCACGGAGGACGGCTTGCCCCACCGCGCGCGCGTAGTCCGGATAGTCCACCGGCTCGGTTGAGAACGTGCCGAGATCCAGGACATCGTGGCCCTCCGATTCGAGGGCCCCGGTGATCGGCTCCTTTAGAGGGAAGCCGGCATCGTCACAGCCGATCGCGATTCGCATGGCTCAGGGTTACCGACAACTTCCTATTCTCTCAGGAGAGAGGGGGCCCGACAACGTTGTCGTATAGCCGTCGCTGGCGCTCGCGCGCGGCGCGGTAGACCCCGTGGCGGCCGGGGTCGGGGACGATGGTCGCGCCGGCGGGCAGCGGGGGCGGCGGCGGAGCACCCAGCGCCTCGAGTGCCAGCAGCGCCGCGCCGCGAATCGAGGCTTCGGGGTCGGCGCAGAGGGTGAGCGGCACCCCCAGAACATCCGCGACGATTGAAGCCCAGACACGGGACCGGTGGAGCGCCCCTCCTGAGGCGATGACCCGATGGCCATCCGCGGCCAGCGGGGCCAGGCGGTCGTACACCATGCCGAGACGATAGGCGACGGCCTCCATGAAGGCCCGCAAGACGGCGATCCCTTCGGTGCCGAGCGAGATGCCCGCGAGCGCTCCGCGCGCGTCCGCGCGCCAGCCCGGGCTTCGCTCGCCGGCCAGAAACGGGAGCGCGGTGAGCCCGTGGCCGTCCGGTGGCACGGCCTCGAGGGCGAGCTCCAGCGCGGCGTCGTTGGCGGGCAGCGCCAGCGTGCGCCGGCACCAGGACACGACATTGCCGCCCTCGGACGTCGCGCCGCCCACGATGCTGCGGGCGGCATCCACGCGGTAGCGCCAGAGGCCTGGGGGAGTGTTCATCATATTGCTCGCCTCGGACGGCGGGGCCCCAGCCCCGCGACGTCCTGCGGCTCGCAAAACCATGCGCAGAGCGGATGAGGTGCCCACATTGAGCGCCAGGCGAGAAGGATCCGCGCAGTCCGAGCCCAAGTTGGAGCAGGCGCCGTCGCCCCAGCCAGGGTACCAGGGCGCGCGGGCAAGCTCGGGCCAGCGCTCGGCGAACGGGGAGATGAGTCCATGGGCGGGCGCGTCGGAGATCGGCGGCAGCTTGTCAACCGTGATCGCGGAGAGGGCGAGCAGCTCATGGTCCCAGTCTTGTCTCGCCTGATCCAGCAGACCCGTACCCGACGCCATCGACACGCTCACACCGAGGCGGCCCGTCAGGCGCAGCGCGAGGTACTCGGCGAAGCCGCACCAGTGCGCGGCGCGCCCGAAGAGCGCGGGCCGGGCGCGTCGGAGCCAGTGGAGGCGGGCGGGATAGAAGGTCGAATGAATCGGCGCGCCGGTGCGCCCATGCACCGCGTGGTCGTCCACCCGCGTGCGAAGCTCGTCGGCGTCGGCCGCGCTTCGCGTGTCGGCCCAGGTCATGACTGCAGTGACTGGCGCGCGGTCGCCCCCGAGGCCGAGCAGGCTGTGCCAGAAGACCGACGCGCCGACGGCCTCGACATCGCGACGCCGCGGTCCTAGTCGGGTCAGGCAACCGTCGATCGCCTGCGCGACCGACCCCAGCAGCCTCTCGGCGTCGAGCTCGGCGCCGCCGTCGGCGGTGACGGAGGCCTCGTAGGCGACGCGCGCGCGGGCCTCGGGCAAGGCGCGCCCGCTTTCGTCGAAGCATTCAGCGCGCGCCGAGCTCGTGCCCACATCGAGCGCCAGAACGAGCATGTGCGCTATATTCAACTACGGCGCCCGGCGGGGCGACCGAAATTTTCCGGTGAGGAGGGCATGATGGCGGCAGGGCCGCAGGCGGTCGGGCCGGGCGCGGAGTGGGAGCTGCTCACGCTGCGAGGGCTGTCCATGACGGACGAGCGCGCGGCCGAGTTCATCGGCACGCTGGTGATCCACCGCGTGGGCAGCGCCGAGCCGGTCGAGCAGGTCACGGTGCGCGTCAAGCGCAGCGCGCTCGAAGAGCTGTCCGCCACCCTCCAGCGTGTTCTCAAACGATCGACCGAGTTCAAACGCTAGCAGTTCGGATGAGCCCTTGGGCGAAGGAGCCCTACCGCCATACTGAATGGTGTCGCATTAAGGCAAGATGAAAGGACCCTATGGCAATGATCACGGTGCTGAACCCGGTGGGTGAGCGACGCGAGGCGGCGATGACGCTGCCCGCGCTGCCGCGAAACCTGGACGGGCTCACGGTGGGATTTCTCGACAATACCAAGCACAACTTCGACCGGCTGGTGGCGGGGATGGGCGAGGCGCTGACGGCTCGCCTGGGCGTCAAGCGGGTCGTGCACGTGCGAAAGGCGAATGCTTCGTCACCGGCCGGCCGCGAGCTCATCGAGGCGCTGGCCAAAGACTGCGACCTGGTCTTCGCCGGCTCGGCGGACTGAGGCTCCTGCACGTCGTGGAGTCTCCACGACTCGCTGGAGCTGGCCCGGGGCGGCACTCCCGCCGGGCTCATCTCGACCGCGGTGTTCCAGGTGCTCGCGCTGGGCGAGATGGCGGCCCTCGGCGCCACCGGGCTGCCCCTGCTGGTCATCCAGCATCCGCTCGGCGGCGAGCCGCCCGAAGCGGTGCAGCGCCGCGCGCTGCAGGCCGTCGAGCAGCTGCAGAGCCTCCTCGGAACCAGGTAGGCGCGGCGTGAGCGACGCGCAGGTCCGCGAGCTCCGGATCGACGAAGAGGAGGTCTACGCGGAGTTTGTCCGGCGCGAATGGTGCGACGGGCTGCCGATCGTCCCGCCCACGCCCGAGCGCGTCGCCGCCATGTTGGGCGGGGTGAGCGCGGAGCCGGGCGAATCGCTCGGCCTCATGCCGCCGCTCTGGCGCGAGTGCAGGCTCGAAAAGCTCGCGGTGAATTCGGTCATGGCGGGCTGCGAGCCCGTGTGCTTCCCCATCGTCGTCGCCGCGGTCCAGGCGTTGCTGGACCCCGCCTTCAACCTCTACGGCGTCCAGGCGACGACGCATCCCGTCGCGCCGCTGCTCGTCGTCAACGGGCCCGCTGCGCGCGCGGTCGGGCTGCACGCCGGTGCCGGCTGTTTCGGCCCCGGCTTTCGCGCCAATGCCACCATCGGCCGCGCCATCCGGCTCATCCTGATGAACGTGGGCGGGGCATGGCCGGGCCGCTCGGACATGGCCACCCAGGGGAGCCCCGCCAAATTCGCCTACGCCATTGCCGAGCGCGAGGACGCGAGCCCCTGGCCGCCGCTCCACGTCGCGCTCGGCTTCTCCGCCCAGCAGAGCGTCGTCACTGTTTACGGCGGCGAGGCGCCCCACAACGTCAACGACCACGTGTCGGTCACCGCTGCGGGCATCCTCACCAATGTCGCCGACGTGGCGACCTCGCTCGGCTCCAACGTGGGCTGGTACTTCGCGCAGAGCCAGCTGCTGGTGGCGCTCGGCCCCGAGCACGCCGCCACCATCGCCGCCGACGGTCTCTCGCGCGCCGACGTCCAGCGCTTCATCTTCGAGCACGCGCGAATGCCGCTCGGGCGCATGAAGCTGAGCGGCATGTGGGGCATGCACGACTGGCCGCTCTGGATGCAGGAGATCGCGGACGACGCGGCATTGCTGCCGCGCGTGCCGTCGCCGGACGATATCTTCGTCCTCGTCGCGGGCGGCTCGGGCAAGCACTCGGCGGTGGTGCCCAACTGCACCTTCAGCCGGGCCGTGAGCCGGCTCATCGATCGAGCGGCGCCGGGCGCCTGAGACGCGAGCCGAGCCTCAGCGCTTCGCGGAGCGCGCCGTCAGAAGGACCAGGGCGCCGAGGAGCAGCCCGGCTCCGGCCATCCTCTGCGCGCCAAGCGACTCGCCGAAGACGGAGATGCCGAGGGTGGTAGCCGTGAGCGGCTCGAGGAGCGTGACGATACCGGCCACGGTGGCTGGCACGCGGCGCAGCCCGGCGCTGAACAGCGCGTAGGCCACGGCCGTGGGCCCGATCCCGAGGTAGAGCAGCAGCGGAAGCGCCGCGGGCTGGAGCTGTGGCAGCAGGCCGGCACCGATTGCCACGGGGGAAAGCAAAACGGCGCCGAGCGTGAAGGTCGCGGCCGCGACGGTCAGCGGCCGGAGCCGCGAGACGAGACCCTTGGCGGCCACGGCGTACACGGCGTAACATAGCCCCGCGCCGAGCGCCAGCAGTGCTCCGAGACCGAAATGGCCCGAGGTCTCGCCGAGGCCGCGCGGGCCGAGGACGAGCAGGGCGGTGCCGGCCACAGCCATTCCGAGACACGCGAGAAGCATCGGGGTCAGCCGCTCGCCGAGGAGCGTCGCGGCCAGGAAGGCGATCATGATGGGCGCCGAGCAGATTGCGAGAAGGGCGGTGACGGCCACTCCCGTGAACGGCACGGCAGAGAAGTAGCAGATCTGGTAGCCGGCCATCGCGGCTCCGCCGGCCAGCAAGGGGCCGAGGTTCCGCGGGTGCCAGAGTGACGGGTCGACCCGAAGACGGCGGCCGTCCGCGGGTCCTGCAGCCTCTGCGAGCGCGGCGCCGACGAGCAGGCATGGCGCCGCGATGGCCAGGCGCGCCCAGCCCACGAGCAGCGGGCTCACGGCGGTGTCGCGCGCCAGAAGCGTCATGGTCGCGCCCGTTGTGCCCCACGAGATCGCGGCGAGCGAAATGAGCGCGAGACCGATGAGCATGGCGCAGGTAGTATACGGGACGGCCCTGCAGTCAACCGCAAGCGAGACCGGAGGATCGTGATGACGCGGATCGGCTTCATCGGCGTGGGGACCATGGGCCTGCCCATGGCGAAGAATCTCGTCAAGAAGGGTTTTGCGGTCACCGCCTACGACCTCAATGCCGACGCGGTCAAGGGCGCAGCCGCGTCCGGGATGACGGCGGCGGCTTCCGCGGCCGAAGCGGTCGCCACCGCGGACATCGTGATCACGATGCTGCCCTCCTCGCCGCAGGCCGAAGCCGTGTATACCGGCGACG
>JBKPCB010000153.1:0-9005 GCA_046727155.1 Candidatus Methylomirabilota bacterium | reverse complement strand
CCCTATGTCCTCGAGACCGGCGGCCTCCACGCCCGCGTGATCCAGCACGAGATGGACCATCTCGACGGCGTCCTGTTCATCGATCACCTGCCGCCCGTACAGCGCGACCGCATCAAGAAGAAGATCCAGAAGGAAGGCTTCCCGAAGGAAACCTCCCCCCACGCCTTCGCCCTCTAGCCTCCAGTCCGCGACAGGACCAGAAGACGCATCTCCCGGGCGTTTGGACAGCGTGGAGAAGACCCGCCGGGCGCGGCGGAGATCGAGGTTGCCATGAACGACATGTTCGAAAAACGAGTGCGGGCGGCTGCGGTGGCCGGATGGTGGAGCCTGTTGATCGTCACCGGCGTGTTTCTTCTTGCGTACGTCGTCTATCTGCCCCTCATTGCCGCCCACCCGGCATGGCTCTTATCCATGTTTGGGCCCGGCATGAGCTGGCACGATGTTCAAAACGTATGGCTGTGGGCCATGGCGGCGTTCAAGATTTTTCTCTGGTGCATGGCTACGGTGGCTCTATGGCTCACGCTCTGGGCCCGGCAGTTGCGAACACGTGGCTAGCTTTTCATCACCAGCCCAGCTCATCTCCGCAGACCGTAGCCGATGAAGACCGCAAGGCGCTGGAGACGCTGCACAGCCCAGCCGAGCACACCGTCCTGGACATAATATGTGAGCATCAGCGAATTGCGTTCGCCGTCGGCGTCCGACGTCCGCGCGACACTGTGCCAGCTCTCGTGCCGCAAGACCGGGAAGGCGTAGCCGGTGGCCGGACGGAATGCGAGTGCCTTGGTGCGTTGCGCGGCTTCCCCGTCGCGCGCTTCGTGCAAGATCGTCCCGAGATGCGCCTGGGAGTCTGCGCGCGGCAAATAGAACTGCACCGTGATCGCCTTCCGGAGCCCATCGCCGTGGATGCCGATCCGATAGCCCGGTAGATCACGAAGCAAGATCGGCACGGGATAAAAAGAGAGTCGATCGACGCTGCGCCCAAAACGTCGCTCGAGGGCAACGCGGAATTTGCGTTTGAAGGCGTCCTGGAGCGCCCGCGAACGCAGGAGGCGCGACAACTCGAGCCAAAAGCGGCGCTGCGCGGCCGGCAGCAGCATGATGTGCTCGGGGAAGAGGTAGAATTTCCGCCGGGCGCTGTGGCCGTCCCCCTGCATCGCATCCCGATGGGTGAGCTCACGGTACCGGCGGGTTTCGGGCAGGTGGTCGAGGAGCCGGCGGTAAGACGCCGGAGAGAATAACCCCTCCATGTAGATGTGATCGAAAGGCTTGGCTTCGAGGACGCTGGCCTCGACGCGCTTGACGAGATCAACGCTCAGGTCCTCTGCGGCACGGAGGCGGGGGGCTGGCGTCATGCGCCCGAGTATTCCACAGGCGCGACCCTCGCCGCAATCCGCGCGGGCAGCGTCAGCGAGCGCGGCGAATGAGCAGCGCGAAGATCATGGCGTGGGTCACGAGCAGGGCCGGCACGGCGAAGGTCGGAATATAGTACGCCGCGCCCAACTGCACGTCGTGCCGCTGGCCCTGGTAGAAGGCGTTGACGAGATCGAGCGTCCCCTCGACATTGAACAGCCAGACCAGAGGAATCGCCCCCGGCCACGCCATGCGCAGCGCCGCAATGGCGAGCAGCGCCAGCAGCGCCGCGAGGAGATCGCCGTAGGCGGCGGGAACCGCGAAGGCGGCCGGCAAAGCGGGTCCGACAACGGTCGGGACCAGAAAGACCATGCCGAGATGGCGGAAGGCGTGGAAGAGCAGCAGCGGGGTCAGCGCGGCCGGGAGGCGCAGCGCCGCCAGCCGCCGTGGCAGGTAGAAGCGCGCGATGAGCGAATAGCCGACGAGGCTCAGCAGTACCTGGAGTCCGAAGATGGCGCGGGCGCTCATGCTCAGCGCCCCTCGGCCTGCTGGCCCCTGAGCGTCATGCAGGTGCTCGAGGCGCGCGCCACCAGCCGGTCCTTGTCGTCGTGGACATCGCATTCGACGAGCCCCACCGTGTTCCCGCCCTTGACGAGCCGGCCCGTCGCGGTGAGCCGCCCCGTCCACACGGGCTTGAGGAAGTTGATCTTGAGCTCGAGCGTGGTGAAGGTCTCGCCCTCGTCGAGGGAGGAGGCATAGGCCATGCCCATGGCGGCATCGGCGAGATCGCAGAGAACTCCTCCGTGGAGCGTGCCCATGGGATTGGCGTGCTGAGGCCCCGCGTTCATCTCCATGACGACGCGGCCGGGCTCGATGGACCCGATGGTGAAGCCGATGAGCGTGGCGACGGGCGGCGGCGGCAGCTCGCCGCGCTGGATCATCTTGATCAGTTCGAGCATCCTGGGCATCAGCGATCCTCCTAGCGCCACGCCCCGAGCCTGACGGCGGTGGCGATCATTGCTCCGAAGATGATGAGCGCGAGGGCCATGGCGGCGAAGATCCCCGGCAAACCCCAGCCGAGCCAGTAGCCGCCGAGCCAGCCGCCTGCGGCGGCCACCGCGAGGCGCGCGAACCCGGCCGCGAGCGGCCAGGCGAGGCGGCCCGCGCCCTGCGAGGCGAAGTAGAGGGCGAGCCCGAGTCCGAAGAAGCCGTACGTCGGGCCGACGATGGCGAGATAGGTTGCGCCAACCGCCTGCACCTGCGCGTCCGCCGTGAAGAGCCCGAGCCAGGCGCGCGGGAAGGCCGCCGTGAAGAGACCGATCGAGCCCGTGAGTGCCGCGGCGAGGCCGGCGCCCGTCCAGGCAATGCGCTCCGCGCGCGCGAGCTGCCCCGCGCCCACATTCGTGCCCACCATGGCGACCAGCGCCGAGCCCAGGCCGAACACGAGTGGGATCTGGATGTACTCGAGCCGCGCCCCCATGCCATAGCCGGCGAGCGGGGCCGTGCCGAAGGGGCCGACGAGCCCGGTCAACAGCACCACGGTCAGGTTGGTGAGGATGGTGTTCAGCGAGCCGGGCGCGCCTACGCGCAGAATCTCCCAGAAGAGCGCTCGGCGCAGTCGGAAGCCCCGGAAGGACAGGCGAACCGTGCTCCACGGAGAGCAGAGATAGGCGGTCAGGACGAGGGTAGCCGCGCCGAACGCGACCAGATTCGCCGTCGCCGTGCCCGCCACGCCCAATCGCGGGAAAGGGCCCCAGCCGAGGACCAGCGCCGGCGCCAGGGCCAGGTAAATGAAGGCTGAGCCGGTCGAGACCACGGCTGGAAGTGCCATGGTGCCGGTGCCCCGGACGATGCTCGCGAGCGTGTTGAGGATCCAGTACACCGCCGCGCCACCGAAGATCACGTTCGAGTAGGTGACGGCCGCCCCCAGCGTCTCTCCGGTGCCGCCCATGGCGCGGTAGACGGCGGGTCCACCCAGCAGGAAGCCAGCCGTGAAGAGCGCGGCGAAGGCGAAAGCAATGAGGACGGCGTGAACCGCCAGCGACTGAGCCTCAACCCGCCGGCCGGCGCCGAGCGCCCGCGCGACGGCCGAGGCGACGCCCCCGCCCATGCCGCCCGCCGACATGGTCTGCATGAGCATGACCAGCGGGTAGACGAGCGACACGCCTGCCAGCGCCGCCGGGCCCAGCCAGCCGACAAAGACCGCGTCCAACGTGGCCACGGCGGCCTGGAGCACCATGACGAGGACCGTGGGGGCCGCCAGGCGGAGCAGGGTCGGGGCGACGGGGTCTTCGAGCAGGCGCTTCGTGCGGGCCGCCATCGGGGCGGCCGCGGCCGTCGAGCTCATAACTTGCAAAATAATAGTAACTTGCTTTTCTGTCAAGCCCTCGCCTACAATGCGGACATGCCGAAGATCTACGGGCAGCGCTGCCCGGTCGCCAAGACGCTCGAGCTGGTGGGGGATCGCTGGACGCTCCTGCTGGTGCGCGACCTCCTCGACGGCACGCGCCGCTTCCAGGATTTCCAGGCGGCGCAGCGCGGCATCGCGCCCAATATCCTCTCGGACCGGCTCAAGCTGATGGAAGAGCACGGCCTGGTCATGCGCCGCTTCTACTCCGACCATCCGCCGCGGGCGGAGTACGCGCTGACGGCCAAAGGCAGGGAGCTGGGCGTGGTGATCGGCGCGCTGGCGGCCTGGGGCTCGCGCCACGCCTATACGCGGGCGCGCCTCATCCACGCGGATTCAGGGCAGGAGGTGCGGCTCGGCTACTTTCGCACCGATACGGGCAAGCGCGTGTCGGGCAAAACCGTCCGCCTCAGCCGAGGATCGCGGCCGGCTCGACGACCGCGCGGCTGAGGGTTTCGCCGCGAGACTTGCTCAGCGCCCTGCGGTGCCGGCGGTACGCTTGCGGGCCGCCGCGGCGGTGTCGGCCTTCTTGAAGTCGGCGTCGGTGAAGCCGTAGAGGTTCGCGCCCCCCATCAAGATCTGCGCCGCGATCTCGCGCGGGACGTTCTTGAGGAGATTCTCGGCCACGTGCGGGAAATTGGAGTCGAAGTGCGGATAATCCGTCGAGACGCACATCCTGTCGGCGCCGATGAGCCCCGCCGTCGCCTCGATCTCCGGCTCGCTCCCCTCGACGGCCGCCCAGCAGTTGCGCCGGAAATACTCCTTGGGGGTGAGCGAGAGGTACGGGGCGTGGGTGTCGCGGTACTGCGGGTAGTCCCACTCGATGCGCGTCAGCAGCCCGGGCACCCAGGAGTTCTGCGCCTCAAGGAACCCGACGCGCAGCCGCGGGTGGAACTCGAACACCCCGCCGACGATCATCGCGATCAGCGCCTGCTGCATCTCGATCCAGTGGCTGGCGACGTGGCGGTAGAACCGGTTCTCGCCGTACAGCTCGATCATGCGCGAGTACACGGCGCTCACGCCCTCGTGAAAGCCCCAGGTCACGCCGAGTTCTTCATGGATGCCGTAGAGGGGATCCCAGTGGTTCGAGTGCCAGTAGCGGCCGTTCACCAGATTGGGCCGGATGAACGAGCCGACGGCGCCGAGCTCCCTCACGCAGCGCACCAGCTCCCGGCAGGCCAGGTGGACATCGTGCACGGGCAGCATCGCCACGAACTTCAGCTGATCGGGGCTGTACTGGCAGAACTCGTGGATCCAGTTGTTGTGCGCCTGGCAGATGGCGAGGGAGAGCCGGGGATCGAGGTTGTTGCGGCCGATGAGGGCGAGACCGGCGGTGGGATAGAGCACCGCGATGTCGACCCCCTCCATCTCCATCCCCATCACCTGGGCTTCGGCGTTGTAGTCGCGCTCGACGGCAAAATCCAGCCGGCCCGTGTCGTAGATCCGGGACCCGGACAGGAGCTGAGTGCTCTGCGTCGGGCCGCGACGCGCCCGCTTCCGGTACTGCTGCAGATCCATGTCCGAGGTGGGCGACCCGTCGATGACGATCAAACCGGACTGGCCGCGACACGGACGGCCGTCGGTCCCCACCGGCACGCTGATGCGGTGCTTGAATGCCGGATCCAGATAGCGCTCGAAGAGGTCGGGCGGTTCCATGACGTGCATGTCGGAGTCGACGAACCGGAGTCCATCTTTCATGACACGCTCCTCGCCATCAAGGCGTGATTGAGGCCCGGCGCCCTCGCGCGGCACTCAGCTCTGGTACGAGGTGTCGAGGCGGTCGAGCCGTCTCCGCAGGCCGGGCCAAACCAGATCTCCGCGCCGGCTGGCCCGCCGATCCTTCTTCACGACGTCGTCGTTGGCGCGCTCGATGATCTCCTTGGGCACGGGGATCAGCTCGCCGCCGCCCGCCTGCGCGCGCACCTGGATGGCGCAGGAAGCCTCGAGATAGTACATGGCCACGAAGGCCTCGGCGATCGTGTCGCCGACGGTGAGGAGGCCGTGGTTGCGCAGGATGAGCGAGGTCTTGCTGCCGAGGTCGGCGACGAGGCGCGGCTTCTCGTCGTCGTTGAGCGCGGGTCCCTCGAAGTCGTGGTAGCCCAGGCTGCCGAGCACGAAGGCCGCGTGCTGCGAGATCGGCAACAGCCCTGCCCGCTGGGTCGACACCGCCACGCCGTTCAAGGTGTGGGTGTGGAGCACGCACATCACGTCGTGGCGGGCGGCGTGGATGGCGCTGTGGATCACGAAGCCCGCCGGGTTCACCGGGAAGGGCGAGTCCTGGAGCTTGTTGCCGTGGACGTCGATCTTCACCAGGCTGGACGCGGTGATCTCGTCGAAGAACAGGCCGTACGGATTGATGAGGAACTGCTCCGCCGCGCCGGGGACGCGCGCGGTAATGTGCGTGAACACGAGGTCCTCCCAGCCGTAGTGGGCGACGAGGCGGTAGCAGGCCGCAAGGTCCAGCCGCACCGCCCATTCCTCCTGCGACACCTTGTCCCGCAGCGACGGGATGCTCGGAGTTGAAGCGCTCATGACGACCCCTTTTCTCCGCGACAGGCAATCACGCCTGGGCGAGGTACTGCTTCGTCATCGTCATACAGTCCTCGAGGTACCTCGCGTACGCATTCAGGGCCCCCGCCCCCGCTACCACCAAGGAATCGAGGGCTCGCGGCACCCGTGAAAGGAACTTCTCCAACGCCCTGGCATTGTAGTGGGTGTGTCCGACGTCGATCGCGACATGCTCGGTGATGAAGCTCAGGCACTTCAGCACGGCCGGCCCCACGACCTCTATCACGTGCCCGAATACCTTGGGGCCATACTCCACCGACACCTTTTCGATCTCGTATTCGATCGCGATCTGACAGTACGGCGTCTCCCCGGCGATGTAATCCTCATGCAGCTGGCGGTATGCCTCCACTCCCCCGCTCCACGGCAGTGACAGAAACTCGTCCGCGTGAAGCGTGGCCCCGTGGGAGTCGTTCCACCATCCGACGAGGGACTTCGCGTCCTCGCGCATCAGCTCGTGATGGCCGTCCTCATGCTCTGCGTGGTCTTCCAGCGCCTTGCCCAGCTCGTCGAACCCCCGCTTCCGGGTGTTCTCCCCGGCGCGACGGATCCAGTCGGGAACCGGCTCCGTCATCCCAACCCCTTGGGCGCAAAAATGAACGAGGAACAGCCCCAGCACCCGGGGATCTTTCTCATCGAACAGTGGCAGTAGCCGTCCCTGAAATTGCTCCCTCGCCGCAGCAATTCCTGCTTCATATGGGCCCAAATGGGCTCGAGCGACACTCGTCATGTGGCCGTCCTCCTATGGACGGTTTGCATTCTAGGCGCCGACGGCGGTTGCCGCAAGCCATGATATCGGCGTCGCCTTCGTCAGGCGGGGCTGGCCCAAGGATTAACCCTAGCGGCGCAGCTCGCCGAGCTTCCTTAGGACCTCCGCGCGAACACTTCGCGCGCGCTGCAGCCTGCCAGCGGGGCTTTCTTCGAATCAGCGCGGCCCGCCCTCGACAGGGCGCCGCGGCTCAGCCTGTCGCCCGATGCTCCGCCGGTCCCCCCGGCTGGCTCAGGTTGCGAGCGGTGTTGATGAGGCTCAGGTGCGAGAAGGCCTGCGGGAAATTCCCCAGGAGCCGGCGGGCGACGGGATCGTATTCCTCCGAGAGCAGCCCCACGTCGTTTCGCACGGCAAGGAGACGCTCGAACACCTCGACCGCTTCCTCTCGGTGGCCGGCCAGCGCCAGGTTGTCGGCGAGCCAGAAGGTACACGGCAGGAACGCTCCCTCACCCGGCGGCAGGCCGTCGACATCCTGCACCTCCGCGTACCGGGCGACGAAGCCGTCGGTCATCAGGCGCTTCTGAATAGCCCTCACGGTGCCCTGGACGCGCGGGTCCGTGGTCGGCAGGAAGCCCACGAGCGGAATCATGAGTAGGCTCGCGTCGAGCCGGCGCGAGCCGTAGTACTGGACGAACGCGTTGAGCTCGGCGTTGAATGCCTGCCGGCAGACGTCGGTGTGGATGGTCTCGCGAACGGCTCGCCAGCGGTCCACGGGGCCGGCCAGCCCGAAGCGTTCGACGGCTTTGATCGCGCGATCCAGCGCGACTCACGCCATCACCTTGGAGTGGGTAAAGTGCCGGCGCGGACCGCGGACCTCCCAGATCCCCTCGTCCGGACGCTCCCAGGCCGTCTCGACGAATGCGGCCAGGAGCTGCTCGACCTTCCACGCATCGTCGTCCGGCGGCAGGCCCGACCGACGGGCGGTATGCATGGCGTCCATGACCTCGCCGTAGACGTCGAGCTGGAACTGCTTGTGGGCGGCGTTCCCCACGCGGACCGGCACTGACCCCTCGAATCCCGGCAACCACGACAGCTCTAGCTCGGGCAGGCGGCGCTCGCCGGCAACCCCGTACAGGGTGTTCACCTCGGCAGGATGTCCGGCGACCGAGCGTAGAAGCCACTCGCGCCAGGCGCGGGCCTCGTCCATGTAGCCACCGATCATGAGCGCGTAGAGGGCGAAGGTCGCGTCGCGGAGCCAGCAGTACCGGTAGTCCCAATTCCGCACGCCGCCGGGATGCTCGGGGAGCGATGTCGTCGGCGCGGCGACGAGCCCTCCGGTAGGCGCGTAGGTCAGCGCCTTGAGCGTGATGAGGGAGCGCAAAACGGCGTCTTTCCACTGGCCCTGGTACGTGCAGGCCTTGGCCCACTTGCGCCACCATTCCTCTGCTTTCCGGACCTCCCGCTCCGCGTCGGCCGCCGGCGGAGGCGGCAGGTGGGACGGGTGCCAGGTGAGCACGAAGGGCACGCGCTCGCCTGCGGCGACGGCGAACTCGGCGTACGTCCGAAAGTCCTTGCCCTTCAGCTCCACCGGCGTGCGCAGCCGGAGCGCGTTGGGGCCTCCGATGGCCGACAGCCCGTCCCCGGTCCGGCGAACCCAGGGAACGACCGAACCGTAGTCGAAGCGGATGACGATCTCTGATCGCATGGTGACGCGGCCGGCGCGGCCCTCGACCAGCCGAATCACATCGAGCGAACCGGTGTGCGTGGGCACGCAGTCCACGACCACGACGACGCCCTCGTCGGTCTCGAGGATGAGCGTGCTCCCGCGGTACTGCCGCCGCACGCCCCGGATGCCCTGGGCCGGCGCCATCTGCCATCGGCCGTGCTCCGGGGTGCCGAGCAAGGCGGCAAAGCAGGCCGGGGAGTCGAAGCGGGGAACGCACAGCCAGTCCATGGAGCCGTCGCGCGCGACGA
>JBKPCB010000152.1:0-6374 GCA_046727155.1 Candidatus Methylomirabilota bacterium | reverse complement strand
GCCGAACACGGTGTACTGGCCGTCGAGGAAATGGGCCGGCGCCAGGGTGATGTAGAACTGGCTGCCCGCGGAGTCGGGGCTCTGGCTGCGGGCCATGGCAAGGACGCCGCGCACGTGCTTCTGCTTGTTGAACTCGGCCTTGATGGTATAGCCGGGGCCGCCCATGCCATTGCCCTTGGGATCGCCGCCCTGGACGACGAAGTTCGGCTCGACCCGGTGGAACGTGAGCCCGTTATAGAAGCCCTTCTTCGCCAGCGTGACGAAGTTCTCCACCGTCTTGGGCGCATCCTCGGGGAAGAACTCGATGGTGATGTCTCCGCCCTTCTCCATCGTGATGATCGCGGTCTGTTTCACCTTCTTGCCTCCTTGGGGTGTGGGCTGCTGGGCGTGCGCCGGGCTCCACATGGGCGGCATGAGCATCAAGCCGGCGAGGAGCGCGGCGGCGGCGAGACGAATGGGGAAGAGTCGGATCCTCACGGGTTGCCCTCCTTGGAGATGGTTGCCGGATGCCCGGCCATTATGCCCCATGCTCCGAGGACGGGCAAGCCGTTACGCGCCGCGTTAGCGCGGGTTCCGTGGTAAAGTCAAGCTATGGCTGAGCGTCCCGACATCCGTAATGTCGCCATCATCGCCCATGTGGACCACGGCAAGACCACTCTGGTCGACGCCATGCTCTGGCAGTCGGGCATCTTCCGCGCCAACGAGCACGTGGTCGAGCGGGTCATGGACTCGATTGACCTCGAGCGCGAGAAGGGCATCACGATCATGGCGAAGAACACGTCCATTCACTACAAGGACGTGAAGATCAATATCGTGGACACGCCGGGCCACGCCGATTTCGGAGGCGAAGTGGAGCGCACGCTCACGCTCGTGGACGGCGTGCTGCTGCTCGTCGACGCGGCCGAGGGGCCCCTGCCCCAGACGCGCTTCGTGCTGAAGAAGGCGCTCGAGGCCAATCTCACGCCCATCGTCGTCATCAACAAGATCGACCGACAGGACGCCCGGCCCGCCGAGGTGCTGGACGAGGTCTACGATCTCTTCATCGATCTCGACGCCACCGCGGACCAGCTCGAGTTCCCCGTCATCTACACCGACGCGCGCAAGGGCATCGCCAAGCGCGCGCTCACCGATGACTCGCGCACCCTGGCGCCGCTGTTCGACGCCCTGCTGGCCACCATCCCGCCGCCGCGCTTCGAGGAAGGCCACGGCCTTCAGCTGCGCGCGGCCTCGCTCGATTGGGACGACTACGTCGGCCGGCTCATCATCGGGCGGATCGTCAACGGGCGGATCCGCCAGTACGACCGCGTCGCCATCGTCCGCCGCAGCGGCGCCGTGGACTTCGCCAAAGTCACCGTGCTCTATGGCTATGAGGGACTCAAGCGCGTGGAGCTCACCGAGGCGTGGGCGGGCGATGTGGTCGCGGTAGCGGGCATCGAGGAGATGGAGATCGGCGAGACCATTGCCGATCCCGAGAACCCCGTGGCTCTCGAAGTCATGCACATCGACGAGCCCACGGTCTCCATGCTCTTCTCGTCCAATATCTCGCCCTTCGCCGGGCGGGAGGGCCGCTTCGTCACCTCCACGCAACTCCGCGAGCGGCTCTGGAAGGAGCGGCGTGGCAATGTGGCGATCCGCGTGGAGGAGACCGACTCGCCCGACACGTTCAAGGTATCGGGCCGCGGCGAGCTGCAGCTCGCCATCCTCATCGAGATGATGCGCCGCGAGGGTTTCGAGCTCGAAGTGTCCAAGCCCCAGGTCATCACGCGCGAGAAGGACGGCCAGACGCTGGAGCCCATGGAGCATCTCGTGGTGGACGTGCCCGAGGAGTTCATCGGCGCCGTCACCCAGAAGCTCGGGCCCCGCAAGGCGCAGATGCTCAAGATGGTGAACCACGGCACGGGCCGGGTACGGCTCGAGTACCGCATCCCCTCCCGCGGCTTGATCGGCTATCGCTCGGAGTTCCTGACCGATACTCGGGGCACGGGACTGCTCAACCACCTCTTCGACGGCTGGGCCGAGTGGCAGGGCGACATCCCCCACCGGGCCAACGGCGCCTTGGTGGCCGACCGCACGGGCAAGACCACGTCGTACGCCATCGACCACCTCCAGCCGCGCGGCGTCCTCTTCCTGGGCCCAGGCGAGCCGGTCTACGAAGGCCAGATCGTCGGCGAGCACGCCCGCGACAACGACCTGGACGTCAATATCACCAAGGAAAAGAAGCTTACGAACGTCCGCTCGTCCACGTCGGACGAGGCCGTGCGCCTCACGCCGCCGCGGCTCATGAACCTCGAGCAGTCGCTCGAGTGGGTGCGCGACGACGAGCTGCTCGAGATCACGCCCAAGTCGCTCCGCCTGCGCAAGAAGACCCTCGGCGGCCGCCGCCGCTTCTAACCGGGGTCAGGTCTTGAAATACGACATTTCATGCCCAAGGTTGTCACTTTGCTCCAAGACGCGGCTGATGGTGGCGTAGTGAAGGCCGAGGAAGTCGGCTAACTCCCTCAGCGTGTAGCCAAAAGATCGGACCGCAACGGCGCAGCGAGCATTGCGGTCAGCCCTGGAAGCGACTCCCGAGAATACCTCGTCAAGCGTCGGCCGCCCCGCGAAGCGCTGTGCACGTGGGATCTCCCGCAAGATCGATCCGGACCTGCTATTCGCCTGGATGCCGACAAAGGATCGAGGACGCGGTACCTCATGATCGCTCGGTACGGACCCATGAGCACCCTCCGCCGGATCGAACCCCGCGCTGACGAACGCCCGATACGCGCGCTGCGCTTCGCCGCGGTCCGCGCTTCCGCTTAGCGCCAGCAGCCAGTCGATCGTCAGGAACGCGGGAATTGCTGCGTCCCCGATGGTCGCGTGGTAGCTGCTCCAGCGCCACTCCACCGGGTCGTCGACCAAGCCGGCTCGCACCGGGTTCAGGACGACGTAGCGCGCCACCTCGCGCAGGTGTGCATCCCGCTCCACGACGACGGCGTGAAAGCGCCCGCCGAACAGGTGACCCGTCCGGGAATGGCGGCGATTGAAGCGCTGGCTGTAGACGCCGTTGAGCTGGCGCATGGCAGACGAAAGATTGGCGTCGGGTGTCTCGAGTAGGAGATGGTAATGGTTGTTCATCAGGCAGTACGCATGGCAAAGGATGTGATAGCGTTCGACCACCGCGGCCAGGACACGGAGGAAGCCGTGGCAGTCGACGTCATCCGCGAAGACCAGCCTTTGCTCGTTTCCACGAGCCGTCACGTGATAGACACCGCCAGGGAACTGCAAGCGCAGCGGACGTGCCATAGGAAACCCTAGTGGCATCCCGTGCCGCCGATCAAGATGAGTACGAAGAGATACGCGTCGAGGTGACCAACAGCGTCGCCAAATGTCGTATTTCAAGACCTGACCCCAAGCTACGGTCGGTGGAGGCGGGCTTCGGCGCGCTGGGCGAGCTGGGTGAGCGGGAAGCAGATCACGAAGTAGATCGCCGCCGCAACCAGGTAAATCTCGAATGACCGGAAGGTCCGCTCGATGGTCTCCTGGGCAGCCCGCGTCAGCTCGAACACCCCGATAATCGCCGCCAGCGAGGTGTCTTTCACCAAGATGGTGCAGAGGCCCACGAAGGACGGCAGCATCCGCCGCACCGCCTGAGGGAAGATCACGTAGCTCATCATCCCCAGCCACCCGAGGCCGACGGAGCGCGCCGCCTCGAACTGGCCTTTGGGAATGGACTGGATCCCGCCGCGAACCACCTCGGCCGTGTTGACCATCATCCAGAGGCTCATCGCCACGACCGCCGCCGGGTAGGTTGGAATCTTCACGCTGAGCGCCGGCAGGCCGAAGAAGATGAAGAACATCAAGAGGAGGAGCGGCACCGCCCGGACCAGCTCGATGACCCACCCGAGCCCGTCCGCGAGCCAGCGCCAGGGGACGAAGCGGAGCACACCGAGCACAATGCCGAGCGCGGTCCCAACCACGATCACAGCGAGCGACATCAGGATCGTACTGAGGGCGCCGCGGAGCAGGTACGGCAGGCTTTCGATGACGACGCCGACGCTCATGACACGCGCACCAGCCGGATCTCGGCCAGCCGCAGCAGCCGCGTTAGCCCGAGCACGAGGATCACGTAGAGGACGGCGGCCGCGCCGTAGATCTCGAAGGTCCGGAAGTTGTTGAACGAGATGTCGTTGGCCACGAACATCAGCTCGACCATGCCGATGGTGGACACCAGCGAGGAATTCTTGACGAGCGAGACGAGATTATTGCCCAGCGCCGGGAAGGCGATGCGCACGGCCTGGGGCGCGATCACGTGGCGCATGGACTGAAGCCCCGAGAGCCCGATCGAGGCGGCCGCGTCGTGCTGGCCGCGCGGGACGGCCTCGAGCCCCGACCGGAAGGTCTCGGTATTGTAGGCGGCGGCATAGAGCACGAGCGCTGACAGCCCCGAGAGGAAGGGCGACAGGCGGAAGCCCAGCTGGGGCAGCCCGAAGTAGACGATGAAGATCTGGATGAGAAGCGGCGTGTTGCGGAAGACCTCGACATAGCCACGAACCAGGCGCGTCGGCCAGCGGCCCGGTACCTGGGTGAGTGCGGCCAGCGCCAGGCCGAGCAGCACCGCCAAGACCATGGCGACAAGCGAGATGAGAACGGTGAGGCCTGCCCCTTCGAGGAGATAGGGCAGGCCTCGCGAGATCGCCGCCCACTCGAAGCTGTAGGCGGTGGGGCCCGACGTCACGGCTTGACGAGCTGGCCCTCCACGTCGGCGAAGTACTTCTTCCAGAGCCGGTCGTAGGTGCCGTCCTTCTTCATCTTCGTCAGCTCGGTGTTCACCCACTTGATGAACTCGGTGTCGCCCTTCCGCACCGCGATCCCGTACGGCCGGGGACGGAAGGGTGTGCCGACCACCTTGAGGTCGGTGTTCTCTTTCGCCAGGCTCAGGACCACGATGTCGTCATGGACATAGGCGTCGGCGCGGCCGCCCTTGACAGCCAGCACGGCCTCGGACACTTTGCCGAACTTCACCCGGTTCGCCTTGGGCTGGAGCTGCTCCACGTCCTGGTCCTGAATGGCCCCTTGGACAACCGCGATCGTCTTGCCTGCCATGTCATCGAGGCCCTTCGCCGTGCTCGCCTTCGGCACCAGGAGCAGCGAGCCCGACATGAAATAGGGGTCGGAGAACTCGACGATCTGACGGCGCTCATCGGTGATCGTCACCGTAGCGATGATGATGTCGATCTTTCCCGCCTGGAGGAACGGGATCCGGTTGCCCGAGGTGACTGCCACCAGCTCGAGCTGTTGGTCGTCCTTGAACAGGGCCTTGGCAAAGAGATGGGCCACGTCCACATCGAAGCCCAGGTTCTTGCCGCCCGCGTCCACGTAGCCAAACGGCGGGAAGTCCGTCTTCACCCCCGCGACCAGCTTGCCGCGCTTCTTGACAACCTCCAGCGCGGACTGCGCCTCGGCCGGTCCGGCTCCAACCAGCCAGGCCGCCACAGCCACCAGCATCACCCAGAGAATGCTCCGCCGACCGATACGCATGATCGCTCCTCCTCGAACTGTCGGGTTCGAAAACGCGCCGATTATACTCCGAGCAGGACTAGAGGGGCTGGGCCACCACCAAGACGGTCCCGGGAGGCAAGTCGCCGTAGCCGAGCAGATCCTGCGCCGAGGCCCCGGGTACGGCGGGCGCCACGGGGTCGAAGAGTGAGCGGTGAATTCCGGAGGTGGGCAGGAAGACGGCGTTGTCACCTGGGGCGGCTTCCGCGAGCAGAAGGCTCTCCTGCCCATCGGCGCCGATCAGCACCAGGCCGCGGTCGGCCTGCCATTCGTTCTCCTCATCCCCGAGCGGCCACACGGTCTCCGTCACCACGAGAACCTGCGTGATCTTCCCCAAGCGCGCGGCCAGCGACGGACCGCCGTAGCTCCAGCTCGCCTCCACGGGCGGACGCGCATCCACCCCTTTGCCCTCGCCCGTCATCGCGTAAATGAGGCCGCGCCGCGACGGCTCGAAGAAGGAGCCCAGGCTCTCCCGACGGTAATTTCGGACCGGCTCGAGTCTGAGCCGGCAGAGCTCCCGGCCGAAAGCGGGGATGATAAAAGAGGATACGCGCACGGCCTGTCCATCCACCATCACGAGGATGAAGCTCGAGCGGTAGAGGCCGGGATCGAGCGGTGAAGTCAAAGCGGGACCGGGCACGTAGAGGAAATCGGCCAGCCCGCCCCGGAGCGCAGCGGCCCGGCGGCGCTCCGGCTCGGGGAGAAGGAGATCGAGCTGCGAGGGCATGCCCCAAACCCGGCCCTCTGCCCGGAGGGGAGAGGGAGGCCTAGCGCCCCCGGCCGTGGGGACGGCCGCCGCCCGGACGCCCGTGGCCGCCACCGTGACCGCCGTGCCCCCC
>JBKPCB010000151.1:0-20657 GCA_046727155.1 Candidatus Methylomirabilota bacterium | reverse complement strand
GGGCAGTACAGCCTGACCGCCGCCCGCGACCGGCCGCCGAGGGCCACAGCCAGCAGAGCAGCCACCACGAAACCGAGCACGATCAGGATCGCCATAGTCGCGAACATAAATGCCTCCCCGCCGCTTAGTGCGCCTGGCGGAGATGTCTGGGGACATCCCGCCCGCTAGCCGCAGTCTTGGAGCACGCGACGAGTGCGGCAATAGGGCGTGCGCCTCATTTCCACGGGGCATTTGCACTGGAGGGCCGAACGCGAGCCTCAGATGATCGGCGAAAGCTGCCTGGCAGAGAAATCTTGACGTTGCTACTATACTCGCAATCTAACGTGCGGGAGCGTGACCATGGCAAAGAAGAAGGCCAAGAGCAAGACTAAGCCCAGGAGCAGGAAGAAAACCGCGAAGAAGGCCGTGAAAAGGGCCGTTAAGAAGACCCTCAAGAAGGCGGTCGGGAAAGCGAAGACAGCCGCTCGCAAGCCGGCCGCGCGCGCTCCCAAGCGCAAGCCCTCCGCCGCCGCCGCGCGGTCGGCCAAGAGCCGCAAGAGCGGCGTGGCCGCCTTGCCGGCCGAGAAGCAAGTCGTGGGTGGTGTCCTCCTGGGCCAGGTCGAAGACTACTTCGCCCACGTCAACGTGATGGCCCTCAAGCTCCTGGCTCCACTCTCGGTCGGGGACATGATACGCATCAAGGGCCACACCACCGACATCACGCAGAAGGTCGAGTCCATGCAGATCGAGCACCAGCCCGTCCAGACGGCCTCGACGGGCGATTCGGTGGGCATCAAGATCGCCGACCGGGCGCGCAGAACCGACATCGTCTACAAGATCTGAGCGAGGGGGCTACTCGGGGCCGATGGTGTGGGTGAAGCGCACCTGCCCGTCGACGTCGATGATCCGTACCGTGAGCCCGGTGGCGTCTATCGCGACCTCGCCGAAGTTTTCGACCTCTCCGGTGGCGAAGAGCGTTCGGGGGTTCAGCCCCATGTCGAGCGGCCGCGGCCGGCCCAGCGAGGCGGACAGTGGCCCGGCGATGAACTCGTGGAAGGACCACTCGGATGTCGGATGGTGACGGATCAGCTCGGCATGGTGCACGTCCGCCGCCAGGAAGATCAGGTTCTTGACGCCGCGCTCCCGGAACGATCGAAGGATGCCGTCGCGCTCCCACGCGAAGCCCGTGGCATTCTCCTCCGGGAAGCCCAGGATATTGGCATTGCTCCATGAGTCGTGGGCCTTGCCGCCCGTGGGCACCGAGAGGGGCACGCTGCTCACCACCACCTTCCACACCGCCTTCGAGCCCGTCACGCCGTCGACGAGCCAGCGCTTCTGGGCGGCGCCCAGCATGGTCTTGCGCGGCCCGTCGAGGTCAGTATTCGGGCTCCGGTACTGCCGCGTGTCGAGGATGAAGACCTCGAGCAGGCTTCCCCATGAGAACTTGCGGTACAGGCGGCCGGGCTCTTCAGACTGCGGCAGAATGGGGAAATAGTCGAAGAAGGCGCGCCGGCCGGTCTCCATGAGGCGATCGGCGGTGCCGGAGAAGTTGTTGAGCACCTCGTGGTCGTCCCAGATGGCGTACACGCTCACCTGCCGGAAATAGGCCTGCACGCCCGGATCCTCGCGGTTGTATCGGTGCTTGGCCCAGAAGTCGGCCAGTTTCCGCGCGACGAAATTGGAGCCGGGGACGCGGTCCGGTCCGTCGCAGGCATGATCGGCATAGATCGTATCGCCCACGAAAAGGAAGAAGTCGACGGGATAGCGCGCCAGGACGCGGAAGATCGGGTAGCCGTCGGTGACGTGGCGGCACGCGCTGCGGCTGCCCAGATCCCCGCTCCAGGCGAAGCGGACGCGGGCGGGCGCGGCCGGCGGCGGCGCGGTGACGAACTCGCCACGCGCCTCGTGGTTGTTCTGGCCGATCGCGTAACGGTAGCGCGAGGCCGGTTCGAGGGCCCGCAGCGCGAGCTTGCCGGTGAGGTTGCTGGCCGGCGAGACCCTGATCTCCTCCTGCCGCTCGCTTCCGCCCGCAATCGGCGCGTACCGCACGATCAGCCGTCCCCACATCTGACCGCGCGCCCAGACCACCGCGGTCGTATCGGTGACGTCGCCTACCGTGACGAGGAGGCCCGGCTCGTCCGCCGCGGCGGGAATCGTCAGGAAGAGGAGCAGGACGAGGGCCAGGCGCGGCGTCATCGCTAGAGGAAAGCTGCGGTCCGGACGTCGGCCGCTAGGCGACCTTCATGGCGGCCGCGCGGCAGGCAGCCAGCTGGGCCAGGTGCTCGAGATCGTGGTCGACGACATGGGTGGCGTACTGGCCGAGCGAGACCGGACCGAAGAAGCCGGAGATGCCGACGCGCTCCGCGGCGGCGGGCGGCGCGCTCCGGAGCAGCGCGAGCGTCTCCTTGCGGGCCGCCGCGAATCCGCGCCAGTCGTCCATGAAATCGCCCTCGCGGTGGTCGCGCTCCCGGGCCCAGGTATCGGGGTCGAAGGATTCGAAGACGGGGCGGTTCTCCGAGGCCAGACGCTTGAGGCGCGGCAAGAAGACATCGCGCTCAACCTTGAGCAGATGCGCCATCACTTCCTTCATGCTCCATTCGCCCGGGCGGGGCTGGCGACGGAGCTGCTCTGCCGTCAGCCCTTCGGCCAGGCTCCTCACCCGCGCGGGCCCCGCCTCTATCGCGGCCGCGGTCTCTGCCAGGGGCAGCGCGAGCCTCGCTTCGCAGCGCTTGGGGTTGAGGCCGAGTGTCTGGCGCACGTCGTGGATCTGGCGCAGGTGCTCGATGTCGTGCCCGGCCATGGTCTGGGCGTACTCGGCAATGCTCACTGGTCCGCGGCTCGGGCTCACGCCCTGCCGCTGCCAGGCCGCGGCATCCAATGACTCGAGGATCTTCACCGTCTCGGCGCGCACCGCCTCGAACTGGGCGACCAATGCGGCCAGGTCCTGGCCGTAGACGCAGGTCCCCCCGCTCCGCTTCTCGAAGACGGGGCGCTCCTCGGCCAGCATTCGCTTGAGCCGCGGCAGGAACGCATCGTATTCGCCCTCCACGAGGTGGCGGACCACCTCACCGATGGACCACTCGCCCGGCTTGGGCTGGGCCCAGCCCTGCTCCCGGCTGCAGTCGCCGGTCATATTGCGCAGCAGCCTCGGGGTGGAGGCGAGGCTCGGGACGACCAGGGTCGGCTCCATGTATTCGCTCCTTCAGTTAGCCGCCGCCCGAATCGCTCCGGACGGCGGCGTCCCTCTGCCCTCAGCCTACTACGCGCAGCGCTTGTTGCCGGTCTCGCGGGGCGGGATGGTGATGTCGTCCTTCGGGAGAAGCACCGCCTTGCCGAGATAGGGGAACTCGTTGCCGAAGTACCGGAATTCGGCCGGGATCTTCTCCGGCTCCATGACCTCGGCGATATAGCCCTGGGTGAGCATCTGGTGATCGCAGGCCCGCATCTCGACCTCGGCGCCCCAGAGCGTCTTGAACTTGCTGCCCTCCCACGCTTTGATGACCTTCTCGCTGTCGAGGCTCCCCGCCCGCTTGACCGCGTCCGCTACCCATGTGACCGCATTGGCGCAACGGGCGCAGGTGAGCGTGGGGTACTTGTACGAGATCGGCGCATCCGGATAGCGGGCCCGCCAGGCCTTGATGAGGTCGCGGTTCTCCTTGGTGTCCGCGGTGGAGAGATAGGCGTCGGCCGTCACCTGACCGAGGGCGGCCTTGCTCACGGTTTGCATCACGAGCGGGTCGTCGAGGAAGTAATTTCCCACCTTCACCTTCCAGCCGAGCGCCGCCCCCTGCTGCAGAAACAGCTTCAAGTCCTGTCCCCAGTCGCCCGTCATCACCACCTCGGCCCCCGAAGCCATGATCTTGGTGATATAGGGCGCAAAGTCCTGCACCTTCTGGAGCGGATGGTACTCGTCGCCCACGATGATCTGATTGCCGGCCTTGATCTTGTTGAACTTCTTCTTGAAGCCGTCGGCCGCCGCCCGCCCGAAGTTGTAGTCCTGGTTGAGCAGGTAAAACTTTGTGTACTTCTGGGGCGCCAGCTTGGCGAAATAGAGCGCGAGCTCGGCCGAGTGCATGTCCGTGTTCAGGCAGCAGCGGAATGTGGTGTCGAAGAACTCCTCTCCGGTCAGCTCCGAGGCCTCCGTGCCCGTCGAGAAGAAGATCTTCTTGGCCTGGTTGGCGACCTGGGAGACGGCCTTGGCGATATTGGATCCCGTATTCACCGCCAGGAAGTCCACCTTGTCGCTCAGGAGCAGGTCATTGGCCCGCCGCGTGGCGACATCGGGCTTGAGCTCGCTGTCGGCCGGGACGATCTCGAGCTTTCGCCCCAGCACGCCGCCCGCCGCGTTTACCCGCTCGGCGCCGAAGCGGAAGCCCGCCAGGTTGCCTTCGCCGATATAGGCCACCGGCCCGCTGGTGGGCTCGAGCACGCCGATCTTGATGGGCCCGGTCTGCGACCAGCCGGGCCGCGTGATGACGAACGGCCCCGCAGCCGCCGCCCCCACGGCCGCCGTCCCCTTGAGGAACTGCCTGCGATCGATATTGCCAGCCATCGTAAGACTCCTTTCGAAGACTAAACTTCGAGGTACTGCTTCCGCACCGCTTCATTGTCCTGCAGCTCCCGTACGCTGCCGCTGAAGACGATCTGCCCCTTCGACATGACGTACGCCCGCTGCGCCAGGGCGAGGGCCGTCTCCATGGACTGCTCGACCAGCAGCACCGGGATGCCGCTCCGGTGGATCTCGCCGAGGATCCGCTCGACCTGCTCCACGATCATCGGCGCCAGCCCCTCCGTCGGCTCATCCACCAGCAGCAGGTCGGGATTGCCCATGAGCGTCCGCCCGATCGTGAGCATCTGCTGCTCGCCGCCTGAGAGCGTGCCCGCCCGCTGGCGCTCCCGCTCCCTGAGCCGCGGGAAGAACCCGTACACGCGCTCGAGGGTCCAGCCCCCATCGCCGCCCGCGCCGGGCTTCACCCCCATCAGCAGATTCTCCCGCACCGTGATGGTGGGGAAGATGCGCCGCTCCTCGGGCACGTAGCCCAGCCCCAGCCGCGCGACCCGGTAGGGCGGCAGGCCCACCAGCGGCGCGCCCTTGAAGATCACCGTGCCACGAGACGGCTCCACCAGCCCCATGATCGTCTTGAGGGTGGTGGACTTGCCCACCCCATTGCGCCCGAGCAGGCAGACGATCTCGCCGCTGTCCACGCCGAGGCTCACGCCGTGGAGGATGTGGGACTTGCCGTAATGCGCGTGCAGATCCTCAACGGCCAGCAGCACTGGCCTTCCTCCCGAGGTAGGCGCGCTTGACCTCCTCGTTTGCCCGGATCTCACCGGGTGCCCCAGTCGCCAGGACGCGACCATAGTAGATCACGCTGATCCGGTCGGCCAGATCGAACACGACCTCCATATCGTGCTCGACCATGACCAGGGTGCGACCTTCCGTCACACGGCGGATCAGCGCCACGGCGCGCCGGGTGTCCTCGCTATTGAGCCCGGCCGTGGGCTCGTCGAGCATCACCAGCTCGGGACGCGTCGCCACGGTGAGCGCGATCTCGAGCTCCCGCTGCTCGCCATAGGACAGGGCATTGGCGGACACGTCCCGGCGATCGCCGAGCCCCACCATGGCCAGGACCTCGTCGGCCTCGCGGGTCACGTCGGACTGGCGCTCCAGGAGCGACCAGGGGTTCAGGCGCATGTGACGCCGCGAGAGCACCGCGCTCCGCACGTTCTGGAACACGCTGAGCCGCGGGAAGGTATTGATGATCTGGAAGGACCGTCCCACGCCGAGGCGCGCAATGGTGTGGGGCGCCGCTCCCGTGATGTCGCGCCCGCGGTAGAGCACGAGTCCGCGCCGGGGAGCGTAGCGCCCGGTGATGATGTTGAACAGCGTCGACTTCCCCGCCCCGTTGGGCCCGATGATGGCGTGGCGCTCGCCCTCGCGGATCTCCAGGTCGATCCCCGTCAGCACCTGCAGCCCCGAGAAGTCGTGGTGGATGTCGCGCAGCTCGAGGGCCGTCACGCCGTCTCCTCCGCCTCGGGCCGGCGCCCGGCAAAGAGCCGGCGTACCGGACCGCCCCGGGCGAAGAGGCCCGTGAGCCCGGTATGGGCATAGAGCACCATCAGGACGAAGAGCAGGCCGAGCAGGAACGGCCACCGCTCCGTGGTCCGGGACAGCCAGTCCTGGAGCAGGATGTACACGCTCGCGCCGAGAAACGGCCCGAGAAAGCTGCTCGTCCCGCCCAGCACCGCCATGAATACGACCTCGGTGCCGATGGGCAGATCGAGCGAGGTGGGCGAGATGAGCCGCTGGAATGCGGCAAACAGCCCGCCGGCCACGGCCGCCAGGGTTGCCGCGAAGGTGAAGACGATGAGCTTGGTTCCCATCACGCTGTAGCCGAGGAAGGCGGCGCGCTCGTCGTTCTCCCTCATCAGCAGCACGGCATTGCCCAGTGGCGTGCGCGTGAAGCGCCACGCCGCCCAGAGACAGAGCAGCACCACGGTGAGCGTCAGCCAGTAGAAATGCTGGGGCTGGGCGGTCCGTAGCACTCCCAGCCCCGGCAGGCTGATGTCGGGCACGGAGACGCTCAGGCCGTCGTCGCCCCGCGTGACACTGCGCCACTTGAGCGCCACCGCGTAGAGAAACTGGCTGAAGGCGAGGGTCAGCAGGGCGAAATAGGTCCCCCGCAGCCTCACGCAGAAAAAGCCGATCACCACGCCACCGAGAGCGCCCGCCAGCGCGCCCAGCCCCAGCGCCGCCGGCAGTGGCAGCCCGGCGATGTGCTTGAGCGCCAACCCGACGGTATACCCGCCGACGCCGAAGGTCGCGGCATGACCGAAAGACAGCAGCCCCGCATATCCGAACAAGAGATTGAACGAAACTGCGAAGAGGCCAAAGTACAGAATCTCGATGGCCATGCGCAGCCGCACGATGTCGAGCAGCCATGGCAGCGCGTACAGCGCCGCCAGGGCGGCGAGCGCAAGTCCTCGGGTCCGGGCGCTCATCCCTTCTCCCCGAAGAGGCCCTGCGGGCGGACGATGAGGACCACGGCCATCAGCAGGAACTGGAATACCAGCGCGAATTCGGGGAACCACAGGATGCCGAAGGACTGCAGCTCGCCGATCATCAAGGAGGCCAGCAGCGCCCCCAGCAGCGAGCCGAAGCCCCCGATCACGATGATCACGAACAGGTCAACGAGGATGACAGCGCCCATCGAGGGGTCGGCCTGGAGAAAGGGCGCGGCGATGACGCCCGCCACCGCGGCCAGCGCCGAGCCCACGCTGAAGACACCGAGCGAGACCAGCGGCGTGTTGATCCCGAGGGCTGCGACCATTTGGGCATCCGACACCGCCGAGCGGATGATGATCCCGATCCGCGTCCTCAGCAGCGCGATGGCCATGCATCCGCAGATCAGCGCCGACATCCCGAGGATGAATAACCGGTAGAGCGGGTACTGGCTGCCCAGCAAGGGGATCGAGCCGGCGAGCCCGGCGGGAACCGGTACCTGGAGCGGATTGCTGCCCCAGATCCACCGCACCGCCTCGCCGGTCATGAAGAACAGCCCGAACGTGAGCAGCAGCTCATAGGCGTGGCCGAAGGCATGGGTGCGCCTCAGCAGCCAGCGCTCGACCAGCGCCCCGAGGGCGCCCACCACGATGGGCGCCACCAGGAGCGACAGCCAAAAGCTCCCCGTCGCCTGAACGGTGCTGTATGCGAGGTAAGCGCCGAGCATGTAGAAACCGGCATGGGCGATATTGAGGATGCCCAGCATGCCGAAGACTAGGGTGAGCCCCGAGGCCACAAGGAACAGCAGCATGCCGGACACCACGCCGTGCAGCGCCTGGGTGGCGTACACGCTCAGGGCGAACATGTGGCGATCGGTCAGACCAGGGGGTCGTAGTTGAAATACTGGCCCGAGGTCTCCAGCGGCGCGAGGTGATGCTTGAGGGTGCCCGGCAGCATCTCGGCGATGCGCTCCGGGGTCCAGCCCAGGTCGTGATGGATGCTCCGCACCGGGCGCATATGGCAGAAGAGCATGATCTCCTTGCCGCGCACGCCGAAGACCTGGCCTGAGATCTCCTTGGCCTCGTCCGTTGCCAGGAACACGGCCATGGGTGCGATATGCTCCGGCCCCATCTTCTTGATCTTCTCGACGCGGGCCTTCTGCGCCTCGGTCTCCGTCGGAATCGTGCCGATCATGCGCGTCCAGGCGAAGGGCGAGATGCAGTTGGCCGTGACATTGTAGCGGGCCATGTCGAGCGCCACCACCTTGGTCAGGCCCACGATGCCCATCTTCGCCGCGGCGTAATTGGCCTGGCCCACGTTGCCCACGAGCCCGGACGTCGAAGTCATATTGATGAAGCGCCCCCACTTACGTTCCCTCATGTGGGGCACGGCGGCGCGGGTGACGGCGAAGGTGCCCTTGAGATGGGTGTCGATGACGCCGTCCCACTCCTCCTCGGTCATATTGAAGATCATCCGGTCGCGCAGGATGCCGGCATTGTTGACCACGACGTCGATCTTGCCGAAATGCTCGAGGGCCGTCTGGATGATGCGCTGGCCGCCGGCCATGCTGGCCACCGAGTCGTAGTTGGCCGCGGCCTGGCCGCCGAAGCCCTTGATTTCCCGCACCACGTCGTCGGCGGGGCCCTTGTCGCCGCCCGAGCCGTCGGGCCCGCCGCCGTAATCGTTGATCACGACCGAGGCGCCCTGACGCGCCATCAGCACGGCGATCTCCCGTCCGATGCCGCGTGCCGCTCCGGTTACCACCGCCACCCTGTCCTTGAGCATCATGATCGACTCCTCCTCAACTCACATTGTTCATGAATGAGAATGCGGGGACGGCGGGTGGCGCCGCGGGGCCGCCCGTGGCGACAGGACCCGCCGTCTCCGCCGTCTCATACCTGGTAGATAACGCCGTCGGCCACGAGCCCGTCGATCTCCGGTCGCGTGAATCCCGCCTCGGCCAGCACCTCGCGGGTGTGCTCGCCCAATCCGGGCGCGGGCCGCCGGATGCGCCCGGGCGTCCTGTCGAATCGCACGGGGGTGCCGATGGTCTTGAACCGCCCGGCCCGCGGATGCTCCTGTTCGGCGATCATCCCGGTCGCCAGCACCTGCGGATCGCGGACGAGCGCGGGGTAATCGTTGATCGGCGCGCACAGCACATCGGCCCGCTCGAGAACTTCCATCCACTCGGCGACGGTGCGCGTCGCAAAGGCGCCTTCGAGGGCGGCGGCGAGCTCCTTGCGGTGGGCGATTCGGTCAGCGCGGGTGGTGAAGCGAGGATCCCGCGCCAGCTCGGGCCGCCCGATCGCCCCGCAGAGCGGCTCCCAGAGGCGGTCCACCCAGGCGGCGACAAAGATCCAGTCGTCCTTGGCCCGTACGGCCTGGTATGGCGCGATCTCCGGATGGCCGCTGCCCCAGCGTTGGAGGGGCTCGCCCGTTTCGTGGAAGACCGACAGGCGGGCCGCGTGAGCCAGGAGCATGCCATTGAGAAGGGAGGCGTCCACGCGCTGTCCCTGCCCGCTGGATGACCGCCCGATCAGCGCCGTCAGGATTCCGACCATTGCCAGCAGGCCGCCCATAGTGTCGGCCACCGGCGCGCCGCAGAGCACCGGGCCGCCATCGGGCTCGCCCGTGATCGCCATGAGCCCGCCCACCGCCTGGGCCAGAGAGTCGAGCCCGGGCTTATCGCGCCACGGCCCGTCGGGACCGAAGGCCGACACCGAGCAGTAGATGAGCCGCGGGTTGACGGCCTTCACCGATGCGTAGTCGATTCCGAGCTTCTCGGCCACGCCGCCGCGGAAACCCTCGACGACGACGTCGGCCCAGCGTGCCAGCCGGAGAAAGGCGTCGCGGCCTTCGCGGCGTTTCAGATCCAGGCACAGCCCGCGCTTGTTGCGGTTGACCGTGAGATGAAGCACGCCCTCGCCGGCGCGGAAGGCGCGGTAGACACTGCGCCCGGCGTCGGGAGCATCGCGCGACTCGACCTTCACGACGTCGGCGCCCATGTCCCCCAGGTACATCCCGCAGATCGGCCCCGCGATGAGGTGGGCCAGTTCGAGCACCCGCACTCCCTCGAGAGGCGGGGCG
The DNA here is from genome assembly GCA_046727155.1 of Candidatus Methylomirabilota bacterium. Classification (GTDB taxonomy): domain Bacteria; phylum Methylomirabilota; class Methylomirabilia; order Rokubacteriales; family CSP1-6; genus DASSSH01. The sequence continues at coordinate 10,588 of JBKPCB010000151.1, read as the reverse complement.
AGAGGCTCAGCCATGGCGGGGTAAACCTAGCACACGCCTCCGGGTTCTGCGACCCGGGCGGATCTAGGAGCGGGAGCGGCCGTTGACCAGCGCGGCGGTGAACTCGGCGCCCAGGATGAAGATGACGCCCGAGTAGTAGGCGAACATGCTGAGCGCCACGAGGGCGCCAAGCGGGCCATACACCCTGTCGTAAACGCCCATCGACAGAATGTACCAGCGGAAGATCTGCTTGGCCGTCTCCCACAGCACCGCCGCCAGCAGGGCGCCGGCCAGGGCCGCGCCGGCGGGGATCTTGCGGTGCGGGAAGTACCGGTAGGCGATGAAGAAGAGCGCGGTGTTCATGGCCAGCGCCAGCCCGATGAAGGCCGATTGTACCCATTCCGGCGGGACCTGGATCGGCGTCAGCAGGATGATCTTGAGCCATCCAAAGAGGTCCGTGACGACGATGCTGCCGAGAAAGAGCACGCCCATGAGGAAGAGCAGGAAGAAGTCCTTGAGCATCCCGCGCACGATGCCGGGGCCCCCGCCGACCCCGAAGAAGATGTCGTTGAGGACGAGACGGATCGAGCCGAAGAGCTGGCTGGCGAAGAGCAGCAGGATGCCCGTGCCGACCAGACCCGAGAGATTGCGCTTCCGGATGATCTGCTCGAGCGCCTGGCGCAGCTCGCTTTTGTAGACCGGGACGAACTCCGCCAGCTGGCCCAGCACCGCGTCCATGGCGGCCCTCCTGCTCAGCACGAAGCCGGCCAGCGAGACCACGAAGAAGAGAATGGGAATCAGGCAGGTCAGCAGGCTGAAGGACAGGCCGGAGGCGAGAAAGAATCCCCGGTGCGCGCGAAAGTTGCGGAAGGTGCGGTGGATGGCGCGGAACACGGCGGGCCTTGCGCTCCGGCCGCGCGTCCCTAGACCACGCTCTTGATCAGCCCGCCATCCACCTGGATGGCCGTCCCCGTGACGTACGAGGCGCGCTCGGAGGCCAGGAAGACGACCATGTTGGCAAACTCCTCCGGCATCCCGATGCGTCCCATGGGAATGTCGCCCGCCGACTGCTTGAGCTGCTCCTCGAGGCTGATTCCTGCCCGCTTGGCCCGGTCGGCCTGATGCCCGGTGAACCGGTCGGTCATGATTCGTCCGGGCAGCACCAGGTTCACAGTGATATTGTCCTTGGCCAGCTCATTGGCCAGGGTCTTGAACAGTCCCGCGATCGCCGGCCGGATGCCATTCGAGAGGATGAGCCCTTCCACCGGCTGCTTCACCGAGCTCGACTGGATCGCGAGGATGCGCCCCCACTTGGCCCTCTTCATGTGCGGGAGCACCCCGCGGATGAAGCGCACGGTGGAGAGGTGCACCTGCTCGAAGGCCGCCAGCCACTGCTCGTCGGTCATTTGCTCGAACGGGCCGGGCGGCGGCCCGCCGACATTGGCCACCAGTATGTCCACGCCGCCGAAGGCCTTGACCGTCTGCGCCAGCACCCGCTGGATATCCGCCGCCTTGCTGGCGTCGGCGGGCACCGCGAGCACCTCGGCTCCGGTCTTGCGCTTCACATCCGCTGCGGCCTCGTTGAGCGCCGCCTCGCCGCGGGCGCACATCGCGACCCGCGCGCCTTCCGCGGCCAGCCCGAGCGCGCTGGCTCTCCCCATGCCCTTGCTCGCCGCCACCACCAGCGCCGACTTGCCCTTGAGCCCGAGGTCCATTTCGCCTCCTTCCGAACTATTTCACCGCTCGCCTCGCCACGCTCGTGCCTGCGGCAGCTCGGCCGTGTCTCGGCTCGCATTGCGGTGTTAACCCGGATCGTTCATGGATCCACCGCCGATGAGATGGGCGGGTCCTGGCGCCGCGGGCGCCCCCCGCCTGACTATAGCTGCTTGTAAAACTCCGCGCGATTTCCCCCGGTCACGTGGACCTGGCGCAGCTCGTTGTCGCGCAGCACTTCGAGCGCGATCTTCTCACCGGGCGCGTGCCGCCAGAGCGAGAGGTACAGGTCCTTGCGCGTCGGCACCTCCTGGGAATCGAGGGAGACGATGACATCGCCCTCCTGGATGCCCGAGCGCGCCCCTGGCCCATTGGGCACGAGCCCCGCCACCACCACGCCCTCGTCGAGCGCATGGGCGAAGACGCCCAGCCAGGCGCGCTGGGGCCGGCTCACTGCCCGGCCGTAGCGGAGGAACTCTTCGGCCCGGCCCGCGTAGCACTCGCTCGGGATCGCCAGGGAATAACGGGCGATCTCGTTGAGATTCAGCGACACCACGCCCACCATCTGTCCGCCCGCCGTGAAGAGCGGCCCGCCGCCGAAGCCCGGGTTGTTGGCGCTGGAGACGATGCCGCGCTCGAGCAGGAACTCCCAGTAGGCTTCGAACTCGCCGAGGTAGGTGACGATGCCGCTCGAGACGCGCCGCTCCCGCGGGCCCGTGGAGCCCAGCGCGAACACGGCGGCTCCCCGCTCGAGCCGGTCGGACGCGGCCAGCTCCACGGCCTGGAGCCCCTGGCGCTTGATGCGGAGCACGGCCAGCCCGACCTCGAAGTCCTGGGCCACGATCTCCGCCCGCTGCGCACGGCCGCGCTCGAAAGTGACCTGGATGTTCTGGCCGCCCATTACGACGTAATTGACGGTGAGGATCAGCCCCGCGGAATCGATGACGGCGCCGCTGCCCATCCGCTCGTCGCCCAGAATGCGCGTGGACGGATGCGCCGACGGCACTTCGGTGTGGATGTGGACCACCGAGGACAACAGGTGCCGGACGAGCTCGACCGATGCGTCCATGTTCCGCCGCTCACGCTAGCATGCGGGCCCCGCGCCCCGCAATGCTCGCTCCCGCACCCTGCCCTCTCCCCTCCGGGGGAGCGAGGGTTTCGAAACACCCTCTCCCCTCTGTGGAGAGGGTCGCGGTGAGGAGGTTATCTCCTTGCGTCCTTCAGATGGCGCGCGAGGAAGCTCTCGACCTGCCGGTGGGCGTCGGCGGCGGCCGCCGCCTGGTGGGACACGGTGGCGCCGTGGCCGCCCTCCCGGGCTTCGTTCTCGACCTCGGGCAGCACTTCGAGCTTCTGGCCCTCGACGTCGAAGTAATGATAGGCCCCGGGGTAGATCACGATCGAGGCACTGGCGCCGCGGCCGCGCATGGCGTCCACCATCTCCTTGCACTTGGCCGCCGGCGTCCAATCGTCGGCGCCGCCGATCAGGACGAGGAGGGGCCGGATCACCTGCTCCTTCACGAGCGAGAAACAACCGCCGGGGTAGACGCCGATGCCGGCGGCGAAGCCTACCGGCGGCAGCCTGACGCCGCGTCGGCGTGCCCGCTCGAGACTCGGCCCATTGATCACCGCCATGGAGTACACACCGCCCTGCGACCACCCGATGGCGGCGATGCGATCCGCGAGGACGAAGGGCTGCGCCTGCAGGTAGCGCAGAGCGCCGAAGGCGTCGTCGAAGCGCGCCGTGATCGGCGGCTCGTCGGGGCCGGAGCGGCAGTCGCCCGCCACGCCCCGCGGCCCGAAGCTGTCCACCACCAGTGCGACATAGCCGTGGTCCGCCAGCCAGCGGGCCCAGCGGTAGGATTGGCGCTCGACCCCGCCGCAGCCGTGCAGCTGCACGACCGCGGGGAACGGCCCGGGGCCTTCTGGTTTGACCAGAGTCGCGGTGATCTCCGTCGGCGTCCCGGGTGTCACATTTGGGAACGTGACGCGCCCGGCGCAGGCGGAGAGCAGTGATGCGAGCATCACCGCTGTCAGCGCATGCCATCGCACCGGCCCAGCATACCTCAAATCCCCAAGCCCGCGACACCCGGAGCGAGCGCTCTGGGGTAGAATCCATTCAGGAGGCCCACATGACCGTGCGCGTCGTCGAGTACGCCGACTATCTCTGACCCTGGTGCTATCCGGCGGCCGTGCGCCTCCGGCGACTGAAGGACGAAATGGGTGACACGCTCGAGATCCAATGGAAAGCCTTTCCGCTCCGCCCCGAGCCGGACCCGACGGCTAGATTCAAGGGGACGCATCGGGAAGAGGGCTGGCGGCGCTGCGGCGCGATGGCGGAGAGCGATGGGATCCGCTTCACGCCGTGGCCGCGCGATGACTATCCCAACTGGTCTCTGCCCGCCCTCGAGGCCGCCAAGTGCGTCGCGCTTCAGGGCGCCGACGCCTTCGAGCGCCTCCACCTCCGGCTGTACGAGGCCTTCTTCACCCACAGCATCAATATCGCCAACCGCGAGGAGTTGACGGGTGTGGTCCGTGACGCTGGGGTCGATTTCAACCGCTTCATCGCCGACTTCGAGGGCGGCGCCGCGCGCCAGGCCGTGGTCGTCGACTATGAAGACGCGCTGACGCGCGATCGCGTGCGCGCGATTCCCACCGTCATCGTGAACGGCGGCCGCCGTATCACCGGCCTGACCGATCTGCCGACGTATCGCAAGGCCTTCGAGGAGGCCGAGGGGGAATAGGATGGCGTTCGGGCTCCCCGCCGATGTCCCGGAGGAGGCCCAGGTCCATTTCCACCAGGGCTACGAGGCCCAGATGAGCGGCCGGCTCGAGGAGGCCGTGGAGCATTACCGTCGCTCGATCGCCATGCACCCGACGGCGGAGGCCCACACCTTCCTTGGCTGGGCCTACAGCTTCCAGGGGCGCCACGAGGACGCCATCGCCGAGTGCAAGATTGCGATCTCGGTGGATCCGGACTTCGGAAACCCCTATAACGACATCGGCGCCTACCTGATCGAGCTCGGCCGCGACGAGGAAGCCATCCCGTGGCTCGAGCGCGCCAAGAAGGCGCCGCGCTACGAGCCCCGCCACTTCCCCTACTTCAACCTCGCCCGCGTGCATATCCGGCGGAACCGGACCCGGGAGGCGATTGCCGAGCTCCGCGAGGCCATCGCGATCGAGCCGGGCTATACACTGGCGCGCAAGGAACTGCATCGCCTCCTCGGCATGCTCAATTGAGCGCGCTCCCGCTGCCCTTCTACGACAACCCGCTGCTGTTCGGGCATGACGCGAGCCGGGGACTGCTCGCCTTCGAGGCCGCCGAAGCCTCCGTGCGGGTCTATGCGCGGCAGGGGGAAGAGGTCGTGGTCACCGACGAGCCGTTCAGGCCCTTTCTGCTCCTGGCGGATCCCGATCTGCTCAAGGGGTTCAAGGGCGACGCCGATCTCACGCCGCTGGACGGAGAGGGCGTCTTCCGCTGGCTGGCGGAGTGCTCCGCATGGCCCCAGGCCCTCAAGGCGCGCGAGCATTGCCAGCGGCTGTCAGAGAAGGGCCCAGGCGCTCCCGACGCGCCCTATCGCTTCCTCAACGACGCCGTCCACCAGTTCCTCCTGCGCTCCGGCAAGACCTCGTTCCTCGGCATGACCCTGGGTGATCTCCGCCGGATGGCGGTGGACATCGAGGTGACGACCGCCCCCGGCTTCGAGTTCCCCAATGCCCGACGCGAGTCGGATCGCATCATTGCGATCGCGATGGCCGACTCCTCCGGCTGGAGCATGGTTCTCTCGGGCGCGACGATGAGCGAGGCGGAGCTGCTGGCCGAGTGCTCGCGCCTCATCAGGGAACGGGATCCCGACGTGCTCGAGGGGCACAATATCTTCCGGTTCGACCTCGAGTACATGGAGGCACGGGCGCGGCGGCTGGGCGTCCCGCTCGCCTGGGGGCGCGACGGCTCGGCGCTGCGCGGCCATCCCTCGCGCATGCAGGTGGCCGAGCGCACGATCAGTTATCGCCGGTACATGGTCGCGGGCCGCCACATCGTCGACACGTGGATGCTCACGCAGCTCTACGACGTGGCCGCGCGCGACCTCGAATCCTACGGCCTCAAAGACGTGGCGCGGCATTTCGGCGTCGCCGCGCCCGACCGCACCTACCTGCCGCCCGAGGACATTCCGCGCATCTTTCGGGAGGATCCGGCGCGCCTCATGGCGTATGCGCGCGACGACGTGCTGGAGACGCTCGGGCTCTCGGCCGTGCTGTCGCCGCCATACTTCGTCCAGGCCCAGGCCGTCCCCTTCGACTATCAGATGGCCATCCTGCGCGGCAACGCGACCAAGATCGACGCGCTGCTGATGCGCGAGTATCTGCACCGGCGCCAGGCCATTCCCGCGCCCCAGCAGACGCGGGCCGTGGCCGGTGGCTACACAGCCGTCCTTCAGCGCGGCGTCGCTCAGGACGTCTGGCACGTGGACGTGACGTCGCTCTACCCGTCCCTGATGCTGAGCCAGCGGATCTTCCCCGCCTCCGACCGCCTGGCGGTCTCGGCTTCGCTCCTCCGCGATTTGAGAGAGTTCAGGTTGGCGGCCAAGCGGCTCGCGCGGGAAGCGGCCGCCGAGGCTGATCGTGTCCTGCTCAACGCGCTCCAGCAGACCTTCAAGATCCTCATCAACTCCTTTTATGGCTATCTCGGATTCTCCCAGGGACACTGGAACGATTTCGACGCGGCCAATGGTGTCACCGGCGAAGGCCGCCGGCTGGTGCAGGCGCTCATCGACCGGCTCGGCGAGCTGGGCGCCACCGTGGTCGAGGTGGATACCGATGGCCTCTATTTCGTTCCGCCGGTTCCGCCTCCTGAGGAAGAGCACCTGCTGGCGCAGCTCGCGAGCGCGCTTCCCGAGGGCATCCAGCTCGAGCTCGACGGTCGCTACCCGGCGATGCTCAGCTACAAGATGAAGAATTACGTGCTCCTCGACTCGCGCGGCAAGCTTCTGATCAAAGGGTCCGGGCTCCGTTCCCGCGGCATCGAGCTGTTCCAGCGTCAGTGGATGGAGGAGATGTTCCGCCTCCTGCTCACGGGTCGGCGCGGGGAGATCCTGGCCCTCGTGCGGCGCTGGCACGACGACTTCGAAGCCCACCGCGTCGCGGTCAAGCAGTTCATGAAGACCGAGACGCTCCAGGAGTCTCCCGCGGCTTACGCGGAGAAGACCAAGGCCGGCAGTCGGAACGCGGGCGCGGCCTATGAGCTGGCGCTCAAGTCCGCGCGTCCTTACCAGGCCGGCGATCAAGTCTCCTACTATGTGGCGGGAGACGGCAAGCGGATCAAGGTCAACGAGGCGGCCAAGCTGGCAACGGAGTGGGACCCCGCGGCCCCCGACGAGAACATCCCGTACTACGTCGCGAAGCTCTACGAGCTCTACGAAAAGTTCCTTCCGCTGATCGAGCAGGACGGCCTGGCGCCGGTTGTCGAAGTGGAGGCGGTCGAAGGGCCATCCCAGCCGGATCTCCCGCTCTAGAAGTCCTTACATACCAGCCTGGTAGAAGTTTCCTCCTAGCCCGCCCTTCCTTGCCGGCGGCGCCGCCCGGAGGCTTCGGAAAGGCCTCGTTTTCAGCGGCTTCGGAAGGATCCCCCGGTGGCACGGCGGTTGAAGAACGGAGACGTCCGGACCTTTGGACAAGGAGGCCATGAAGCCATGACGACAAGGCAATCGTATCTGGCGATGACGGTGGCGGCGGCGCTTCTCAGCCTGGCAGCGGTGGCTTGGGCCGGCGGCGAGCTCTCGGTGTCGGGTACGGTCACGTCCATCGACCCCGCGAATGGGATCCTCGTGGTCACCGAGATGGGACCCTGGACCATCACAAAAGGCGAGACCGTGATGGCCCGCCGGACGATCGCGCTGACGGCGCGTACCGAGTTCGCCCGCGTGTCGCGCTCCGACAGCTCGGCGCCCACCGGCTGGACCGGCGACTTCGTCGAAGCGCCGGCCGCGCCTGACCAGCTCCGGCCCGGCGATTTCGTCACGGTGGAGCTGCAGCGCGACGGCGCGCGGCTCATCGCCCGCCGCGTGACGCTGGTCGATCTGACTAAGTCCTGATCCCTTTCACCAGGCGAGCGACAGCTGCCGGGAGCGGGGCGGGGCCTCGTCCTGCACTCGCTCCTCGCGGCTGCGCGCCTTGAAGCCCGCCTCTTGGGCGAGCTGCCCCACGAGCCGCTCCACCGCCTCGCGGTAGGGACGCGGCGCATTGCCCGGCGCGGGGTACATCTCACGGTACCGCGGCACCGCCCAGGGGAATTCGCGCTCGATGAACTCCAGAAAGAAACGATGGGTGGTTTCGCTTCGGAGAAACAGCGGCTGGGAGATAGCCTCCTCGGCTCCCGCGTCCCGCGCCGCCCCGAGCAAAGCCCGCAGGCTGGCCTCGCTGTCATTGATCAGCGGCAGCACGGGCATGATAAATACCCGCGTCCGGATGCCCGCGCGAGCCAGGGTCCGCAGGGCATTCAGCCGAAGGTCGGGGCGGGGCGCGCGCGGCTCGATGAGCCTCAGCAGGTCGGCATCGAGCGAGATCACGGAGAAGTTCACCCAGAGGTCGGAGCCGGCGGCAATCCGCTGAAGCAGCTCCAGGTCGCGGGTGACCGCCGTCGACTTCGTCGTGATGCCCACACGCAGCCTGGGCACGCGCGCAATGGCCTCGAGCACGCCCCGCGTGATCTCGAAGCGGCTCTCGGCGGGCTGATACGGATCCGTGGCGGCGCCGATGGCGATTTCCTGGCCGCCGTCCCGGGCCCGCTTGAGATCCGCGATGAGGCGGTCTCCCTCCGCGCGCTTGACGTAGATTCGGTGCTCGAAGTCCTCGGGATCGGCATGGCCCAGATACTCGTGAGTGGGCCGGGCATAGCAGTACCGGCAGCCGAACTCGCAGCCCCGGAATGGGTTGACGGTCCAGCCGAAAGGCATCGCCGCTCCGGTCAAGCGGTTCATGAGGCTGCGAGTGCTTAGTTCCTGAAACTCAGCGCCCCGGCGCATGTCCACGATCTGGCCGATTCGCTTCACAAAGCCTGGTGCGGGAACGCCTGGCTTGTTCATGGACTCCTCACATGATGAGTAGAGGCCAGCCGAAAAAAGGCCCCGGGCTCAACTCCCCCGGGGCCGGAGTTTTTCGCTATCTGCGCCAGCCGCCGCCGCCACCGCCTCCAGGTCCGCCGCCGCGGGGGCCACCACCACCAGGTCCGCCGCGCGGGCCGCCCGAGCCGCGCTGGGGCTGCGGGCGTGCCTCGTCGACGACGAGGTTGCGATCGCGGAAGAGGCGCCCATTGAGCATCTCGATGGCCTTGGCGGCCTCTTCTTTCGTCGACATCTCGACGAATCCGAACCCGCGTGGCCGACCGGTGAACTGATCCGTCACGATGCGAACCGACTCCACGGTGCCGGCCTGGGCGAACAGCTCGCGCAGGTCTTCCTCCGTGGCTTGGAAGGAGAGATTGCCGACGAACAACTTTGCAGGCATCACGAACCTCCTGCCGCGATCAGGACCGAGTGTGCCGCTCTCCCCCGGCTCAGCTGCGGCGTGTGGGGCCACTTCGCCCCGGAAGACGCACGCGCCCGGCGTGGACGCCAAAATATAGGCTCCGCCCAGCGTTGCCATACGGTACTGACCCACTTTCCGGGTGTCAAGCGATTGTTGAGTCGGAATGTTCCTTGTTTCACTAGGTTATGCCTTTCCCATCGCCTTCGACGGGGCTAGAGGTAGACGCCCCGGGTGATCCCGCCGTCCACCGTGATGGCAATCCCAGTGAGGAATGAGGCCCGCTCGGAGGCGAGAAAGCAGACGAGATCGGCCACCTCTTCCGAAGTGGCGATGCGGCCCAGCGGAAACTCCCGGGCCCGCTCCTTGGCGAATGTCTCCGGATCCGTCCCCGCGGCGGCCGCCTGCTGCTTCAGCAGCGAATCCCAGCGCTCGGTCTTCACGGGCCCTGGCGATACCGCGGTGACGAGGACATTGGACTTGGCGCCCAGATCCGCCAGGGCCTTGGTGAAGTTGATCAGCGCCGCATTGGCCGCGCCGCCCATCATATAGGTCGTCGCCGGGTTCCGCGCGGCTGCGCCCACCACGTTGACGATGCGGCCGCCTCCCTGCTTCTGCATGTGCGGCAATGCTTCGCGCGCCATCCGGATATAGCCCAGTAGCTTGAGACTCCAGCCGCGTAGCCATTCCTCGTCGGGCGTCGAGAGGAAGTCGCCGCCCTTGATGGCCCCCGCATTGTTGACCAGTATGTCGAGCCGGCCGAGGCGCGAGACCGCCTCGGACGCCACGCGCTTAACCGCTTCGAGCTCGCTCAGGTCCGCAGAGGAAGTGAGCACTTCGGCGCCGGTTTCCTTTTCGATTTCGCCGGCGGCGCGCTTGAGCGCCTCGGGATCGCGCGCGCAGATCATCGTCCGCGCCCCCTCGCCCGTCAGCGCGCGCGCCACGGCGCGGCCGATGCCCTTGCTGCCTCCCGTGACCAGCGCCGTCTTGCCCTTGAGCCCCAGATCCATTGTGATCTCCCGTGGTCCTACTCGATCACGCCGAGATGCCCGTTGTGGCTGCCCATATACCAGAGCCGCCCCTGCGCATCCACCGCGAGCTTCCGTATGCCCACGCCCTTCGACGGAAGCTGAAAGACGCGGAACTTCTCGGTCTTCGGGTCGAAGCGGGCGACGGTGTCGGTCTGGATCTCATTGGCCCAGACGATGCCAGCGCCGTCTACGCTCACCGCATAAGGTCCGCCCGTGGCGCCGGCGGGCATGAGGTATTCCTTCATCACGTGTCCCGCAGCCGGATCGACGTGGATCAGCTTCCCCGCGCCGTACAGCGTCACCCAAAGCGTGCCGTCGGGCGCGGCGGCGATGCGCCGGGGCTGAGA
>JBKPCB010000150.1:0-10719 GCA_046727155.1 Candidatus Methylomirabilota bacterium | reverse complement strand
AACAGGATCACGAGCGCGCTGCCCGCCAGCATGAACAGGGCCGGTCCGACAATAATGAGCAGCCACTTGGCTCTCACGGCGGTCGAGAATACCACGCCCCTGTCAAGGTCGCGGGGCGCCGCCCGGGCCGATCTCGAGCAGAGTCCGGCTGAGCCGCTCGTCGGCGAGCATTTCTCGCCCCGTACCGTCCGCGACGACGCGCCCCTCGTCGAGCAGATAGGCCCGCGTCGCCAGCCTCAGCAGCCGTCGCACGTGCTGTCCTGCCGCGAGAATCGTGAGGCCGTCGGCGGTGATGGCCCGCACGGCCTGGCAGAAGCGGTCGGTCACGGCGCGCGCCAGCCCGAGGAAGGGATCATCCAGGCAAAGCAGCCGCGGGCAGGCCATGAGCCCGCGCGCCAGCGCCAGCATTTGCTGCTCGCCGCCCGAGAGGATCTCCGCGGGCGCGCGCTGCTTGTCCTCGAGCACGGGGAAGAGCGTGAAGATCGTCCTCAGCGTGCCTTCCCGCCGCTCTCTGGCATGGGGCAGAAAGGCGCCCAGCTCGAGATTCTCGCGCACCGACAGCGGGCCGAACAGGCGCCGCCCCTCCGGGATCATGCCGAGCCCGCGCGCCGCGATCTCGTACGGCGCGCGGCCGTCGATCCGCTCGCCGTCGAGCCGGATCTCGCCGGCCTGCACGGGCACGAGCCCCGTCAGCGCCCGCATCAAAGTAGACTTGCCGGCGCCGTTGGGCCCGACCAGCGCCACGAACTCTCCCGCGCGCACCTCGAGCGTCAGCCCCTGGAGCACCTCCAGGTCGCCATAGCCAGCGTGAACGTCGCGTACCTCGAGCAGACTCATGGAGTCAGGTCTTCAGTCCCGGAGGCCGGCTCAGCGGCCGGCGGCCTCATCGGGGCGCCACTCGACGGCGCCGAATCGAGTGTGACCCAGGAAGTTGTAGGAGAGGCTGACCGTTTCCACCGACTGGTGCCTGTGGCCCAAGCCGGGGAAACGCGCATCGCGGCTCGAGACGAGGTACTGGAGCCCGATGGCGTGGGGCCCGTATAGGCGCACGGTGAACCCCACGCTCCCGCGCGCGATGATCTCCCCTCCAAAGTCGTCGGTGCGGAACCCGCCTCCAGAGCCCGTCCCGGCCACATAGTACTGGCGCCCCGACGCCTCGACCATGACCCGCTCGCCGAAAATGAGGCGCAGCCCGAGGAGCGCCTGCGGGATCAGGCCATAGTGATAGTCGCGCTCGGCCCTGTCGGCGACCGTGCCGGCCGCGCCGAAGCCGAGGCCGGCCTGGGCAGTGCCCTGGAGGGCCACCTCGCGCGAGAGCCACCACTGCGCGGTGGTGCCGAGTGAGACGGCCGTGGTCGAGACGCGGAAGATCTGCGGCGACAGGTAGTCGTAGTTCCCGAAGAGGCCCCACACCCCGCGATACGCGTCGCCCCATTCGTACTTCGCGCCGACGAGGAGGCCGCGAATCGAAGCGTTCTCGATGGCATTGGCGACGGTACTCGCATTCGGCACCGCGGTGAACTCGAGGTGGAAGTGGTCGAACGGGCGCGTGTATCGATACCCAGGCTTCCCGGGGAGCCCGTAGTCCATGGAGAAGTCGGCGCTCCCCTCCTGTCGCTTGGCGTTGGTCGAGAGGCCTCCGTCGGTCAGGTCCGTCGTGAGGGTGGCACCGAGTCGCAAACGAACGAAAACGGCCGGATCGCGGCTCGGGAAGATGGGCTTGAATCGGTCGCCAAAGACGAGGCGGTTGAAGCCGGTGGGTGGAGAAAGCACCGCGGCGCCAAGCTCGCGCCAAAACCCCGGGGTTTCGCCTCCGCCCTCGAGCAGCAGGCTAGCCATCCGAAACAGCGCCTCGCCCACGAAGGTGCCGCCGATGCCGCTGGCGATGTTGTCGTTGAGAGAGGGGGGCGTGGTCTCCCCGTAGGTCTCCCAAAGGAGGCTGCCCGCGAGGGTGTACAGCGCGGACTGCCAGTAGCTGAGGCCGGCCGATCGCGCAAATCCGTAGTAGATGCCTCCCTGATACGGATGCCCGAGCTGGTTCACGCTGAACGGGTCCCTGTCGATCACCTCCGCACTCGTCAGGTTCTTCCAGACCGTGTGCTCGTCGGTGCCGTACAGCTTCGAATCGATCACGTGCCGGTTGAACTGATTGAGCCCGAAGATGAAGCCGCCGATCTCGAGGGCCGGAATGGCGTAGCTCTTGCCGGCCCCCGTCTCCCACGACAACACCTCCTCGGCGGAGACCGCCCCCGGCGTCATGAGAGCAAAAGCGAGCGCGCCGGTGACGAGCGCCCGGCCCACAACGCGCGCCGGCTCGTAACGGAGCCGGTGGAAGACACTCGCGCGGTGGAGGTTCGAAGCCTTCAATAGCTCTCCCGTCTCGAATCTCGAATCAGCGCCGGAAGACGATCAGTCCAGCAGCGCGATGACGCGGGCCGGCGCCGATTCCGTCCGCCACTTTGCCGGCAGCGCGATCACCTTTACCTTGGACGGGATCTGGTCGAGGTTCATCAGGTTCTCGATCTGGAACGTGATCCTCGGCAGGATCGTCCGGTGAACGCGCATTCCGCTGGTCAGGATCTCGCCCGCCTTTTCGTAGTCGGCGCCCTTCTCCTCCTGCGCGAAGTCGTATCCCAGCACGGACGGCTGGCGCGCCACCAGCCACACTGCCGAGGACTGGGTGAGACAGGGCGAGTCGTCCCACCACTTGGGATCCATGGTGTTGTGGCCCTTGGGCCAGTCGGTGCGCACGAACAGCATCCCGTGGGGCTGGATCGTGATGCCCTGCGCCTCGAGCGCGCGCTCGGCGCGATCCATGTCTTCGGGCATGATCCGCGCGTTCGGAAAGCCCTTGAACGTGAGGTCGAGCACGATCGCCTCGCCGATCATCGCGTCGAGAGGCAGGTTCTCGATGTTCGGCATGTCACGAAAGAAGTGGTGCGGCGAGTCGATATGCGTGCCGGCGTGCACGGTCATCTCGACCACATTGGAGACGAAGCCCTTCTCCTCCCACTTCACGATGGGCTTGAGTTTGAAATAGTATTCGTCTTTCGCAAATGGGGCGGAGTCGCACTCTTCCACGGTCATGCTCAGATCCACGATGCGCATGGTGTGATCTCCTCTTGACAGTCGCCGGGCGTCCCTAGGCCGGCACCGCCGTTACGTCGACCTTGACCTCGGTCGCGCCCGCGACCGTGCGGTAGAGGGGTCAGCGGTTCCGGTAGATCTGCACGAGGTCTTCGGCCTGCGCCTGGGTGACGCCCGCCAACTCGAAGCGCATGGCGACGCTCGCAAAACGGTTCGGCTCGGCGCCCGGGCGGATGCCCTCGATCGTGATGTCCATGCGCTTGAGCGGCATGCCCTTGTCCTGGGCGTACAGCTCGATGAGGGTCACGCCACAGGACGAGATGCCGGCGAGAAACGCCTCGCTGTTGGTGAGGGCGTCGGTCCGGGGATGCGTCGATGAGTCGAGGGTGAGGCGCTGGCCGCGCACCTGGCTCACCGCGCGCCCGATGGTCCCGCTGCTCGAGGATCGGATCGTGTCGATCTTGTCGCTGCTCATGAAGGCTCCTTTCATGCGACCACGACTTCGCTTGGACGAGAGCATAGCTCACTGATCTTCTTCCCCCAAGTACGCCTCGGCAATGCGCGGGGAGGCAAGCACGGCGGCAGGCGGGCCGTCGGCCACGATCTGTCCCTGGTCCAGCACGAGCATCCGGTCGGCCACACGGGCGAGCACACCGAAGGAATGCTCGATGGCGAAGATGGTGAGTCCGCGCTCGCGCAGGCGCCCGTAGAAGAGGAGCACTTCCTCGCGGCCGCGGGGAGAGAGGCCCGAGGCCAGCTCGTCGAGCAGTAGGAACGCGGGTCGGCTCGAGAGCGCCACCGCCAGCTCGAGCCGCTTCGTCTGACCGAGCGAGAGCTCGATCGCGCGGGCGCCCGACTTGTCGGCGAGGCCGACGAGCGCGAGGAGTCGCTCGGCCTCGTTCCGACGGTCGGCGGCGCGCCGGTAGCGGTCGCGGCCGCGGAACGTCACGCCGATCAGCACGCTCTCGAAGACGCTCAGCCCGGAGAAGAGGCGCGGGATCTGGAACGTCCGGCCGACACCCAATCGCCCCATCACCCAGGGTGGCCGGCCCGTCACGTGTCGGCCGCGGAACCACACCTCGCCGGCCGTGGGCCGCAAGAGCCCGCTCATCACGTTGAACAGCGTGGTTTTGCCCGAGCCATTGGGCCCGAGCAGTCCCACGACCTGATGCTCCTCGATGGCCACGTCCACGCCGCGCAGGGCGAGGAGGCCGCCGAAGGCCATGCTGATACCGCGCCCCTCAAGGACGGGCATGGCGCTTTCGGCTGAAGAGGCCGGCCAGTCCGCCCGGCCAGTAGAGGATCACGACGATGAGGGCCACCGCGTAGCCGACTTGATGGAGCGCGGGCGCCACAGGATGCAGCACGAGCTCGCTGAGCAGGTACAGGCTGATGGCTGCCGCGGCGGGGCCGAGCCAGGTGTGCAGCCCGCCGAACATCGCCATCACCAGCGGCAGGATGGAGTAATACCGGTCGAAGACGAGGTCGGGCTCCACCACGCGCACCGTATAGACGTAGAGCGCCCCTGCCGCGCCCGTGAAGCCGCCCGAGAGCGCGAAGGCCAGCAGCTTCCAGCCGAGCGGTCTCAGCCCGAGCAGGCTCGCCCGCTCCTCTTCCTCTCTTACGGCTGCGAAAGCCAAGCCCACGCGGGAGCGCAGGATGAGGGCGAAGAGGGCGAGGACCGCCAGCAAATGAGCAAGGGCCATGTAGTAGGCGCCTGCCCGGCCCCGCGTGAGAGCGGCCGGGAGCCAGGCGATCTCGGGCAGCGCGGGGATGCCGATGAGGCCCGCGCCGCCCCCGGTCACTTCCGTCCAGTTGAGCGCGATGCCGCGCCACACTTCTGCGTAGGCCAGAGTCGCAAGCGCGAGATAAGCGCCGGTCAGGCGTGTCGAGGCGATGCCGATGAGGAGGCCGCCCGCCGCGCCGGCCAGCGTGCCGATCGCGCCCGCCGCCCAGGGCGAAAGGCCGCCCAGCGCGAGCAGCGCCGCGGCATAGGCGCCCAGCCCGAAGAAGGCCGCATGGCCGAAGGAGATCTGTCCGGCATAGGCGAGCAGGTTCCAGGCCGACGCCACGGCGGCCCAGAGAAACGCGGTCGTGAGCAGATAGAGCCAGTAGGGATGGAAACCCGTTAGTGGCGGCAGCGCCGCGAGGACTGCCGCGCCGGCGAGCGCGGCCATCCAGGCTCGCATCATCGGGCTCCGGGGACGGGGCCCCCGGCTCCGGCGCCGAGGCCGCGCGCCAGGCCACCGGCGCGGGCGAAGAGCGAGGCAAGCAGGAGCAGCGCCACCGCCGTTTCGCGCCAGCGCGGGCCGGCCCACGCGACGGCCAGCGCCTCGGCGACGCCGAGGACTATGCCGGCGACCAACACGCTCCGGAGCCTTCCCACGCCCGCCCAGATGGTGAGTACGATGGCCATCAAGGTCAGCTCGACGCCCGCCACTGGATAGAGGTAATGCAGCGTGGCGAACAGCACGCCCGTCGCGCCGGCCAGCCCGACGGCGAGCAGAAAGGTTGCGCGCGTCGCCGCATCCACGTTGATGCCGAGCAGCGCCGCCGCCTGCGCGTCGATGCTGGTGGCGCGGACGGCTCGGCCCAAGCGGGTGCGCGTGAGGCCGAGCCAGAGCAATCCGACGACGGCCAGCGCGGTCGCGGCGACGAGCAGCCGCCCGGTATTGATGGTGACCGGGCCCACGCGCAAGGCGCCGGCGAGCATGGGCTCGGCGATGAGGCGGTACTCGCCCTGCCAGAGCGCGCGGATCGCGTTCTGCAGGAGCAGCGAGAGGCCGAACGTCAACGCCAGGCTATTGAGCGGCCGCGGCTCGGGCAGTCGGCTCAGAAGCGCTTCCCAGACGATTCCCAGCGGCAGGAGCGCGGCCGCCGCGACGGGAACGAGGAGAATCGAGGGCAATCCCGATCCCGCCCAGAGCCAGTAGCCCAGATAGCCGCCCAGCACGATCAGCTCGCCATGGGCCAGGTTCATCGCGCGCGCGACGCCCAGCAGAAGTGAAAAGCCGAGGGCCATCAGGGCGTAGAAGCAGCCGACCAGGGCGCCGGACACCAGGGCTTGGGCGAGGGAGGCGAAGGACAGGTGGCGTCTCCTCAGCGAGTGAGCGAGCCGATAGTAGCCTCGGGCAGCAGCGCGGTCAACGGACAGAGTGGGAACAGGCCGCCGAAATTCGCCTTGACAAGCAGAGGGCCGCGACGATAAAGAAGGTAACGTCTCGCGCCCGTGGTTTGGGCCGATAGTTACAGCCTGTGCACCTGAGTCGCTCGACACTCGGCTTCCCACAGCGGCGTCACCGCTTCGCTAACGCTCTGCGTTACCGCCGATCGTGAGTCAGGAGACCCGTCTGCTCGCGTCTGTCGGTACGGTTCCAGCGATCTCCACCTATCGAGTAAGGAGGCCCACGATGAGTGACCTTCAACCTACCCAGAACGATTCCACCCCCGTGAGCCGCCGCGGCTTCATCAAGACCGCCGGCGCCGGCATCGCGGGGGCATCCCTGCTGACCATGCTGGACGCCCGGCAGGCGCCCGCTCAGATCAAGGGCACGAACCTGCGGATCCTGGTCTGGAGCCATTTCGTCCCGGCCTACGACGCCTGGTTCGACGACTTCTGCAAGAAGTGGGGAGAGAAGACCGGCGTCAAGGTGCGCGTGGACCACATTCCGCATCTGGAGCTCCCGGCCCGGTACGCGGCCGAGTTCGCCGCCGGACAGGGGCACGATCTCATCTACTTCGTCGGCCAGATCCTCACCGGCCAGTACTACAAGAACCTGATCGATCTCTCCGACGTCGCCGACGGGCTCAGCAAGAAGTACGGCGCGTGGATGGAGGGCTCGAAGAGCGCGGCGCAGGTAGGCGGGCGGTGGTTCGGGATCCCCGACTTCTTCATCGCGATCCCGGTTCTGTGGCGCAAAGACCTCTTCGATTCAGTGGGACTCGGAGCGCCGAACACGTGGGAGGATCTGAGGAAGGCCGGACGGCTGCTCAAGGCCAAGGGCCACCCCACGGGCATGCAGTTCTCCCACTGCAATGACGCCAATCACAACTGGCGTTCCCTCATGTACGGCTTCGGCGTCAAGGAAACCGACCCATCGGGACAGAACATCACGATCGACTCCAAGGAGATGCGCGAGTCGCTCAAGTTCGCCAAGGCGATGTACGACGAGGGCATGACTCCCGAAGTCTTCTCGTGGGACGACGCCTCGGACAACCGCTTCCTCGCCTCCGGCGTGGGCTGCTGGGTCCACGACGCGATCTCGGCGTACCGGACCACCGAGGACACGAATCCCAAGGTCTTCAAGGAAACCTACCTCCTGCCCGAAGCGGCCGGTCCGGCCGGACGCTTGAACGTGGGCGAGCCCAATGTCTGGGCCATCTGGAAGTTCTCCAAGAACATCGCCGGGGCCAAGGAGTTCATCCAGGCCATCAGCGACAGCCAGAAAGAGGCCATGCTGGCGAGCCGCGGCTACAATATGCCGTTCATGCGCGGCCAGTACGCCAAGCCGATGCCGGCCCTCGGCAACGACGCCAAGCTCTCGATCCTGCAGGATCAGGACAAGATCACGGCCTTCTTCGGCCACCCGGGGCCGATGACGCCGCAAGCCCAGGAAGTGCTCACCACCTTCGTCGTTCCCGACATGTTCACCCGCGTCGCGCGCGGCGGCGACCTCGAAGAGACGATGAAGTGGGGAGTGGGTGAGATCCGGCGGATCTACGCCAAGCACAAAGCCTCCTAGCGGATGGCCGAAGCTTCGGCGGGCGGGAGCGCTCCGCCCGAAACGTCATTGTCAGTCGCATTGGGCCGGCGCATAGGGGTGCGCCCATGGTGGCGCACCCCGACCGCCCGCCGCTGGGTGTTCGGCTACTCGCTGCTCGCGCCGGCCGTCCTTTACGTTGGGCTCCTGGTCGGAGTGCCCTTCCTGTTCTCCCTCTACCTCTCCATGAGCGACGCCTCCGTCGGCGATCCCGTGGCGCGCTTCGTCTGGTTCGAGAACTTCACCGCGGCGCTGGAGAGCTCGGTGTTCTACGTGGCCCTGCGCAACACGCTGGTGTTCACGATCGGCGCCTTCATCCTGAAGGGGATCCTCGGCACCACGCTGGCGTTCCTGCTCATCCAGCCTTTCCGGGGACGCAAGATCGTGCGGGCGCTCGTCGTCGTCCCGTTCACGCTGCCGATCGCCATCGCCGTTCTCGGGTGGAAGTGGATGTTCGATTCCCAGTTCAGCGTGCTGAACTGGGCTCTGAACCAGATGCACCTGATTGGGGCGTACGGCTCGCCGGATTGGCCCGTGTGGCTCGGCCAGCCGGGGCTCGCCCTCGCCTCCGTGATGTTCGTCAATGTCTGGCGTGGCTTCCCGTTCGGCGCCATCGTCTTGATGGCCGGCATGACCTCGGTCGCCCCCGAGATCATCGAGGCGGCCAAGGTGGACGGCGCCTCGTTCATGCAGCGGTTCCGGCTGGTCATCGTGCCGATGATCGCGCCGATCCTGTTCATCGGAACCGCGTTCGACACAGTCTTCACGCTGTCCGACCTGAGCATCGTGTACCTGCTGACCAACGGCGGTCCCGACGGGGCCACCGAGATCCTCCCCACTCTGGCGTACAATACCGGCATCCGTGGCGGCGCGCTGGGCCGTGGCGCCGCCATCTCGCTCTTCCTCTTCCCGCTGCTGCTGCCCGCAATGATCCTGCTCCTTCGGACCCTGAGGCGGAGGCAGTTCTGATGGCGACGATGGCCGTTCAGGCTCCTCCGCGCACCCACCGCTCGAAGGAGATCCGGCGTCACGCTCTGATCTATCTGGGGCTGATGCCGTTTCTCGTCATCGCGATCTTCCCGCTCTTCTGGATGCTCATCACGGCGCTCAAGCAGGAGCCGGACCTCTACCGGATGGACATCGTGCCGTTCTGGTTCCACCTGCCGCCCACCTGGAAGAACTTCGACTTCCTCTTCAACCGGACGTTCTACGGCGACTGGATCGTGAACACGATGGCGATCTCGTTCTGGGTCTCGGTGATCACGATCCTCACCGCGGTTCCCGCGGGGTACGCCCTGGCGCGGCTCAGGCTGCCCTTCGCCGAGAACCTGGGCATCGCCATCTTCATGACCTACCTCGTGCCCGGCATCATCCTCTTCCTCCCGCTGGCCCGGGTGGTGAGCATGCTCGATCTTCAGGATTCCTGGTGGTCGCTCGTTGCGATCTACCCGACGTTCACGATCCCGTTCTGCACCTGGCTCCTGATGGGGTTCTTCAAGACCGTGCCGTTCGAGATCGAGGAGGCGGCGATGATCGACGGCTGCGGCCAGCTGGGCGCGCTCCTGCGCGTCGTCCTGCCCGTGAGCTGGCCCGGGCTCATCACCTCGGTCATCTTCTCCTTCACGCTGTCCATGCAGGACTTCCTTTACTCGCTGGCATTCGTCTCGGTCTCGGACCAGAAGCCGGTCCCCCTTGGCGTCGCGACCGAGCTGATCCGGGGCGACGTGTATTTCTGGGGCTCGCTCATGGCGGGCGCGCTGCTGGTCGGCGTGCCGGTCGCGATCCTCTACAACCTGTTCCTGGACAAGTTCGTCACGGGCATCACTGGCGCGGCGATCAAGTAGCGGCACTCAATCTGGCAGTATATCGGGGAGGAAATCGATGAGACTCAAGGCGGCGATCGCAGTCCTCGTGGCATTGTTGATCGTGGTGGGCGGCGCCCAGGCGCAATACGGAGCCCTGAGCGCGCCGGTGGCCCAGGCACAAGATGCCAAGGCGGTGGGGGAGAAGGGTGTGACGACGAAGAACCTGGTGACCTCCCTCGGCGGGTTCCGTGGAGTGACGAACGTGCCCGTCGTGCTCACCGGGCAGATCGTCACCATCGCCCCCGGCGGGCAGACGGGCCGCCAGCGCCACATGGTGACCTCCTACATCTATGTCCTCGAAGGCTTTCTCACGACCAATAGCGAGGGTGGGCCCGTGGGCGTGGCCGGCGTGCAGTACCACACCGAGGGGCAGTCGTACATGGACGTCCCCGGCGTGTGGCACAACCATTCGAACCCCGGCTCGACGCCTGTCAGGTACCTGCTGCTGCTGATCAGCACCCCCGGCGGGCCGCTGACCGAAAAGGCTACGGCCGAGTAGTAGGAGTCGGGAGTACCCCCGCCGTTCGGGCCCCCGGCCGGCGAATGTAGTGCGAGCCGTAGGACGTCGCGGGGCTGGGGCCCCGCCGTCCGAGGCGAGCAGATCTATAGTCCGAGCCGTAGGACGTCGCGGGCGCAGGGCGAGCCGCAGCACGGTCGGGGCGAAGGGTGAGCCGCAGGACGTCGCGGGCGCAGGGCGAGCCGCAGCACGGCTGGGGCGAAGGGTGAGCCGTAGGACGTCGCGGGGCTGGGGCCCCGCCGTCCGAGGCGAACAATGTGAGGACGCCCCCCGCGTGCGAGGTGAGCGGTCGCAAGCGCCCCGCCGTCCGAGAGCAATGAGAAGGAGCAAGCGCCGTGAGGGGAATCGGGGCCGTTGCCTTCGGGCTCGTTCTGCTCGCGCTGGCGGGTGAGTCGTCGCGGGCGCAGTCCGGCCCGCCGTTCGAGATCGTCGCCACGGGCGTGCCGCGGCCGCTGCAGTTGGTCTACGACGGCCGCGCGCTCGTTGTCCT